>JACPSR010000142.1 GCA_016193175.1 Candidatus Omnitrophota bacterium
CCAACAGCCGCCTCGACGAGCTGCAAGCCGCCGTCCTCCGCGTCAAGCTCCGGCATCTGAACCGATGGAACGAAGCCCGTCGGCGCAACGCGCGCCGCTATGCCGATGCGTTCCGTCGGTGCAGGATCGGCGGGATCATCCTCCCCCGGGAGCAGCCGGGCTGCCGGCACGTCTACCACCTCTATGCGATCCGGACCCGCCGCCGCAGCCGTGTCTGTGCCGCATTGACGAGAGCGGGCATCGACGCCCAGGTCGCCTATCCCTCGACGCTGCCAACCCAGCCGGCGCTGCGGCCGTACGTGCGAGGCGCCGGACGGTTTCCCATCGCGGAAGCGGTCAGCCGCGAGATCCTCGCGCTGCCGATGTACCCAGAGCTGACCCCATCGCAGATCGAGCGCGTGGTTGCGACGATCGCGGAGGCGCTTGCCGGCGCGTGAGGGCATGCCTGTCTATGATGTCGCGGTGATCGGCGGCGGGATCGTCGGGTTGGCCACGGCCATGGAGTGGCTCACCCGCGTCCCGGGATCGAGGCTGGTCGTGGTGGAGAAAGAAACACACCTCGGCGCCCATCAGACCGGACACAATAGCGGGGTGATTCACTCCGGGATCTACTATCGGCCCGGTTCGGTCAAAGCCAGAACATGCGTTGAGGGAGCCCGGCTCCTCGTCGAGTTTTGCCGCGCGCACCGAATCCCCTACCTCCTCTGCGGCAAGCTGGTGGTCGCGACCGAGCCGTCTGAGCTGCCGGCGCTCGAAACGCTGTATCAGCGGGGATGCGCCAACGGCGTGCCGGGACTGAGGCTCCTCAGTCCAGAGGAGTTCCGAGAGATCGAGCCGCACGCCCGGGGGATCAAAGCGCTCCATGTCCCGCAGGCCGGCGTCGTTGATTATGGAGAGGTGGCTCGGGCCTTTGCCGAGGTGATCCGGCAGCGCGGCGGGGAGATTCGCACCTCGGCGCGGGTGCAGCACCTCGAGCGACGAAACGGCGTCTGGGTGCTCGAGACCGCCGCGGGCGATCTCCAGGCTACGTTCCTGGTGACCTGCGGAGGGCTTCAGGCCGACCGGGTGGCGGTCATGGCTGGTGCCTCATCCGACGTGCGGATTGTCCCGTTCCGGGGGGAGTACTACGAGGTGGTGCCCGAGCGGCGATGCCTCGTGAAGGGGATGATTTACCCGGTGCCGGATCCCGCCCTGCCGTTTCTCGGCGTCCATTTCACCCGGACGGTGGATGGGCGCGTCCACGCCGGGCCAAACGCCGTGCTCGCGCTCAAGCGGGAAGGGTATCGCAAGAGCGACGTCAGCGTCACGGACACATGGGACCTGGTGAGCTACAGCGGGTTCTGGAAGATGGCGGGGCGATACTGGGTGACCGGCCTCGGCGAGCTCTATCGCTCGTGGAGCAGGCGAGCGTTCGTCAGGGCGCTGCAGCAACTCGTTCCTGAGGTGCGGCCAAACGATCTCTCGCCTGGGGGGAGCGGCGTGCGCGCTCAAGCCGTCGATCCCCATGGCTCACTGTTGGACGATTTCGATATTGTCCAAGGACACCACGCGATCTATGTCCACAACGTCCCCTCGCCGGCCGCGACCGCCTCCATCGCTGTTGGACGCCGGATCGCCGACATGGCCGCCTCAGCATTTGATGAGAAACGGCTTGACCCTCTCGAGCGGCTGCGATAAAGTGATAGCGCCTTTTCTGACGCTTGTATTGTAATTTTTGACTGGAGGATCCGGAATGGCGAAGCTTACCCTCACGCAAAAGCAGCAGACGGTCTTCGAGTTTCTTCAACGCTACGTTAGCGAGCACCAGGGATCCCCGCTGATTCGGGAAATCCAGCAGGGGTGCCAGATCACCTCTTACAAATCCGCCATCGACCGCCTCAACGCCTTGGAGCGCAAAGGGTACATCAAACGGGCTCCCAATAAGCACCGCGGCATCACCCTCATCCAACGGGCGGTTCAAGAGCCTCAGCAGGCAGTCCACGTTGAGCAGGAGGCGGTCCAGGTTCAGGGCGCGCTCTAATGCGTGTCCTGATCACGGGTGGTGCGGGGTTCATCGGCTCGCACCTGTGCGATCGTTTCCTGGAGGAAGGGCACACTGTCCTGTGCGTGGACAACTTCATCACGGGCAGCGAGTCCAACATCGCGCACCTTCTCTCCAAGCCGGCCTTCCAGTTGCTCCGTCACGATATCACCAAACCCCTTGAGCTCTCCGGCCCCATCGACTACGTCCTCCATTTCGCTTCCCCCGCCAGTCCTGTCGATTACCTTCGGTATCCCATCCAAACGCTCAAGGTGGGTTCGCTAGGGACGCTCAACAGCCTCGGGATTGCCAAGGCCAAGCAGGCCAAGTTCCTCCTTGCGTCAACCTCGGAGGTGTACGGCGATCCCCGCGTCCATCCCCAACTGGAGGACTACTGGGGGTATGTCAACCCCGTGGGCCCCCGTGGGGTCTACGACGAGGCGAAACGCTTCGCCGAAGCCCTCACCGTGGCTTATCACCGCGAGCACGGCGTCGACACGCGTATCGCGCGCATCTTCAATACGTACGGGCCCCGGATGAGGCTGGATGACGGCCGGGCGATCCCCACGTTCATCCGTCAGGCACTGAAGGGTGAGCCGCTGACGGTGTTTGGTCAGGGAAGCCAGACCCGTAGCTTCTGCTACATCGATGACCTGGTCGAAGGGATTCGTCGCCTCATGGACAGCTCAATCCATGATCCGGTGAACCTCGGCAATCCCGATGAGCGCTCCATCCTCGAGATCGCCAAGAAAGTCCTGACGCATTTCAACAAGGAGACGGCGGCCAGCCAGATCGAGTTCCGTCCGCTGCCGCAGGACGACCCCAAGCAGCGTTGCCCTGATATTACGAAGGCGCGCCGACTCCTGGGATGGCAACCGACCATCACCCTGGACTTAGGTCTGCAGCGGACCGTCGTATGGTTCGCCCAAGATCTCCCGGTCAGGCCGTCCCGATGATTCAGCCGCCTTGACCGATGGAGTGAAACACGGTAACATTTCCCAAAAAGAGGAGGAGGGATCGGGCATGAGATCGTGGAGAGGGCCTCTTGCCCTCGGAGCATGGCTCAGCGTGGCGGCCGTCTGGCCAACCGTGTGGCTGCCGATTGGCAGAACGAAGTTACTGTGGCCACCCCTCCTCATTGCGACATTGACCGTTCTCACCCTGATCCGTGGCCAGCGGCAGGGGTGGAGGGTCGCAGTCGGGCGCTCGTTATGGTTGTTTGCCGTGCTGACCATCGCGGCGTGGCTTCCATTCCTCCGCGGGACCCCGACCGGTCTGTCGTATCCCAAGGTCTACCAAGTCTACCTGCTCGCCTACGAACTCGGTCTCGCGACGCTCATCGGCTGGCAGGCGGCGCTGTCGGTGAGCTCGAGTCGGCACTCGTGGTGGACCGTCGATGGCTGGAGCAGGCCGCTGGTCGTGGCTCCACTGCTGTTGGTGTTCCAGGGCCTACGGATCGGCCACTGGGTCATGCCTGTCTTGGGCCTGGGATGTGGCGCGATCCTGGGGGCCTGGCAGGGCTACCGAGGGTGGGCCATTCGGCTGTCACCCAAGGCCTGGCGACTCGTACCAGTTGGCCTCTTCGTTGGCGCCGCGCTCCTCGTCTGGGCTGCAGGCCTGCGGATCTACACCTTGACCGGACCGGGCCAACCCGGAGCTCAAGTCGGCTTTCCCTCAGGGAGTGATGACGGCCCGGCCTACTATTCCTTAGCGGTCGACTTCGCGAAAGACCCAAGCCGCTTCTTCACCTCCAAGATGGGGGACCAGGTCTTCTTCACGGGCTACTATCTCCTCATGGGGCTCTGGTTTTGGTTGGTTGGTGGACCGCATATTCCGTCTTGGCTGGTGTGGCAAGGGATGGCAGGAGGCTTACTGGCCGTCGCGGTCTACTGGATCGGCCGGAAGCTGACCGGCCAGGCCGTCTTCGGCGTGGTGGCCGGGCTGTTGGTGGTGGCGGATCACGTCATGCTCCACCTGCTCGCGACGATGAACCAGGAGACGTTCTTCTTTGCGTGGGTCTATTTGGCCCTGCTGTTGTGGTCGCTGGCGGCTGACCCGAACGCGCGCCTGCGTGTCGGGCTCTTCGCAGGGTTGGCGCTGGGGGTGTCTGTCATCTTTCGGACGACCTCGCTCATGCTGCCGCTGGTGTGGTATCTGTGCATGCTCTGGGAACGGCCTCGGCCTGGTGCGTGGACCGCGAGAAGACAAGCGGGTCTGCTGTGGCTGGGGGTATGCGTCCCCGTGGCACTGATGGTGATACGTCACCGGATGGCCTGGGGATACTGGACCTTGAGCGGAGCCCACGCAGAATACAAAATTATCCAATGGAACTACGCCTTGCAGCTGCCCGGCGCCCACCTCTATGATATCGGTCTGGTCGAATGGCTGCGGCGATTGGCGGCTGAGCCCCACCTGCTCTGGCAGCATGTCATCCCAAGCTGGTGGAAGCAGGGGGTAGATCTGTGGACGCATCGTGGATTCGGTCAGATGGACTTGGTGCAGGGACTGAACGACGGGGGCCCCTATCAAACGGCCCTCGCCACGGTCCTCTCAGTCAGCGCGCTGGTGGGGATCGTCGCGGCGATTCGACGTCGTACGAGGCTGGATTTGGCGCTGCTGTCGTTGCCGTTGTGTTTCACGAGCTTGGTACTGATATTCTACGTGTTGAACTCCCGCTACCGCTCACCCTTCATTCCGGCCCTCTATCTCTTCTCGTGTTTGGGGTTCTCGCTCGCCGGGCCCCCCGCGCGGTCGCCCCGTGCCGCAGGAGGGTCGGGTGATTCGACATCACAGATGCCTCGCAACGTACCTCTCCAGTTGGCACCGTCTCGATGAGTGGCAGCAACACCCCCATGACGGGGTTGTTCGAGGTGGAGGTGGCCCACGGCCCACGGCCGACCCTGTCTGTGATCATCCCGGTCTTCAATGAGGAACAGATCCTGCCGGAGCTCTACCAGCGGCTCACCCGCTGCCTACAAGCGCTGGGGTTGTCCTACGAGATCATCGTGATTGACGACGGCAGCACCGACCGTTCCGGTGAGCTGCTGGAGCGCTTGGTCGCCACCGACTCCCGCGTACGCCTCATCCAGCTCTCGAGGAATTTCGGTCAGGCGGTGGCGGTGACCGCAGGTCTGGATGTCGCCGCCGGCGAGCTCGTGGCGCTGATGGATGGTGATCTCCAGGACCCACCGGAAGATGTGCCAAAGTTGGTGGCGACAGTGCAGGCGGGCTATGAGGTCGCGTATGCGATTCGCGTGAAACGCAAGGAATCGGTGCTCAAACGCGCGGCGGTCTTCCTCTTCTATCGGCTGCTCAACCGGATCGCGTCCACGCCGCTGCCGGTTGATTCAGGGCTCTTCTGTGTGATGACGCGCCAAGTCGTGGAGGTGCTGAAGCAACTGCCCGAACGATCGCGCTATGTCAGCGGTCTACGGGCCTGGGTGGGATTCAAGCAGTGTGGCGTTCCGCTGGAGCGCACAGCCAGGCGCGCGGGTCGGCCAAAGTCGCTCGCAACACTCCTCCGGATGGCGGTCGATGGCCTGGTGTCGTTTTCCTATGTGCCCCTGCGTCTGGCGACGGTTGTGGGGGTGAGCACGGCGCTCCTGTCGATCGGAGGCATGGTCTGGGCGCTGTATCTGCGTTTGTTTACCACTGATCCCCCCTCGGGGTGGGCCTCGACCGTGTTGTTCATCTTGTTCATTGGCAGCATCCAGTTGCTGGCGCTTGGGGTGATCGGCGAGTACATCGGGCGGGTGCTTGACGAGGTCAAAGGACGTCCGCTCTATGTCGTCAGACGTCACGTGGGTTTTGAACGGGAGGCAGAACGCCATGGCGGGGCGGGGTCGTATGCGGATCGCGCTCGTCGAAGTCCGATCCAGGCGGCGTGAGTGCATCAATCGAGATTTCATGGCCGGTTACGGCTGGGCGTTTCACGTCGGCCGTTCCTGGCCCGCCAGGCTCATCGAGACCGCCAAGTGGCTGGGCGAGCGCGTCCCGCTGATGTCGTACGGGTATCTGTCGGCATTCTTCCGTCGCGCGGGGCACGAGGTCGTGGTCGACCCGACCGCCTTTACGGATGTGGATCTGGCGATCATCCATTCCTCGATGGTGGAGCATCGGGCGGAGCTGCACGCGGCCGACGAGATTCGACGCAGGAGCCGTGCGAAGATCGGGTTCATCGGGCCGTTTGCCGGGGCGCAACCAGAGCTCTACGAAGCCCGGGCCGATTTCATCATTCGCGGAGAGCCGGAGACGTGGGGAGCGCGACTGGCGAACGGCGAGTTTCCGTCTGGCGTCGTGAGCGAGAACGGGCGGTTCAACGCGGACGACTTGCCGTTTCCTGACTGGTCACCCTTTCCGGTCCGCGCCTACTCCTACCTCCCTGCGCTGCGCGATCGGCCGTTTCTGCCGGTGCTGGCCAGTCGAGGGTGCACGTTTTCGTGCAGCTACTGTCCCTATCCGGTCTTTTATCAGTGGAACAAGCGGAGCGCGGGGAATGTGGTCGCAGAGCTTCAGGAGCTCGTCGACCGATACCGAATTCGAGGGTTTCTCTTCCGCGATCCTTTGTTCACGGCCGATCGCAAGCGGGTGACCGCCATCTGCGAGGGGTTGTTGGCACGCCGCCTTCGCCTTCGGTGGGCTTGCGAAACGCGCCTCGATCTGCTCGATGAGCGGCTGCTGGACACGATGTATCAGGCCGGCCTGCGGGTGCTCAACGTGGCCGTGGAATCATCGGATGAGGCGGTGCTTGCCGGGGTCAAGCGCAAGAATGCGGCAGTCAGCCACCAGGAAGCCATGATTCGATACTGCGATCGAAAAGGCATCCGAGTGTCCGTCTTCTACGTGCTGGGTCTGCCAGAGGATAGCGAGGAGACGATTCGCCGAACCGTGCAGTACGCCAAGCGGTTGAACACGCACGTCGCCCAATTCTTCGTCTGCACGCCGTTTCCAGGGACCGCCTTCTATGAATCGCTGAAAGATCGGATCTTCGAAACCAACTGGGAGCGCTTCGACTGCTACACCCCGACCTTTCGACACGATCACCTGGAACCCGCGCAGATCCTCCGGCTGAAGGAGTGGGCCTACTGTTCGTATTACTACCGTCCACGCTGGTTGCTGGCATTGGCCCGTCGCGCGACACGGGCGTTCATCGACTCGTCGTGACAGCCCTTCGGCTTTCTTGAACGGTTCTGGCCAGTCGGACTCCGAGATTCCGGGGCAACAGCCGCAGGGTCCAGACACTGAGGTGGTTTTTCCACCCCGGAACGACAACCGCCTGCTTCCGCATGAGTCCCCGGTATCCAAGCCACGCGATGGTCTCCGCACGCATCAGGTTGCCTTGAGTCAACCTTGACAACCCCATGCCCGCCCGCTGCTGAAAACCTGTGGGCGTCGGCCCTGGACAGAGCGCGGTCACCGAGACTCCCAACTCACGCACCTCATTCGCCAACGCCTCAGAGAACGAGAGCACGTACGCTTTCGTCGCTGCGTAGACCGCCATGAGCGGCGTCGGCTGGAAGGCGGCGATGGACGCCACGTTGAGAATTTTCCCATGCGTCTGCACTAGATCGGGCAGCAACAGTTTTGTCAGGTGGGTGAGCGTCGCGACATGGACTTGGATCATGGCGAGTTCGGTGGTCAGGTCCGTCTTCATGAACGACCCGTGGAGGCCAAATCCCGCATTGTTCACCAGCGCGTGGACCTGGAGGTGTTGACGCTTCAACTCGGTCACAATCTCTTCCGGAGCGTCGCGTCGTGACAGATCCGCGGCCAACGTCGTGACGGTGGCCCCGGAGATTTGCGTCAGTGTTCGAGCCGCGTTGCGGAGCGCGTCGGCCGATCGCGCAATGAGGACCACATGGGAGCCGTCGCGCGCAAAAAGCTTCGAGAGCTCATAGCCGATCCCACTGGACGCACCAGTGATGACGGCCACGGGTGAGGGTGCTGTCTTCGGCTGAAGCATCACCCTGCTATCATAGCATACATGGGACGGGGGAGGGCGATGAGACCCCGTCCGATCTAGGGAAGCCACATCGATGCCAACGAAGACCCATCAGTCGCCGCAGGGCATCACGGTCGATTCAGAAGGGAATGAGTTCGAACTCCGTGAGAGATCGTGTCCCACCTGCGGTTCCTCGGCTCAACGAGTGCTTGGATACCGGGGTGGGAAGTGGCATCGTTATGGCCTGGGGGTGGCCACGCGCATTGTCCAATGTCAGGCCTGCGGGCTCCTGTTTCCCAATCCCTTCCCCTACCCACGCGCTCCGCAACAACTGTACGGTGACCCGTCCACATACTTCCAGGGTCATGATGAAGTCGGTGGTCATGATGAACGCGGGAGAATCGCAGGGTTTTGTCGGCTCATTCAGGACATCAGACGAGCCACGGGGCAGGCGGTGCCTTCGATACTCGATGTGGGGAGCGGTCGAGGTGAGCTGCTCGAAGCGGCACGGCGTGAGGGACTGGACGACGTGGTCGGACTTGAGTTTGCTCACGCGATGATCGAGCACGTGCGAGGGCGGTATGGGATATCCCTTGTGCCTCAAACCATTGAGCACTATGCCGCGACGAATTCGAGGATCTTTGACGCGATTGTCCTGAATGCGGTCCTGGAACACGTGCATGATCCTGATGCCATGATGGCCGCGTGTGCAGCGCTGACAAGGCCAGGGGGCCTCGTGTACATCAACACCCCTAATGAGCCAAACCTCCTGACGATCCTGGGCAATGTGTTCAATCGACTACGAGGCAACCTCGCGGTGTTGAACCTCTCGCCCACGTGGATTCCATATCATGTGTACGGGTTTAACCCTCGTGCGCTGCGGGTCCTCCTGCACAAGCATGGGTTCGAGATGACCAGCCTGCGGATTTACGCCATCCCGACCATTCCATCGACCTCGGCATTTGCCGATCGACTCCAAGCGTTCGTCGCCACGCAAATCTGCCGCGTCGCCAACCTGACAGGGACCGCTGGCAATCTGTACGTCTGGGCACGACGGTATTAACGAACGAGCCGAGTGGCTGCCCATCGGAAAAACGCAGTTGCTGTGGTTACCTCTCCTCGTTGCGACGCTGACCGTCCTCACCCTCGTGCGCGGCCGTCGGCAAGGATGTGGCAGTTCGTGACCATCGGCCTCTCTTGAAAGAGTGGAGCCGGCGAGAGGATTTGAACCTCCGACCCGCAGTTTACGAAGGCTCCAAATCACCTCCACCGTAATTGGCCTTCGTGCCTCGTATCGCACCGGCCTAGGACTTCCGTCAACGTTCTTTCGGCCTGACGAAACCTCATGATCCCTCATTTCGGGCTCTTCTGTTTGCGTCCCGTGCTGTCCATTTCCATGTCATCTGGCTCTCAGTCCCGAAGACGACAAACGCCGACGTGTCAGGAGCCCGATATCGCTTGCCTGCACCAGGCGGAGTCAAAAAATCGCTTGCGTACTGCTACGCTATCTGGTAGCCTGCACCGGGTAATAGGAGGGGCGATGGCTTTAAAGGTGTACCTGGGTGACCTTGTCCATAACGTCACGGCGGGCGGGAATGTGATGAGCGGGAACATAGATTTCACCGTTCCCTTGAACGTCGGGTGTATCGCCGCCAACCTTAAGAAAGAGCTGGGGGGCCAGGTAGATGTACGCCTCTTTAAGTATGCGAGCGACCTGCTTGCGGCCGTTGACCGGACGCCACCCGCCGTCCTGGGGGTTTCGAACTACGCGTGGAATAATGACTTGAATGACCAAATCGGCCAATACGTCAAGAAGTATTATCCTAACGTGTTCATCGTCATGGGAGGGCCGGCGATCCGCTCAACCCCTGGTGACATCGAGCAGTTTCTCAAAGCGCGGCGATGGCTCGATGCCTACGTAATGTACGAGGGGGAACAACCCTGCCTTGATCTCATCCGGCATGTTCTGGATCGCGGGCCTGTGTTGGAGCACGCCCCCGGCCACCCCTTGAGAAATATCGCCTATCTCGCGAACGGTCAGTTCTATTATGCCCATGTCTCCATCACGGACCTCGGCGACGTCAATGAGTTTCCATCCCCGTATCTCACCGGATTGATGGACGAATTTTTGGAACAGCAACTGATCCCCCTGTTTGAAACGAATCGTGGTTGCCCGTTCACGTGCACGTTCTGTGATTGGGGAATGGCGGCGATGAATAAGGTCAGGAAGTTCACCACGGAACGCGTATTTGGTGAATTCGAATACGTCGCGACGCGTTTCCCGAACTTTCCCGTTTGGATTTTTGCTGACGCCAACTTTGGGATCCTGCCGCGTGACGTCGACATCGCCAGGAAAATTCGTGAGGTTAAGGAGCGAACGGCCCTGACGCGCGTGATGACGTTTGACAGCAAGAATACGCACGACCGCAATACCGAAATTTCCGAGATCCTTGGTCGGTATGAGCAGGTCCAGCAAATTTCAAACACCGGGATGGCTTACATGGCTCTTCAACATCTGTCCCCGAAGGTGTTGAGCCACATCAAGCGAACCAATATCAAGCTGGGAGATATCCCCAAGGTCGTGGACCGGTATCACAGCAATGGCGTCCGAGTCTCGACGGATATCTTGTTCGGCCTCCCGAGTGAGACCCTGGAAGACGCCTTTGAGTGTATGCGCCAAGTTTTCCGCCTCAAGTTTGATTACATTAACCTCAACCCCATCCTGATGTTGCCAGGAAGCGAAATGGAAACGGACGCATCACGTGAGCGGTATGCGTTAAAGACGAAATTTCTCATACGGCGCGGATCCTATGGGGAGTATGCGGGGCGCCATGAGACCATCCGGGCCATGGAATTTGACGAAGTCGTCTGTGCAACCGATACGTTTCCCGAGAACGACCTCCTCACCTTTTACATCATTCGATGGCTCGTGTACTTCAGCTGGAACCATGGCCGCTTCGCACCGCTCTTGAAATATTTGGTGTCCTCGGACACGATCAATCCCATTGATGCGTTGGTCAGCGTCATGGAAACTACGAACGTCCACATCAGGGAATTCTTCGACAATCTCCGGCGAGACCTCGCCGCCGTCATGTTCGAGACACCGCAGACGATGCGGGAGCACTTTTACCAGGAAGACAACTGGAATGAGTTGTTATCCTACGTCAAGATTGAATTACGATACAATGCGCTCCTGTACAGGGATGCGCGGTTACATCACGAGTTATGCGACGTGATCGGTGAGGCCGTACGGGGCGTGGGAGACGAGCGGGTGGCCAGGGAGCTCCTCACGTACCTCAAGGAAAATTATGTCGACCTGCACGCAATCGCCAATAACGAGCCGTGTCCCGAGAAACGGTTCACGATGGTGGGAGAGGCGCTCTCGTACATCAACAACAAAAATCTGAATGGCCACGCCCTTGACAGCAACAAGGAGTATGAGGTCGTCCTATCTCAATCAGCCGCCGAGCAGTCCGTCACACGTGACCTGTTGCACAAGCATGGATATACCACGGATCCCATCAATGCGATTGAGCGGTTGCTCGGCGCCCGCTATGCCTCCGCGAACTACACGTGTCACGTTGCGGGTGCAGGCACGCACGTTCTGGTTGCCTCATAGATGGTGGCGCCGTGTCGAGTGAGCGGAATCTGACGGCTCACGTAGATCCCTCCTGACCATACCCCTGCTCCCGACATCTCGTTCATAGATCGTTGACACGCTCGCACGATTTCCCAGGTGACGGTCAAGCAGCCAGGAGTTCGGCAGCCCCGGCCAGCTCCTCCTTGGTGATGTGCGTGGAGATCCGGGTCGTGGCAATATCCGCGTGGCCCAGGTAGTCCTGCGCCAGCGTAGCATTGTTCTCACTGCCCATCAAATCTACTGAGCGCGTTTCATGGTGCTAACGTCCCTACTATGGTTTGAAGCCGTACCCCTTGAAAAGATTGGGGTCACCCTGCGGTGTTGAACCTCTCGCCCACCTGGATTCCGTATCATCTGTATGGGTTTAACCCTCGCGCGTTGCGGGTCCTCCTGCACAAGCATGGCTTCGAGATGACCAGCGTGCGGATTTACGCCATCCCGACCATTCCAGCGACCTCGGCGTTCGAGGATCGCTTCAACGCGTCTGTCGCCACGCAAATCTGCCGCGTCGCCAACCTGACAGGGACCGCCAGCAATCTGTACGTCTGGGCACGACGCTCGTAGGGAAGATTGCCGTGGTGCGTTTGTTGTTGACAAGCAGACTCTAAAGGGTACAATAGCGCATGGTTGTTCACGGCGCGAACAACGGGCTTGGCGATCAGGGCTCGTGGCGTGTCGTCAACCGTCTTGTCGTGGTTCCTCATCCGTAGTTGACATTTCATGCGCCTCCCAGGGATGAAGTGGTATGTCTATGGCTGTTCATGGCGTGAACAGCCGACCTGCGTGATCGCCAGTTCTCTCCCTCCGCTCTCAAGATGAACTCCAGTACCTACCGGGACATGCATCTCTTGAACGAGCTGACCTCCAGTCCCGGGGTGACCCAGCGAGAGCTCTCCAAGCGCATCGGCGTGGCCTTGGGGCTCACCAACCTCATGCTGCGCCGACTGGCCAAAAAAGGCTACATCAAGATCACGGGGACCAAACGCAGCCGCATCCGCTATCTCATCACGCCGCAGGGCATCCTCGAGAAGACCCGCCTGACGTACGAGTTTATCCACTACTCCATGCAATTGTACGGTGGCGTGCGCCGCTTCCTGCGCGAGCGGCTGGCGATCTTGGCACGAGCCGGCGACCGACGGATTCTGCTTTACGGGACCGATGAGCTGGCCGAGATCGCTTTTCTCATCACTCAGGAGATGGGACTCGAATTGGTGGGCATCGTCGAAGAGCCTCCCACATGGCAGCGATTTCTTGGTCATTCGGTCCTCACGATCGGGGCGGTGTCCTCGCTGAGCTATGATCGGATCATTGTGGCCTCGTTACGGGATCGGCGCGCACAGATCCAACAGTTGGTGGCGCTGGGGGTGAGTCCGGAGCGGATGATCATTCTGCCGATCCCCGGCATGCCGCTCGATCTGGAGGGGATCGTCGCAGCGCCGGCCACGGCGACGTGGGTTCCGGCAGACCTGGCGTTGACTCCGGGAGGCGCACCGTGATCCCACGCCCTGGCTGTCCCGCCGAAGGCGGGGCCAAACACCACGTGACGTACGACCAAAGGCAACTAGCCTCTGTGAATGCAGACTCCGAGAGTTTGGCGGGTTCGCCATGGGCGAACCCCAGCCAGGGCGTGGGATGAAGCGCGTCCTGATCACGGGCGGTGCCGGCTACGTCGGCTGCATGGTGGTCCCCAAGTTACTGGAAGCCGGCTACGCCGTCGTGGTCTACGACCTGATGCTGTTTGGCTCACATGGCTTGCCCACCCACCCGCACCTGCGCGTTGTCGAAGCAGACATCCGAGATACGGCGCGGTTCTCTTCAGCCCTCGACGGCGTGCACAGTGTGATCCACTTGGCGTGCATTTCCAACGATCCAAGTTTTGAATTGGATTCGGCGTTGGGCAAGTCGATTAACTTTGACTGCTTTGACTCCTTGGTGGCTGCCTGCCGGTCGGCCGGGGTACGACGTTTCATCTACGCCTCGACCAGTTCCGTGTATGGGCTCAGCGACGCTCCGGAGGTGAGCGAGGAGCATCCCCTGGCCCCGCTGACGGACTACAGCCGGTACAAAGCCTTGTGTGAACCGATCCTGCTGCGTTACCAATCCCCTGAGTTCACCACGGTGGTGCTCAGACCGGCGACGGTCTGCGGCTACTCACCGCGCATGCGCTTTGACTTGACGGTCAACATCCTGACGAATCACGCGGTGAACCGTCGCGTCATCACGATCTTTGGAGGATCCCAGCGGCGCCCCAACATGCACATTGACGATCTGGCGGAACTGTATGTGCAGCTCCTGCAGGTTCCTGATGACCTCGTGGCCGGAGAGGTGTTTAACGCCGGCTACCAGAACCGCACGGTGGCGGACCTTGCGGAGATGGTTCGCCGTGTCGTTGAACGCGAGATTCCTGAGACAATCCCCATCCAGATTCAGACGAGCCCGACGGATGATCTCCGGTCGTACCATATTTCGTCCAAGAAGATCGCTCAGCGACTCAGGTTTATTCCCAAGCGGACGATCGAGGATGCCATCCGTGATCTCTGCCGCGCCTTCAAGGCAGGGAAACTCCCGAACAGCCTCACGGACGAGCGGTACGTGAACGTGAAGACGGTCAAACAGCTTGCCGCGCGCTTGCGCCTGGAGCCGGTTGGGTCATGATCCCCCCACCTACGGCGGGCTGTCAAAGACAGCCCATGCCACCTGAGCGCAGGACAAGCTGGCTCCCTCCCTACCGGAATGATGGGTGCATTGCCACGCCAAAGGCGTGGCAGCCGCAGGTGGGGGGATGAGTCCGATGCCCCCCTGTGCCGTGGTAACCGGAGGGGCAGGGTTCATCGGCAGCCACATGGTCGACCTGTTGCTCGATCAGGGCTATCAGGTCCGCGCGGTGGACAACCTCTCCTGCGGCCGCTGGGACAACCTCGCTCATCATGCCGACAATCCCCGCATGACGTTTGAGCAGCGGGACATCCGGACGCTGCGGCCTGATGAGACGCTCTTCCAGGGGGTGGAGTCCGTCTTTCATTTCGCCGGGGTCGCCGATATCGTCCCCTCCATTGAGCGGCCCGCCGACTACCTCTTGAACAATGTGATGGGAACCGTGTGTGTCCTGGAAGCCGCGCGGCACGCGAGGGCGCAGAAAGTGGTGTACGCCGCGTCCTCATCCTGCTACGGCCTTGCGACAGAACTTCCGACGACGGAGCACGCCCCGATCAGTCCGGAGTATCCGTACGCCCTGAGTAAGTTCTTAGGCGAGCAGGCGGTCCTGCACTGGGGCAAGGTGTACGGGATGCCTGTCGTGTCCCTTCGAATCTTCAACGCCTATGGCCCGCGCTCGCGCACCACCGGCGCCTATGGGGCGGTCTTTGGTGTGTTTCTGGCCCAGAAACTTGCCGGAAAGCCCTTCACGGTGGTCGGGGACGGAACCCAACGGCGGGACTTCGCGTTCGTGACGGATGTGGCGCGGGCGTTCTTCCTGGCCGCGGTATCTGACGTGGATCACGGGGTCTTTAACGTGGGCACGGGCGCACCCCAATCGATCAACCGTCTCGTGGAGTTGCTCGGCGGCGAGGTGGTGCACATCCCAAAACGGCCCGGGGAGCCCGACTGTACGTGGGCTGACATCACGACGATCAAGCGACGTCTGGGTTGGGAATCCCACGTGTCGTTTGAAGAGGGGGTGAGGACCATGCTGGAGCGGATCGAGGCCTGGCGCGATGCCCCCGTGTGGACGCCTGAGTCGATCGCCGAAGCCACCCAAGAATGGTTCGCATGCCTGAGATAATTGCGCCCGCGTCACCGCTTCCTTCATCCCCGGCGACTCCAAGGACGACGGAGAAAATCAAACCCCTGGCTGAACTGGCTGCCATCATGACTGGCCTCAAGGCGCAGGGCCAGCGCGTCGTCCACTGTCATGGCGTGTTCGATCTGCTCCATGTGGGACACATCCGCCATTTCGAGATGGCCAAACGAGAGGGTGATGTCTTGGTGGTGACGGTGACGCCGGATGCGTTCGTGAACAAGGGGCCTGGGCGACCGCTCTTCAATCAACACCTGCGCGCGGAATCGCTGGCCGCGTTGGAGTGTGTCGCCTACGTGGCCATCAACGAGTGGCCCACCGCCGTCGAGACGATTCGCCTCTTGCGGCCCGATGTGTATGCCAAAGGGAAGGAATACGCCGACGCGACCCAGGACGTGACGGGAAAGATCCGTGAGGAAACGCAGGCCGTCCAGGACGTGGGGGGACGCATCTGCTTCACGGACGACATCACCTTCAGCTCATCCCAGTTGATCAACGATGGCTTCAGCGTGTTCCCTCCGAAGACTGCGCAGTGGCTGCGGTCCTTCAAGCAGCGCTATTCGGTGGGCGATGTGACGGAGGCGTTGGACCGCACGACGACGCTCAAGGCCCTGGTTGTGGGGGAGGCGATCATCGATGAGTACGTCTTCTGTGACGGCTTGGGCAAATCCTCGAAAGATCCTGTCTTAGCCTTCCAGTACCGCTCCACAGAGACGTTTGCCGGCGGGAGCCTGGCAGTTGCGAACCACCTGGCTGGCTTCTGCCGCGAGGTGAGCCTGATCACGGCGCTCGGGGCTTCGGATCGCAGCGAGGAGTTCGTGCGCCAGGCGCTGCGCTCGAACGTCCAGTCGCACTTCGTGACGTGGCATGGAGCGCCGACCATCCACAAGCGCCGCTTCGTCGACACGCATACCAGCGCAAGGATGTTCGAGCTGTACCTGATGGTTGATGAGCCGCTGGCCAGGGCAACGCAAGCCGACATTCTCCGCGCCCTGCGGCGCGAGGTGGATCGCTATGATGTGGTCATTGTGGCGGATTACGGGCACGGGATGCTCACGCCGCCCGTGATCAAGCTGCTGTGCGACCGTGCGCGGTTCCTCGCGGTCAACACCCAGGCCAACGCCGGCAATCGAGGGTTCAACACGATCTCGAGGTACCCCCGCGCTGACTACGTGTGTCTCGCGGGGCATGAGGTGGCGCTGGAGACCCGCCTGCGGCACGCCGATCAGCGCGAGCTCATCCTGGAAGTCACCAAGCGGATCACCTGTCCGCGGTTCACGGTGACCCAGGGGAGAGGTGGGGTCCTCCATTACGAGTCAGGTGTGGGGTTCACCGAAGTCCCGGCCTTGGCGACCAAGGTGATCGATCGTGTGGGCGCGGGTGATGCGGTCTTGGCGGTGACCTCGCTGTTGGTGGCGCAGGGGATTCCCTGGGAGATCGTTGGGTTTGTGGGCAACGTCGCCGGTGCCCAGATGGTGGCGGAGCTTGGCAACCAGGTGACGATCGATCGTGTCTCAATGACCAAGGGTGCCGTGGCGCTCATGAAGTGAGCTGGCCGCGGCAGAGCGCGAGGATGATCGGCGTCGATTTCGATAACACCGTCGTCCGCTACGATGACGTGATGTACCGCGAGGCGCGATCCAGAAGATTGATCGATCCCTCGACGGTTTCCTCGAAGCGCGCCATCCGCGATCAGATTCGGCGGCTGCCGGATGGTGAGCGGGAGTGGCAACAGCTGCAGGCCATCGTGTATGGGCCCGAAATCCATGAGGCGTCCCTCACCGACGGAGTCGAGGCATTCTTCCGGACCTGTCGGGAACACGACATCCGCGTGGTCATCATCAGTCACAAGACGACCTACGCCAGTGTCGATGAGACGCAGACGAATCTCCGGATCGCCGCCTTGGCGTGGATGCGCCGGCATCGAGTGTTCGACCGGAGTGGGTTCGGGTTGTCGAGCGCCGATGTGTATTTTGCCTCCAGTCGACAAGAGAAGATCGCGTGGATTTCCCGACTTGGGTGTACGGCCTTCATTGATGATCTGGAGGAGACGTTTGCTGAACCGGATTTTCCATCCGATGTCGACAAGATCCTGTACGCTCCCCACGGACCAATCTCGACGTTGCCGGCGGTGAAGACCATGACCAGTTGGCAGGAAATCCGCGATGCCCTCTTCGCTCCTGTTCAATCCTGAGGTGAAGCCGATGGACCTGGCCGGAACGCTCGGCCATCTCCTCGGTGCGTCGGTGACGGACCTCGAGGCGATCGGGAATGGACGGAACAGCCAGGTGTATCGCGTGCGCTGCAGCGATCAACGCCTCTACGCGGCCAAGCGCTACCCCCGCCATCCGTCGGATGCGCGTGATCGATTGGCCACCGAGTTTGATAGCCTACAGTTTCTCTGGGATGCCGGAATCAGGACGATTCCCCAGCCGGTGGTCGAGGATCGGAGGGCAGGGATGGCCGTGTATGCGTTCATCGATGGAGCGCGGATCCATTCGGAGCACGTCACGCCTCACGACGTGGACGCGGCGGTTGAGTTTCTGGCAGCCCTGAGGGCGCTGCGAGACCACCCCGAGAGTCATCGGCTGCCGGCGGCTTCTGAAGCCTGTTTTACTCTTGGAGCCATCGGTGACACCATCGAGGCAAGACTCGGCCGACTGGCCGCGACGGATGCTGAGGGTCCACTGCGTGGGGCCCTTGAGGACTTCCTCCATCAGGAGTTCAGGCCGGCGTTCCATCGAGTCATGCGGTGGTGTGTGGAGTTGGCTGAACAGGCAGGCCAGTCGGTAACCGAAGAGCTGCCACAGACATTCAGGACGTTGAGTCCATCCGACGTTGGCTTCCATAACGCTTTGCGCTGTCCGGAAGGCCGGATCGTGTTTGTGGATTTTGAGCATTTCGGGTGGGACGACCCGGCGAAGATGATCGCCGACTTTCTTCTGCATCCCGCAATGGCGCTCTCCGAGGACCTCAAGCGGTATGTGGTGAGTCGGCTGCTCGCATGTTTCAAGGAGCAGGTGGCTCTCGGCCTTCGCCTCAGGCTGGTCTACCCCCTCTTTGGGTTGAAGTGGTGCATGATTTTGTTGAATGAGTTCGTCCCACAGGATCGGCGGCGACGAGACTTCGCGACGTTTCCATTGCGCGTCCCTGAGGCACTTCAGGCCGAGCAGTTGGCCAAGGCTCGATGGAAACTCCAAAAGATCCTTCAGACCTATGAGCGGTTCCCCTACGCTGATCACTGACACTCAACCGCAGACGCGCTCGGCAACAAGGCTCGATGAGCGGTCACTCGCCTTGCGGCGGACGATCGTCCGGATGATGGCGGCAGGCTCGCGAGGCCATCTCGGCTCCGCCTGCTCGCTCGTCGAGATCCTGCGGGTCCTCTACGATGAGATCCTGCGGTATGACCCGCAGCAGCCCCGCTGGCCGTTGCGGGATCGTTGCATCCTCAGCAAGGGGCATGGCTGTCTTGCGCTCTACGCCATCCTGGCCGACAAGGGGTTTTTCCCCGTGGAGGAACTCGACAAATTTTGTCACGCCGATGGGATTCTGGGAGGCCATCCAGAGCATGGCAAGGTGCCTGGGGTGGAGGCATCAACGGGAAGCCTGGGACATGGCCTGGCCATCGGGATTGGGTTTGCCCTGGCGGCTGGGCATGACCGCTTGGGACATCGGGTGTTCGTGATCATGAGCGATGGGGAATGCAACGAAGGGTCGGTCTGGGAAGCCGCGCTGTATGCGAGCAAACACCAACTGAGCCGCCTGACCGTCCTCATTGACTACAACAAGCAACAGTCCTACGGCAGCACGTTCGAGGTCTGCGACCTGGAGCCGCTGGCCGACAAGTGGGCCGCGTTCGGTTTTGCGGTTGAAGACGTTGACGGTCATTCCCTCAGCGCCCTGCGGTCGGTCTTGACGCGAATGCCGCTGCAGTCCTCCAAACCCAGCGCGATCATCTGCCACACGATTAAGGGTAAGGGGATCCCCTACGCGGAAAGCAACCCTGAGTGGCACCACAAGAGCAAGATCAGCGATGACGAGGTGCAGCAACTGCTCGCCGTGTTAGCGTCCCCTCCGGGAGTTTCCAGCTGATGCGCAAGGCATGTCTCGAAACCGTCTACGAACTCGCCAAGCAGGATCCTCGGGTCTTTTTCATCGGCTCGGACCTTGGCGCCGGGACCTTGGAGCAGTTCAAGCGGGAGATGCCGGAGCGCTTCTTCATGGAGGGTGTCAGCGAGGCGACCGTCATCGGCGTGGCGGCCGGCCTGGCGATGGAAGGGAAGATCGCCTATGTCAACACCATCGCCACGTTTCTCACCCGACGATGCTTCGAGCAGATCGTCGTCGATCTGTGCCTCCACAACGCCAACGTCCGCCTGATCGGCAATGGGGGAGGGCTGGTGTACGCGCCGCTGGGGCCCACGCACCTGGCCATTGACGACATCGCGATCCTCCGCGCGCTCCCCAACATGACCATCGTGGCCCCTGCCGATGCCAACGAGATGCGCCGGTTCATGCTCGCGACACTCGCCCATGAGGGACCCATCTACATTCGACTCGCCAAGGGGGGCGATCCGATCGTGACCTCTGACCAGACGCCGTTCGAGATCGGCAAGGCCGTGCCGATGCGGGAAGGTGCTGACGCGCTGATCGTCACCACCGGCATCACCCTGAAGCCCGCTCTCGATGCGGCCGCGGCGCTCAGCCAGCACGGGATTGACGCCGCCGTCCTCCATTGCCCGACGGTCAAGCCGCTCGATGTCGAGGCCCTCAGGCAGGCCGCCTCGCCTGTCTGCGCCATTGTCACCATTGAAGAGCACACCCTGATGGGCGGGCTGGGCAGCGCCGTTGCGGAGGTGGTGGCCGAGGCGGGCTTCAATCCCGCCAAGCGGTTCACGCGAATCGGGATCCCGGATGTTTTCCCGGATCAGTACGGCTCCCAAGCAAGCCTGATGCGGCGGTATGCGATCACCGCGGAGCAGCTTGTCTCCACCGTCACCAGCCTCTTGAGCGGCGCGATGCAAGCAACCCGTTCGTGAGGATCCCCATGGCCTACGTTGATTTCGTGATGAAGCTGCACAAGAGCACCACGCGCGACTACCTCGCGCGCGTCGTGAGCCATGACAAAGCCGCGTGCGCTGAGGTGGCGATTCAATACGGCCAGGACTACTGGGATGGAGATCGTCAGTACGGATACGGCGGCTACCGATACGATGGGCGCTGGCGCGCGATCGCTGAGGACATGGCGCGCCACTACCGGTTGCAATCGGGGGACAAGATTCTTGATGTGGGATGCGGCAAGGGATTTCTGCTGTATGAGTTCACGCAGGTCATTCCTGGTGTTGAGGTGGCCGGCATTGACATCTCGCAGTACGCCATTGATCACGCCAAGGAAGAGGTCAAGCCGTTCCTTCGGGTCGGCAGTGCGGTGAGCCTGCCGTGGCCTGACCGCACCTTTGATTTCGTCATCTCGATCACCACGCTGCACAACCTGTACAACTACGAGCTCCGCAGCGCCCTGAAAGAGATCGGGCGGGTGGGGAAGACCAAGAAGCACGTCATCGTGGAAAGCTACCGCAACGAGCGGGAAAAGGCGAATCTGCTGTACTGGCAGCTCACCTGCCGATCCTTCTACACCCCGAAGGAATGGGAATGGATGTTCATGGAAAGCGGTTACACGGGCGACTACTCCTATATCGTGTTTGAATGATGAACGCAAACGCTTCCTTAATGACGGCGGCGATCCTTGTCAGGCAGCGCGCCCCCCTGGAGGTAACCCAGGTCGAGATCCCTGAGTTGGGCGTCGGGCAGGTGCTGGTGCAGGTGAAAGCCAGCGGGATCTGCGGCAAGCAGCTCGATGAGATCAGCGGTCGGCGGGGGGATGACGCATTTCTCCCCCACCTCTTGGGACATGAGGGTGCTGGGATCGTCGTGGAAGTTGGGCCAGGGGTACGGAAGGTGAAGCCTGGAGACCATGTGGTGTTGCACTGGATGAAAGGCGCTGGCATTGACTGCCTGCCTCCCCGGTTTACGCGCAACGGGACCATGATCAGCGCAGGCTGGGTGACCACGTTCAGTGAGTACACGATCGCCTCGGAGAACCGCATGACCCCCATCCCGGATGATATCCCCTTCGACCTGGCGTTCCTGCTGGGGTGTGCGGTGACCACGGGGCTGGGGATTGTGTTCAATGACGCCGCTCTCATGCCGGGGCAGTCGATCGCCGTGTTCGGTGTCGGCGGTGTGGGCATCAACGTGATTCAGGGTGCTTCGCTCGTCAACGCCTACCCCATCGTGGCCATTGATCTCCACGACACCAAACTCAAGCAGGCTGCCGCCTTCGGGGCGACGCATACCATCAATGCGAACCGCACCGATTCAGTGCAGGCGCTGATGGAGTTGTCTGATCGTCGGGGCGTGGATGTGGCGGTCGATCTCACCGGGCTGAGGGCGGTTCGGGAGACGGCCTACCGGGTCACGACGGCAACAGGGAAGACCATCTTCGCCGGCGTTCCCTCCCATGGGGAACCCATGACGATTGACTCCTTTCCGCTCCACTTTGGGCGCCTGGTGACCGGTGTCCACGGCGGAGGCACGAGGCCGGACACCGACATCCCGCGCTATCTTCAGTTGTTTCGGTTGGGAAAGCTGAAGCTCGCCGAACAAGTGACGCATCGGTTTGCCCTTGAGGGGGTCAACGACGCCATCGAGGTGGTGCGACAGGGCAAGGCCGGTCGATGTGTCCTGCAGATGTCGTGAAAGGAAGGAGAGTTGGCGATGAGTTCCACAGTGACTGACCGGATGGTGAAGTTGCCAAGGCCCTATCCCGACCCTGAGTTCTTCAAGGCGACGCTGGCGGAAGGGTTTTCGGCTTTTCCAAAACGCCGGGACAATTACGAACGATACAAAGCTGCTCAACGCGGGGAGGTCGTGGACTACCTGCCGATCCGTTTGGATATCGAGAATGTCAGCCGCTGCAACTATCACTGTACCATGTGCCAGGTCAGCGATTGGCCCGGCATGAAGCGGGCCGACGACATGACCTTTGACGACTACAAGGCGTTGATCGAAAGCCAAGAAGGGCTGGTTGAAATCAAGCTCCAGGGTATGGGCGAGCCGCTGATGGGGAAGTGCTACGTTGACATGATCCGCTTTGCCCGAGCGCGGCATCTCTGGGTGCGTTCCGTGACGAACGGGTCGCTGTTGCACCTCGCGAACAACTACCAACAGGTGATCGACGCGGATGTCTGTGAGTTCCACGTCTCAATCGATGGAGCGACTCAACAAACGTATGAGAAGATTCGACGGGGTGGACAGTTTGAGAGGGTGATGGAGAACTGTCGACGCCTGAACCGGTACTGCCGGCAGATCAACCGCCGGCGGACGCGGATGTGGACGCTCGTGCAGAAGGACAATGTCTATGAGGTCGAGCAACTGCCTCTCCTGGCCGCTGAGCTGGGGTTTGATCGCCTCACCCTCTCGTTGGACATCAACGACTGGGGACAGGATCGCTGGCGAGCGATGAATGATCGAGTGGATGTGCACCGCAGCTTTGACCTCTCGCTGGTGGAGCGTCTGGTTGAGTTGGGCAAGGCGCGTGGAGTCGAGGTGACATTCTGGTTTATCGATGAGAAATACGACACAGATGATCCCGCCCACCTGTGCCAGTGGCCGTTTGAGCGCTTGTACATCTCCTCCGATATGCGGATGGTCCCCTGCTGCATGATGGCCAATCCCGAGATCATGGATCTTGGGGATGCGCACGCCCTCACCACGGAATGGAATGGGGCGAAGATGGTCGCCTTCCGGCGGATGCACCTGAGCGGGCGGATTCCGAAGCCGTGTCAGTCGTGTTATAAGGCCCCTGCCCAAGGATGAGCCGCCAGCAGGTGGTGGGATGATCGAAACCTGTCCCGTGTGTGACACGGTGTTGCAAGAGCCGGTCTGGGTGCTCGAGCGCGTGCCCATCCTCCCGATGCTACGGCTTGACGAGTTGCCACAGGCGGACCATTTCGCCACGCTCGAGGTGGTCCGGTGCCAGATGTGCGGCCATCTGTACAACCGGGCATACCATGCGGCCCTGGCCGACCGCATGTATCGCGGCGAGCTCTTGAGTAATGTGCCGGTGCATGTGACCATGACGAAGAACCTCGAGCAGATAGCGGACTGGATCGGTCGGTCCCAGTACGCGGACAAGCGGGTAATCGAGATCGGCGCAGGGAGCGGGCATCTGGCCCGCATCCTGGCACAGGTGGCCACGCAGGTACAGATCTTTGAGCCGTGCCGGGGTCTGCGAGCCGAGATGCTGCCGGAAGCGAACATCACCGTGATCCACGAGCCCTTTTCGTCGTCCGCCGTCGATCGGCCAGCGGACCTCATCGTCTGCCGCCAGGTGTTGGAGCATGTCGCGGATCCATTGGCGATGCTGCGGGACATCCGCGCGGCGCTCTCGGCGACGGGGTCGATCTATCTGGAAGTCCCTCGCGCAGAGTACATCGAAGAGCACGCCGCATTATTTGATCTCCATTACGCCCACGTCCAGTACTTTCACGAGCCGAACCTATTGAGATTGGCGGCCCGGGCCGGGTTCCAGGTCGTACAGTCCTGGTGCCTCAAACAGGGGCATGACATGGGGGTCTTGTTGCGTCCACAACATTCTGTGACCGCGCAGGGGTTGGGCTTGGTCACGCACGACGCGGAGGGATTGCGTAGAGGTCTTGAGGGTCGTCGGGCTCTGGGCCACGCCTGGTTGAACTCGTTGGAGGGGACAGTCAGTCTCTACGGTGCTACGGCACAAGGCGTGGCGTTCCTTCACGTCTTCCAGTCTCATCGTCGATTTACGGCCGTCGCCGACGATAACCCTGCCTACGCGGGGTACGCGCTCTACACCACTGGACAATCCGTTCCAATCGTGGATCCAACCCATGAGGCCATTCGCCGTTCCGATCATCTCATTATCACGGCCTACCTCCATGATGAGATCATTGCGGAGCGGTTGAGAGCCATCGGGTTCTCGGGCCGGATCTTCAGTATCAGGGAAGAAGCGCTGGCTCCTGCAGCATGAGCCTCCCCATGAGGGGTCTTGCGGCCAGATGCAGTCGGTCGGCTATTGGGGTGTTCGCATTGGTATGGGCGCCGCGGTGGAATTGAACGCAACGAGAGGAGCACCCCATGGGGCATCTGAGGTCCCGTGGTGGAGAACCTCATTCGGTCAGGAAGAAATTCAGAGATTGCAAGAGGCCATTCGGGCTGAACACATTAGCCAGGGACCCGTGACCGCGCAGTTTGAGACGCGGATGGCGGAGGCTCTCCACGTGCCGTACGCTGTGGCAACGACCAGTGGGAGCGTCGCCCTCCTGATGGCCCTCATGGCCCTTGGTGTGGGGCGCGATGATGAAGTGATCCTCCCTAATCGGACGTTCATCGCGACGGCTCACGCTGTGCTGCTTGCCGGAGCCAGTGTGGTCTTGGTCGATGTGCGGCCGGATATCCCTGTCATGGACATCTCACGACTCAGGCAGAAGATTACGCCACGGACCAAAGCCATCATCCCCGTGCATCTCAATGGACGAGCGGTTGATCTGGAGGCGGTCCAGAGCGTCGCGAGGGAATACCACCTGCACGTGATCGAGGATGCTTGCCAGGCACTCTTTTCGAGAAGTGCCGCTGGATTCTTGGGGACTCAGTCGGACGCCGGCTGCTTCTCACTGGGGATGAACAAGCTGATGTCAACAGGTCAAGGTGGCCTCATCGTCACGAGGAATCCAGAGACGTATGAACGGTTGAAGCTCATCCGCAGTCATGGCGTGACGGACACCTTCGTCGCGACGTATCGCCAGATTGGGTGCAATTTCAAATTCACGGATTTGATGGCTTCTGTCGGTTTGGTCCAGCTCACCCGCGTACCAGCCCGAATCGCTCACGTGACCGCGATCTACTCGAAGTACACGGCGGCGGAGATGCCCTTTCTCCGATGGATCCCCGTAGAGGTATCGAAGGGCGAGCTGCCTCTCTATGCCGAGGCCCGTTGTCGTGACAGGAAGGACCTCGTGGAGTTTCTCGGTTCGCAGGGCATTCAGACGCGGCCATTCCTTCCAGACTTGCATCTCTCACCCCATTTGCACAACGGCGGGGTCTTTCCAAACTCGAAGCCCTTCGGGGAGGAGGGATTGTATCTCCCATGCGGACCTGAGCAGCCGCTGGAGAATATCGACCGTGTCATCGAAGCCTTACGCTTGTATGGGAGGCGTTCATGCGGTTCGTCGTCTTGGGGGCGTCAGAATTCGCCCTCCGCTGTGCCGGTGCCATTATAGATAGCCGCGCGGAGGTCCGTGCGCTGATTTCGACCCCACCGCACGCACGACCCAACAATTCAACCGACGTGAGCGCATTCGCGAGTGAGCGGCGCATCCCCTACTACGAGATGGAGGACGTGAACGTGCCTGACAGTGCCAACCTCATCAGGGAGCTGTCACCGGACTATATCTTGTCGGCCTGGCATAAGATCCTGAAGCGTGAGATTTTGGGGATTCCTCGGTTCGGCTGTATCGGGACCCACCCGACGGAACTTCCCTTCAACCGCGGGAGGCATCCGCTCCATTGGCTCATCGCATTGGGTATCTCGAACACGACGCTGACGTTCTTCCGGATGGATGAGGGCGTTGATTCGGGGAACGTGCTCCTGCAAATCCCCTTTCAGATCGCTCCTGACGACTGCATCGACGACGCGGTGTCAGCCATGAACGAGGCGGCGTACGAGGGGACGAAATCCCTCTGTGCGCGTCTCCTCCGCGACCCTGACTACGCGGGGACCAAACAGGACCACACCGTGGCAAACTCTTGGCGGAAGCGGACACCCCACGATGTCACGATCGACCTGCGGATGTCGGCGGACATAATTCGGAGGACCATCCAATCCTTCGCACCGCCCTACCCGTGCGCAAACCTCCTCTTCGAGGGCCACATGATCAAAGTCTCCAGGGCGTCCATTGCCGCGCTCACGACGGAACTCGCTCCTGATCAACTTCGTCGCCTGGAACCAGGACGGGTTATCGCTGTTGCAGGGAATACCGTGAGAGTCAAAGTGGATGACGCCATTATGGATCTTGAATGCCGGGGGCCCCTGCCCTCACGTGTGTTCGAGGCAAAGTATATTCACCCCCCTTCGAAATATCTCGCCGAATGGCCTCGGGTGTTGGCCGCATAGGAGGGAGGCCCGCCCATGGGTGGAGAGACGCACATCGAGCCGTCGAAATCCCTGGAGACTGTGATGCCTCGCGCCTCCCTGGTTGTTGAGGCGAGTACGATCATCTCCCGTCGCGAGAACTGCCGCTTGTGCGGCGAGCCAAATCCGGAACGCGTGTGGCGGCTCGCACCGACGCCAATCGGCGATGCCTACATCCCAACCGAGGGGCTTGGGGAAACTCAGGGGGTGTACCCCCTCGAGCTCTTCTTATGCCGACGGTGCGGCCATGCCCAATTGCTTGACGTCGTCAGCCCAGAGGTGCTCTATGGCAACTTCCTGTACGTGACGTCGATTTCACTCGGTTTAGTCGATCACTTTCACCGGTACGCGGACGACGTGCTTCAGCACGTCCATCTTGCGGAAGGGGCCCTCGCGGTTGACATTGGCAGCAACGACGGCACGTTATTGCGGTCCTTCCAGGAGCGCGGTCTGCGCGTGCTGGGTGTCGACCCAGCCCGAGAGATCTCCCGCAAAGCGACGCTGTCAGGCGTCGAAACGCTGGCTGCGCTCTTCACCGCTGAGCTGGCGCGACAGATCACGCGTGAACGCGGGCCGGCGACCATCGTGACAGCGAACAACACGTTTGCCAATGTTGATGATGTGGCCGATTTTGCCGAGGGCATCCGAAACCTCTTGGCTCCCGATGGGGTCTTCGTCTGCGAGACCGGCTACCTCGCCGATCTCATTCATGAGGGCCTGATCGACAACATCTATCATGAGCACCTGGGCTACTTCTCCGTGAAGCCGCTTGATGCGTTCTTCCGCCGTCATCATCTGGAATTGATCAACGCCCAGCACGTCTCGACCAAAGGCGGGTCCTTGCGCGTCATCGTGCAGCGAGCCGGTGGCCCGCGGCCGGTGTCCCCCTCTGTCAGGCACCTGATCGATGCTGAGATCCACCGTGGCATCGATCGGCCTGATGCCTTCAAGGAGCTAGCAGCTCGAATCGATCGCGTCAAGGACAGGCTGACCGGCCTGCTGCGCGACCTCAAGGTGCACGGAAAGATGCTCGCAGGATACGGGGCCTCGGTCGGCGTCACGACCCTGCTGTACTACTTCGGTCTCGGTGACTCGCTGGACTTTCTTATCGATGATAATCCGGCGAAGCATGGCCGGTTTAGCCCAGGCTATCACCTCCCGGTACTGCCCCCAGCGGTCCTCTACCACCGGAAGCCGGACTACCTCCTCCTCCTCGCGTGGCGGTACGCCGAGCCCATCATGAAGAGGCATCAGGCGTATCTGGACCATGGCGGGCGTTTCATCATCCCTCTGCCCGAACTCCAGGTGGTGGGACCACGAGGTGAGCCGTGACGATGGTCAAGCGACTCTCCCACGTCTGTCTGAGCACGCCTGACTTGCGTCAGACGATACAATTTTACTGCGGCCTCCTCGGTTGTACCGTGATCCATGAGTTCAGGAATCATGAGGGGGAGTTATACGGCGTGTTCCTCCTGGTGAAGAACGGGACGTTCCTGGAATTCTTTAAGACCCAGGAGCGACGGCAGACAGGTGGGGCGTTCCGACATCTCTGTTTCGAAGTGGAGGATATCCACCGGTGTGCAGACAGGGTCAGGGAAGCGGGGTTCGCGGTAGAGATCCAGAGAGGGAAAACCGACAGGGCACTCCAGTTCTGCATCGACGACCCTGACGGGAACAGAGTCGAGTTCCATCAATACGATCCGCAGGCGGTCCAGTATAAGTACGCCGAGTTGCTCAGCCGCGTTATGTGCAGCTGAGCCGTTCGCTTCACATAGGGGGAGAACGTCATGATAAAGGTGCTCGTCATCGGCGGGGGATTTGCGGGCTGCTGCGCGTCCCACCTGCTTTCGCAAAAGGGCTGGCACGTCACGCTGATTGAAACGGCGCCGTTCCTAGGGGGCGGCTGTAAAACCTTCTTTTACGGGGGGCACCCCTTTACGTACGGACCGCGGCACTTCCTGACCAAGGACGAACGGCTCTTTGAGTTTCTCAACCAATACGTCCCGATGCGACGCTTTCCAGGACACGAGTTTCTGACGTACGTTGAGCGGGACCCCGGGTTCTATCACTTCCCGATCCACCGGGACGACATCGAGCTGATGCCGGATCGCGACAAGATCCTCGGGGAGCTCCAGGGGCTCGACGGCGTGGAGGGAGCCCGGAATCTGGAGGAGTTCTGGCTGCGCTCGGTGGGATCGACCCTCTACAGCAAGTTCGTGGAAACCTACTCCAAGAAGATGTGGGACATCCCATCGAACACCGAGATCACCGACTTCGTCTTCACGACCAAAGGTGTGGCCCTCAAGACCGGCCCGAAGGCGGCATGGACGGAAGCGATCTCAGCCTTTCCGATGAAGATCAACGGCTACGATGACTATTTCGAGATTGCGACGCGCGACGTTAGCGTCCACCTGAAGACAACGATCGACGCCTTCGACGTTGAGCACCATCGGGTGAACATTGAGGGGGTCTGGCAGACCTACGACCTCATCGTCAGCAGCATCTCACCGGAGATCATCCTCAACAATGCGTTCGGACCGCTGCGCTGGATCGGGCGCGACTTCTTCAAGATCGTCCTCCCGGTACCAGAGGTGTTCCCCCCGAACGTCTTCTTCCTCTACTATGCCAACCAGGAGCCCTTCACGCGGATCGTGGAGTACAAGAAGTTCTACCAGTACGAGGCGCCGACCACCCTGCTGGGCCTGGAGATCCCGTCGTTCAACAACAAACTCTATCCCTATCCGGCGCGCCAGGATCAGGAGCGGGCCCAGCGGTACCTGGACGCCCTGCCTCCGAAGGTCTTTTCCATCGGGCGGGCCGGGGTCTACCGGTATATCGACATTGACGACATCATTGCCCAATGCCTGGACCTGGCCAAACGAGTCTCGTAGACGCACGCCTCGGTGAGTTGAGCGTGGCCGAGTACGATCAGGCTGAGCAAGAGGCCATGGTGCAAACGCCCAATCGGGCCATCATGGCGTTCCAGCCGGTCGTCTTCCACCAGTATGGTTATCCCGCGCGCGTCCGAATGGGAGCCGAGTTGTTCAAGTATATCGATGTGATGCATGACCTGCGGTTTGAAGAGGACTTTCATCAGCTGTTGGGTGGGCTGACGAGGGAGGAGTTTGATCTGCTGCAGCGGCTCACAACGCTCATCTGCCGGTTCAGCGAGGCGCGGTTTGGGCGCAAGGCGCTGGCGCGCTCAAGCGTGTTGCGCCACCTGTACGTCTTGCGCCACATTCGTTACCTCTCCGGCGGCCGCCCCCTTCGGGTGTTGGAGATCGGGCCTGGGTGCGGGTACCTGGGTGCCATGCTCATGCTGGAGGGCTATTCCTATGCGGCCATGGATGTCACTCAGGCGTTCTATCTCTACCAGAACTGGTTTTGGAATTTCATTTCTGATGGACAAGTGACCGAGCTCGCCCGCGACAGCGGCTTAGCACCACGCGAGATGACAGCACCTCAGCCCGGCGGTATCCTCCATGTGCCCTGGTGGGAGTTCGTCAGGTCGGCCCTCCGTTCAGGCGCGCCGTTCGATCTAGTGGTCTGCAATCACGCCTTGTGCGAGATGCACCGTGATAGCCTGGCGTTCATCCTGAAGAGTGCGCGCCGGTTGCTCGATGCCCAAGATGGAAGACCCAAGGCCTTCGTCCTCGAGGGATGGGGGGCGCGCTACATCAGTCTTTCCGAAGCCACCAAGAGTTTCTACCGTGCCGGATTCACCATGGTCCATAATGACGGAGGGATCATCGTCTTCGCGCCCACCGGAACATCGTGGGCCACCAATGGCCTCCGGTTGCCGCACCACACGCCGTTGAAGCGGCGGTACGTGCGGGGAGTACGGCGCCTGTTGCGACGAGGGATCAATGTGGTGCGACGGGCGATGTGGGAGTCGCCGCTGCCCGATATGTCGTACGAGCCTTGCGAGTACCGCGCCTCTGGCAACCCGTTCTCGCGAGCCATTCATGAGGGTCGGTCGGCTGAGCGTGGCACCAAGACGGTTGGTCTGGAGCAGGTGAACCGGTTCTACACCGAGCTGCTCGGGAGCGAAAATCACCTCAATCCTGATGAGCGGTTTCTGACGGAGCTGAGACCCTAAAGAGGATGTCCAGTCAGCGGTACGATCCCTCGGCGGTTGGCTCAGACATTCCACGTTCTTGGCGGCAGTACATGGCCCGGCGGTACGCCTCCTGGGTCATCGCGGCCCTGGGCCTGAACCGACAGGGGTTCCTCTCGACGGAGATCGTGCAGCAAATCCGCCCAATCTGCACGACCCCAACCCGCAGCGGTCCGCTGCGCTGTGTCGCCGGCCACGGGCGGTTGCGCTGGAGAGCACTGACGTTCTACACCGAGGAGCCGCAGACCATCACGTGGCTGGACAGCCTGAAAGAGCACGATCTGCTGTGGGATGTGGGAGCGAATGTCGGCCTCTACGCGATCTACGCCGCCAAGGTCGCCCGCTGCAAGGTGGTGGCGTTTGAGCCGGAGGCGCAGAACTACGCGCTCCTGTTGGAGAACATCGTGCTCAATGGGGTGCAGGCGTTGGTGGACGCCACGAACCTCCCGGTGACGCGGCAAACGGGTTTCGGCCGGCTCCACGTCCACGCCCTGACGAAGGGAGGAGCCTACAACCAGTTCGAGCTCTCTGGCTCGGCTGCGTCCGGTGGTGATGGAGATCGCCTTCCATCGTCGATTCCTGTGACGCAGGTGCAGCTCGGGGTGTCATTGGACGATCTGATCACCACGTTTCAGTTCCCGTGCCCGACACACATCAAAGTGGATGTGGATGGCAATGAGCCCGACATCATTGCGGGGGCCCAACGTGTGCTGGCGCACCCGAGGTGCCGGAGCGTGCTCGTGGAGGTGCGCCAGGACGACGCGGCACACCAGCGGATCATCAAAGTGCTCCAAGGGCTGGGCTACCGCTGCGTCTCGCAGCAGAACAACTGGGATTTCCGCGCGAATCGCGAGCGGGAGCACCAGCATCCTGCGCTCAATATGATCTTCACAAAGGGTGCTGGTCACGAGGAGAGGGATTGCGCTGCCGTGAGCGGACAAGGAATCTCCAATGGTGAGGCGTCACACTGAGATGGATGTCGCACAACGGTGGAGAAGAGTTGTGGCGTTCGTGCGACGCCAGCCCCGAGACATTTGGGAGGGCGGTTGGCACGCGCTGCTTCGGAAAATTCTCATGACGCTGGACATCATCCTGGCCGTTCCGTTGGTCTTCGCCGCCAGGCTGCTGCGTCCGTTCGTGCTCATCCGGTTCGCCGGCTTGCCGATGCAGGGGATCGGACACCTGGCCACTGATATGGAGCTGGTGCTGTGCCGGCGGGACGCCGGCCTCTATGGGCGGACACTTGACCTGTTCTGCATCGGCATGCCGGTGTGCAACCAGCAACTCACGCGCATGTGGCAGCGGACGGTGCATGTCAGCCGGTTCGCCCGCACGGCGGAGCGGGTCAATCGATGGCTCCCAGGTGGATGGCGCAACCGCATCCCCTTCGATGGGGAACCCAGCGACACGCACGGCCTCTTCGCAATGACGACGCCCCACCTATCCTTCATCCCTGAGGAGCAACGCCAAGGAACCGACGCGTTGCGGCGGCTCAGTGTGCCTGAGGGCCAACCATTTATATGCTTCCACGCCCGCGACTTGGCCTACTATGTGGAGAAGTCGAGGCGTCTCGATCTCTACCTTAATTCAGACATCCAGACGTATCGGCTTGCCGTTGAAGCCCTGGCGCAACGAGGCTACGTCCTGTTCCGGATGGGTGCTGTGGTGCAGCGGCCGCTGGTGACCCACAACCCCCGGATCATTGATTATGCCAGCATCGCCCGCACCGATTTCTTGGACATCTTCCTGCCGGCGCACTGCCGGTTCTACCTGGGCGACGCGAGCGGGTTGCATAACGTCCCACTGATCTTCCGAAGACCGATCGCGATCGTCAACCACAGTTCGTTGGAGTACACGGTCAGTTGGAACCCCTACGACCTCTTCATCCCCAAGAAGTTGTGGCTGCGGTTGGAGCGACGGCTGATGACATTCCGAGAGATCCTGGGGTCCGGTGCCGGGCGATTTGCGAGAGACCACCAGTATGCTGAGATGGGCCTTGAGCTGATCAACAACACCCCGGAGGAGATCGCCGCGCTGGCCCTGGAGATGGACGCCAGGCTCAACGGCACATGGCAGCCGACAGCGGAAGACGAAGAGCTGCAGCGACGCTTTTGGGAGATCTTCCGGTCCTGCACGAGGGTATATGCTTCCGCCCCCTGGCGGGTCCACCGGCGCATTGGCGCGGAGTTCCTGCGGCAACACCAGGCGTTATTGGAAGAGCGCACGACACCACAGCCGACATTGGTATGCGCGAGTTAAGCCATCGAACGGAAGAACTCATTCCACGGATGACAGATGTCGTGATCCTATGCGGGGGCAGGGGCACGCGGTTGGGGAGGCTCACGGCGGACACGCCGAAACCGCTGTTGCCGGTCGGGGGGGGTCCGTTTCTGTTGCGCCGCTTGACGGCCCTCAGGAGGGAAGGTTTCTCGCGCTTCCTGCTGGCGGCACACTATCTGGCCGGCCAGTTCCATGTGTTTGCAGAGCACTACGGGCGTGTGGTGCCTGGCCTCGAGGTGATCGAGGAGCCCAAGCCGCTCGGGACCGGCGGGGCCCTGCGTCACGCCGCCTCGCTCGTCCGCTCGCCGGTCTTCGTCGCCTTGAACGGCGACTCATGGATGGCGCAGCCGGCGGCCCCGGTCCTCGCGGCGCATGGGCAGGGCAGCCGGCTGATGAGCATGGTCGTCGTGCGCGCCGGGCGCGTGGTAGGCAGCCGCAGCGCGAAGGGGGTCGTGACATTCAGTCCTGAGGGACGGCTTCTGGGATTCTCGACAGGCGAAGCAGGCATGGACGCATGGGTGAACAGCGGCCTGTATGTCCTGGATCGGGCCATGGTGCAGGGCTGGCCTGAGGGGTCGTATGATCTCGAGTCGCATGTGAGCGACCTCGTGCCGTCCGGCGGCTTCGTGTTTCCGTCGGAGGGAACATTCCTCGACATCGGCACCCCGGAGTGCTACGCGCGCGCCCAGCAGGTCTGGGAGGGATCGGAGGCGGTGGCGAGGCGATGAGTGCGCACACCACAGCCGCAAGACCAGACGCCGCGCAGCCGTCGTACCGGATCACCTTCGGCCATATCGAAATTGGCGAGGCAGGCCGCCGATTCCTCTCGGAGGCGTTGAGCCGCAACTGGGTCTCCGAGGGCCCGAACGTCCGGCGATTTGAAGCCGGCTTCGCCAGGAAGTTCGGCTACGGCCATGCCGTGGCGACCAGCTCCGGGACCGATGCGGGGATCGTGGCGATGAGCGCCCTGTTGGAACGGGGGGCCAAGCGTGGAGAGGAAGTGATCACGCCAGCGCTCGCCTTCGTCTCGACGGCGAACTGCATCCTCGCCGCCGGATTGGTCCCACGGTTCGTCGACGTGGAGCTTGAGACGCTGAACATCGATCCCGCGAAGATGGAGGCGGCGATGACATCCAAGACGCGGGCGATCCAGGTCGTCCACACGATGGGCAAGCCCTGCGCGATGGGCGAGATCCTTGCGATCGCGAAGCGCCATCATCTGCTCGTCATCGAGGATTGCTGCGAGGCTCATGGGGCGACGCTCAACGGCCAGGTGATCGGGTCCTTCGGCGCGATGGGGCTCTTCAGCTTCTACGCCGCCCATCTCATCTGCAGCGGCGAGGGCGGGATGATCTCCACCAACGACGCGGAGCTGGCGGGGTTGTGCCGCTCGATCCGGTCGCACGGTCGGCGGGGCGGGCAACCGTACTTTCACTTCGACCAGGTCGGCTTCAACTCCAAGATGAACGATCTGGAAGCCGCCATCGGCCTCGAGGGGCTTGAGCTGTTTGACCAGACCTTCGCCATCCGTCGGCGGCATCTCGCCCGCCTGAGGGAGCTGCTGTCGCCGCTGGAGGACAGGGTGATCCTCTATCCCGATGGGCGCGGGGAGGTCATCAGTCCGCATGCGATGCCGTTGGTCCTGCGGGACGAGCGGGCATCCATTGAGCCGCTCTATCGGCATCTCGAGCACGCTGGCATTCAGTGCAAGACGCTCTTTGGCTCACTCCCCACTCAGCACCGGGCATTTGCGTTTCTCGGCTACCGGCCAGGGGACTTCCCGGTCGCAGAGCGGATCGGCCGAACGGGTCTCCATTTTGGGGTGCACCAGTATTTGACGGAGGACGACGTGGAGTATGCGGCTGATACCGTGCGGTCATACTTCACCAGGAGCAACGCGATGAGTCACTCCCGGAGCCGATGAACAACGCGCCAGTCTTGGTAACCGGAGCCCATGGATTTTTGGGCCGCAATGTTGTTGAAGCGCTGAACGATTTCAAGGTCTTTGCCCCTCCTCGCAGCGAACTGGATTGCCGTGATGTTGGGGAGCTATCCGATTATGTCGCTCGTCACGCCATTCGATTCGTGGTGCATTGCGCCGGGCCGGGCACGCAGCCAAAGCGCGACGAGCCCGGCTGTTTCGACAACATCGTCGGTATGTTTTTCAATCTCGTGCGGCTGCGAGAGCGGTTTGACAAGGTCATTTGCGTAGGAACGGGCCATGAGTTTCTCGCGCAAGGCCGTCTGAGTGATCTGCCCTGCGTGAAGAGCTACCGGCTTCTGCCTGAGAATCTGTATGGCTTCGCCAAGCTGATCTGCAACAACTTCATCCATGACCATGGGCTGCAGAACTTCATCAATGTGCGCATCTTCTACGCGTTTGGCAAGCATGAGGATCCCGACGCGCGTCTCATGCCGCGTGCAATCAGCCATCTGCTGGACAACACAGACGTCTTCATCGATCACGATGCGTTGTTGAGCTTCATCTACGCCACGGATTTCGCGCGGTTCATCGCCACGCTGCTCACGGCTGAGCGGTATCGCGCGAGCTATCACGCCTGCTACCGGCAGCCGATGCGCCTGAGCGCCCTCTTGGCGCAAGCGAAGGATCTGTGCGGTTCACGCTCCAAGATCGTCATGCAAGATCGCCGTTGCGAGGTCTACACGTCAGCGGCTTACTTGCCAGGCTTTCAGCACAGCGAGAAGAATGTGGTTGAACTCCTTGAGCATTACACGCAACCGGCGGTCGCGGCATGATGCATCCCATCGAATCGTTTGCCGATGATCGCGTGCGCCGGTATTTCGACGTCTTTCCTCAACTCAGTCCCGAGCAGGTCACGGTGTCCAAAATCTCCAAAGCTGGCACGATTAACGCGTGGCATCGGCATAAGCGCCAGACCGATTGGTTCGTCGTCATCGAGGGCCGGCTGGAAGCCTTCATTCTCACCAAAGAGAAACACCTGACCCGGCATATGTTGGACGGGGCCAGTCCGCAATGCTTGGAGATTCAGCCAGGACTCTACCACGGCTGGAAATCGCTTCAAGATAACACCATCCTGGTCTATTGCCTGAGTCACAAGCACGACGAGAAGGATGAGGAACGGGTGCCCTACGAGACGATGGGGGTGCCGCTGTGATCCCCCCACCTGCTGGCGGCAGTGCCGCCAACAACAAGAAACAGCGAGTTGGCACTGCCGGGGTTGGCTGGCAGGTGCCCGTTACGGAGGGATGCCAACCCACGGCTCCGCCGCTGGCGGAGCCTCCAGCAGGTGGGGGGATGAAGCTGCGCCGCTGCCGCATGTGCCATGGCTCAAGGCTTGAAACCTATCTTGATTTGGGAGCGACTCCGCTCGCGGACGGTTTTTTGAGGGCGGATCAGCTACACGAACCTGAAGCTGTCTATCCGCTGGCGGTGGCGCTGTGCAAAAATTGTGGCCTGTCCCAATTAACCCATGTGGTCAGCCCGGAAATTCTCTACTGCCGTAATTATCCCTACGAATCCTCCACTACCGTGACCGGTCGCCAACACTGGGCCGAATTCGCAGCCACCGTGACGCGCAAATTGTCGCTTCAACGTAAGGATCTTGTCGTGGATATCGGCAGCAACGTCGGCGTGCTGTTGGCGATGTTTCGCAAGCAGGGGGTGCGCGTGGTGGGGGTTGACCCGGCTTCCAATATTGTGGCCATCGCGCGCCGGCGCGGTATCCCCACCGAGTGCGGGTTTTTTGATGTCGCGATCGCCCGCACGATCGTGACGGCATGGGGTCGAGCGGCTCTGGCGACAGCGACCAACACCTTCGCCCATATCAATGATTTGGATCGGGTTGCCCAAGCCCTCAAGATTTTGTTACAAGAAGACGGGGTGTTCGTGCTGGAAGCCCCCCATTTCTTGAGGCTGCTTCAACACCTGGAGTATGACACGATTTACCATGAGCATCTGTCGTATCTGACGGTCAAATCGCTCGCGCGATTTTTTCATCGGTTTCGCATGGAAGTCTTTGACGTCGAAGAGCGTCCGATTCACGGAGGGTCCATCAGGGTGTACGTCCAAATGCCCAAGGGCAGGCGCCGGGTTCAAGGCATCGTCGGTCGCTTGATACGCGAGGAGGAGCGTCACGGAGCGTTCAGCCTTCAGAGGCTCAGGAAATTTGCCGCAGCCGTTCGGCAACACCGCGACGCGCTTCAGAGGCGTCTGCAATGGCTCAAACGCCAAGGCAACGTCATCGCGGGCGTCAGCGCTCCGGCCAAAGGCATGACGCTGCTGAATTACTGCCGCCTGGGCCCTGACGTGCTCGATTTCATCAGTGAAAAGTCGACACTCAAGATCGGCCGGTTTACGCCGGGGGTCCATGTCCCCGTGGTGAGCGACGAGAAGCTCCTCAAACGCCAACCAGATTACGCGCTGATTCTGGCATGGAATTTCGCACCCGAGATCATGGGCAATCTGGAATCATACCGGCGCCGCGGGGGAAAGTTTATCATCCCGATCCCCAGGCCGCGTATCATCGCCTGACATGTGCTGGATGCATGATTTCCATTGTCACGCCGACGTATAACGAGGCGGAGAATGTTGAGGCGTTTACGGAAGGCATCGCCGGCATTGTCGAGGACATCCCCGAGCCGGTGGAGCTGCTCTTTGTCGATGCCGAGAGTCCCGATGGCACAGCCGGCGTCATCCGGCGACTGCAGGCGACGTATCCTTTCGTGCGGCTGCTGGAACGGCCCAAGCAAAGTTTTGGGCACGCCCTGTTGGCGGGATGTGATCAGGCGAAGGGTGACTACTTGACGGTGATGGACGCGGACCGGTGTCAAGACCCTCATGACCTGGTCCGGTTGTACGCCAAGCTGCAGGAGGGCTCCGCGGACATGGTGATCGGTTCTCGCTACGCGAAGGGCAGCCGCACGATCGGGAAATCCTGGTGGCGGGTGTTGGGCAGCCGGATCCTCAATCGCGTGAGCATTATCGCCTTGAAGCTTCCACTGTCCGATGCGACGCATCCCTTCCGGCTGTTTCGCCGCCGTGTCTATGAGCAGGTCAGAAACCACATTCATGTCACGGGACATCCCTCCCTGATCGTTGAGTTGACCTACCGGGCGTATCGGGCGGGTTTTACGTTCGACGAAATTCCCGTGGTGTACCGAGAGAGAAACACCGGGCGTTCCAAGCTGAACCTGCTGCCCGAAACCTGGAATTTTCTTCGGTATCTCGTGGACTTGAAAAACGAGAGGCGCGCCTCGCAATGAACAAGGCCCTGATTACCGGCGTCACCGGTCAAGACGGCTCGTATTTGGCGGAATTGCTGTTACGCAAGGGATATGAGGTGCATGGCGTGATCCGCCGCTCAAGCGCGATTGCGATCCCGCGAGTCATTCATCTCTATCAGGATCCCCACGAGGTTCTCGACGTGCGTTTTCACATGCATTATGGGGATATGTCGGATGGCAGTGTCATCAATCAGCTGATTAAGACCATCAGGCCCGATGAAGTGTATCACTTGGCCGCGCAAAGCCATGTGCGCGTGAGTTTCGACATTCCGGAATATACGGGAGATATCACGGCCCTCGGCGCCACGCGCGTGTTGGATGCCATCCGCAACTGCGGGTATCCGATCAAGTTTTACCAAGCCTCCTCATCGGAGATGTTCGGGCAGGCCGTGGAAACTCCCCAAACGGAGACCACGCCCTTGCGCCCGCGCAGCCCCTACGCCTGCGCCAAGGCGTACGCCTATTGGTTGACGGTCAATTATCGGGAAGCGTATGGCATGTTTGCGGTCAACGGGATTCTGTTTAATCACGAGTCTCCTCGGCGCGGCGAGACCTTTGTAAGCCGCAAAATCACGCGCGGCATTGCCCGAATCAAGGCGGGCCTGGACAAAAAAATCTATTTGGGCAATGTGAAGGCGAGGAGAGACTGGGGTTACGCTCCCGATTACGTGGAGGCCATGTGGAGGATGCTGCAACAGGACACACCCGATGATTATGTGATCGCAACGGGAGAGTCCCATTCCGTTGAAGAGTTTCTGACCGAGGCGTTCAAGCACGCCGGCCTCGGTGACTGGCGGCCGTATGTGGAGATTGATCCCCGGTATTTTCGTCCCACCGAAGTGGATCATCTGGTCGGCGATGCCTCCAAAGCTGAGCGGATGTTGGGCTGGAAGCCCACCGTCACCTTTCAGGAATTGGTGGCGATCATGGTGGACGCTGATCTGAAGGCCCATGGGGTGTTGCGCAGACCTCGCAGGAGGCCCGCGCGTGTGAAGCCCCTGGAGACGGCGGTCCGATGAGGCGAGGGCTCGGGGCAACGGTCGAGGAAGATCGGCCTAAGGGATCGTCGGCAACCTCTTCCGGCAGCCTGGAGAAGCCCGAGGTCCTGAGACTGTACCGGAAGCTGATGCTGGCGCGTCGGGCAGAAGAGCGGATCCGGCAGGAGTACGGGAAGGACGAGATGAAGACGCCGGTCCACCTCGGGATTGGCCAGGAGGCGATCCCCGCGGGGGTCTGCTCTGCCGTACCGCCAGGGACGACCTTCTTCGGCACCTACCGCAACCACGCGTTGTTCCTCGCACTGACCGAGGATAGCGACAGGTTGTTTGGCGAGCTCTACGGCAAGGTCACCGGGACAGCCAAGGGCAAGGCGGGATCCATGCACTTGGGGGCTCCTGCGGATGGTCTGATGGCCACGTCGGCGGTGGTTGGGACGACGATCCCGGTGGCTGTGGGCGTGGCCTTGGCGAATCAGTATCGGCAGTCGGATGCGCTGGTGGTGAGCTTCTTTGGTGATGGAGCCGTGGAGGAAGGCGTCTTCTGGGAGAGCTTCAACTTTGCGTGTCTCAAGAAGCTGCGGCTCTTGTTCGTGTGCGAGGATAATGGACTGGCGATTCATACCCCGGCCGACCAGCGACAGGGGTTTCGATCTCTTCCTGAAGCGGCGAGGGGATTTCACTGCCATGTCGCCAGTGGTGATGGAAGCGACCTGTTGAGTGTCGTGGCTCTGACGCGGCAGATGCTTGAACGGATGGCGAAGGAGGTGCGTCCAGGACTGCTGCATTTCACCTATTTCCGATTCCTTGAGCACGTGGGTCCTCGCGAGGATTTCGATGCGGGCTACCGTCCGCGGCCCTCTGATGAAGAACGCCAGCGGCTCGATCCGGTCACCCGCCTGGAGCGCGCCTTATGCCAGAGCGGATGCCGCCCTGAGGAGTTGGCTGTTATTCGAAAGGCCGTGGAGGAACAGCTTGAGCGTAGTGTCCGTTCAGCCCGCGCAGCCCCGTTTGCTCCCGAGGAGGAGCTCATCCGCGATGTGTTTTCCGTCGACGGCCAGCCATCTGCCACGGACATCCGACCGCCCAGATGTCCTGGCCGTGGCGAGCCGAAGCAGGTCCTGTCGTTTCGCCGCGCCATTAACCTTGCGCTGGAGCACGAGATGGACGACGATCCCACCGTCTTCGTGTTTGGACTGGATGTGCCTGACCACAAGCGGATCTACGGCAGTACGAGAGGGCTTGTGGAGCGCTTCGGCCCCAGGCGCTGCTTCGGCACGCCGCTGTCTGAGGACGCGATGACCGGTGTCGCGTTGGGTGCGGCGATCTCCGGGCTGCGTCCGGTGCACGTCCACATCCGGGTGGACTTCCTGCTGTTAGCCATGAACCAGATTGCGAACATGGTGTCCACCTTGCGCTATATGAGCGGCGGAACCCTGCGGATTCCGTTGGTGATCCGCGCGGTGATCGGGCGCGGCTGGGGTCAATCCGCGCAGCATAGCAAATCGCTGCACAGTGTCTTTGCGCATCTGCCCGGCTTAAAAGTCGTCATGCCGGCCTCTCCTCAAGATGCGTATAGCCTCTTGCGGGCGTCAATTCGTGACGACAATCCCGTCATCTTCCTCGAACACCGGTGGCTCTACGATGTCGAGGGGGAGGTGGATGAGGGGCACGTCGCGCCGCTTGAATCCTCGCTCGTTCGGCGCGCGGGCAAGGACGTGACCGCCGTCTGTACGTCGTGGATGGTGATTGAGGCGATGAAAGCCGCTGAGGTGCTTGCGAGGCGAGGCATTGAGCTTGAGGTCATCGATGTGCGGACCATTACGCCCCTCGATGAGCAGACGATTGTCGACTCCGTGAAGAAGACCCGACGCTGCGTGGTCGCGGACTACGACTGGGTCTTCTGCGGCTTCAGCGCCGAGATCGCCGCGCTCGTCGGCGCCCGATGTTTTGGGGAGCTGGCGCAACCGATTGAGCGGCTCGGATTTGCCCATGTGCCATGCCCGACGACGCGCCCGCTGGAGAATCTGTTTTACCCCTCGGCCGTGACCATCATCCGCACGGTCGAGCGGATGCTTGAATTGGAGGAAGCCGATGTCACGGGCGAGTCGTTCTACAGCTACGAGCAGCGGTTCAAGGGGCCGTTTTGAGGAGTCGGGATCATGACGGGTGAAGCGTTCATCCAGGAGCCGTTGACCGATGGCTAAGCGGGACAAGATTCGCCGCGCGCTGATCACGGGCATGGCTGGATCGGGCGGCAGTTACTTGGCTGAGCACATCGTGGAAGATCATCCTGAGGTTGAGATCCATGGGATTTCCCGCTGGCACAGTACGACGGCAGCTCAGAATTTGGCACGGGTGCGGGATCGGGTGGTACTCCATGAGTGTGATCTGACCGATTTTAGTTCGGTGTTTTCGATCCTCCGCTCCGTCCAGCCCGACGTGGTCTTCCATCTGGCCTCGCACGCGAACGTTCGGGCCTCGTTCCTCACACCGCTCTCCGTCATACAGAACAACGTCTTGGGCACCGCCAATCTCTTGGAAGCAGTTCGCCTGGCTGGCACGAATCCGGTCATTCAAATCTGCAGCACTTCGGAAGTCTATGGCCAAGTCGATCCAAAGGACGTGCCCATTGCAGAGGAGGCGCCCTTCAGACCGGCGAGCCCTTATGCGGTCTCCAAAGCGGTACAGGATCTGTTGGGGATGGCGTACTTTAGGAGCTACCGGATGCCGATCGTCGTCACGCGGATGTTTGCCTATTTGAATCCCCGACGAACCGACTTGTTCGCGACCTCGTTTGCCAAACAGATCGCGATGATTGAATGCGGCCTCCAGGATGAGCTCGTCCATGGCAATTTGGACTCGATCCGGACGTTGATTGATGTCCGGGATGCGATGGTGGCCTACTGGGAAGCGGTGGTCCATTGTGAACCAGGCGAGGCGTACAACATCGGCGGGACGACGACGATCAGCGTCGGGAAGTTTTTGGAGCTGCTCGTCAAGCGGAGTCGCGTGCCCATTCGCACGCGGCTTGACCCAAACCTCCTGCGCCCGGCCGATGTCACGCTCCAAATCCCTCGAGTGGACAAGTTCACGCGGGCCACGGGATGGGCCCCTCGGTATTCGTTCGAGGAGAGTGTGGAGTTCCTGCTCTCCTACTGGCGGAGCCAGGTGGAACAGTTCGTGCATGAGACCCGCACGGTGTTGAGTCCATAATGCGTATTTTCGTGACCGGGGGGGCAGGGTCCACCCCGCCCCTCATTCGACCCCGCCGTCGGGCCACGGCCTGCGGCCGTGGGCCCGTCGCTTCAGCGAGCGGGTGGGCGCGGGATGTCGCCCCACGCGGGGCGTGGTCTCGGGTGCCACGGGCTCTGCCCGTGGGGCTCCACTCGGTGGTAAGGTGGCGGTGTGTATTTCAGCACGTGGGCCTCATCGCATTGTCGTGAAGGAGCTCGCATGAAGATTCTCGTCACTGGAGGGGCGGGGTACATCGGCTCAGTGCTCGTGCCGACACTGTTGGCGCAGGGGCATGACGTCACCGTAGTCGACAATTTTCTGTATGAGCAAAGCGCGCTGTTGGACTGCTGCCATTACCCGACGCTATCGATCGTCAGGGGCGATGCCCGCGACCGCAGCGTGATCGCCGAGTGCCTGCGGTCGGCCGATGCGATTCTTCCGCTGGCGTGTCTGACCGGAGCGCCGCTGTGCGATCGAGATCCCTTGGAAGCGAAAAGCGTGAATCTCGATGCCATCCAGATGCTCCTGGAGCTGCGCAGCCGCACCCAGCGCATTATCTTCCCCACGACCAACAGCGGCTACGGCATCGGGCAGGAGGGCATCTATTGCACGGAGACGACACCGCTGCGCCCCGTCTCGACGTACGGACGATTAAAGGTGGACGCTGAGCGCATGATCCTTGAGGCCGGCAACAGCGTGACCTTGCGGTTGGCAACGGTCTTCGGCGTCAGCCCGCGGATGCGCCTGGATCTCTTGGTCAACGATTTCGTTTACCGAGCCGTGACGGATGGCTTCGTCGTGCTGTTCCAGGGGCATTTCAAGCGCAACTACATCCATGTGCGTGACGTAGCACGAGTCTTCCTCCATGTCCTGACGAAGTTCGATGCGATGCAGGGTCAGCCGTACAACGTCGGCCTCAGCGATGCCAACCTCTCGAAGCGGGAGCTGTGCGAAGAGATTAAGAAGCAAGTTCCGCACTTCTATTTCACCGAGGCCGAGATCGGCGAAGACCCGGATCAACGCAACTATCTCGTCAGCAATGAGAAGATCGAGCGGACCGGCTTCACCCCGCAGATTGCTCTGCAGGAGGGGATTGCGGAGCTGATCAAGGGCTACCAGGTCGTGCGGCGGTATGGCTATGCCAACGTGTGAAATGACATTGCGGATTGCGAATTGCGTCCACCAAACTGATTGGCGGATCCGCCATGCACGGTGGCGGAGACTGCGGATTGAAAAACCCCAAATCCGAAATCCGCAATCCGAAATCCGAAATGAGAGGATGGCATGAGTCAAGCGAAGCTCGACGCGGTTCTGATCAATCCGGGTGGTCGGTCACGAATCTACCAAGCCCTCGGCTTGGCACTCACCGCCATCGAGCCGCCCGTGTGGGCGGGTCTGATGGCGACGTTCGTGCGGCGGCGCGGCCACTCCGTGACCATCATTGATGCTGAAGCCGAAGAGCTGACGCCGGAGGAGGTCGCCGCGCGGATCGAAGCGCTCTCGCCGCTGTTGGCCGCCGTGGTCGTCTATGGCCATCAGCCCTCCGCCTCGACGCAGAACATGACCGGGGCAAGCGCCATCTGCATGGCGATCAAGCAGCGCACGCCCACCCAACACGTGTTGCTCGTCGGCGGCCACGTGGCGGCACTGCCTGAGCGCACGCTGCGAGAGGAAGCTGTGGACTTCGTGTGCAGCGGAGAAGGGCCGGTCACGCTCCTCGAACTCCTCGAGGCGCTCAAGGCCAACGGCTGCGGAGACCTCAGCAAGGTTCGTGGACTGTGGTATCGGAAGGACGGCGAGATTCAGTGGAATCCGGCCGCTCCATTGGTGAAGGATCTGGATGGCGAAATGCCCGGCATGGCATGGGACCTGCTGCCCATGGAGAAGTACCGGGCGCACAACTGGCACGCGCTCGACGGCCTGCAGCGTCAGCCCTACGCCAGCCTCTATACGACTATTGGGTGCCCGTTCCACTGCCAATTCTGCTGCATTCAAGCTCCGTTCAAGAGCGGCGAGAAGGAACTCGGCTACAAGGCGAGCACGAACAGCTACCGCTTCTGGAGTCCCCAGACGGTCATCGCGCAGCTCGATACGCTGGTGACCCGCTACGGTGTCCGGAATATCAAAATCGCCGATGAGATGTTCGTGCTCCACCCCAAGCATGTCCTCGGCATCTGCGAAGCGATCATCGAGCGCGGCTATGACCTGAACATCTGGGCGTACGCACGCGTGGATACCGTGCGGGATGACATGGTGGACAAGCTGAAGCGGGCCGGCTTCAATTGGCTGGCGTTCGGCATCGAGGCCGCGAACGAGCGCGTCCGCAACGATGTCCAAAAAGGCTTCGACCAAGACGATATCTTCCGGACGATCAGCCGGGTACGCGAGGCAGGCATCAACGTGATCGGCAACTACATCTTCGGGTTGCCGGAGGACGACCTGCAGACGATGCAGGAAACGCTGGATCTGGCCCTGGAGCTCAACTGCGAGTTCGCCAACCTGTATAGCACCATGGCCTATCCGGGCAGCGCGTTGTATGAACTGGCGCTCAAAGAGGGCTGGCCGCTGCCCGAACGATGGTCCGGCTACTCCCAGCATGCGGTGGACACCCTGCCGCTGCCGACGAAGCACATTTCTGGCGCCGAGGTGCTGCGCTTCCGCGACCACGCCTTCCAGATCTACTTCAGCAGCCCGCGGTATCTCGAGATGGTCGAGCGGAAGTTCGGCCCTGAGACGGTAGCTCATGTGAAGGAGATGGCGTCTCACAAGCTTGAGCGACAGTACGCCGAGGAATCACGGACATGATCATTAGTCGAACGCCATTCCGTATCTCGTTTTTTGGCGGGGGGACGGACTACCCGGTGTGGTATCGAGAACACGGCGGGGCGGTGCTGGCCACGACCATCAACAAGTACTGCTACATCACGTGCCGCTGGTTGCCGCCGTTCTTTGAGCATCGGAGTCGCATCGTGTACTCCAAGGTGGAAACGGTGGCCTCCAACGGCCAGATCGAGCACCCCGCCGTGCGGGGCGTCCTGCAGTTCCTCCAGATCGAGCGGGGGGTGGAGGTCCATCACGACGGGGACCTCCCGGCGCGGACGGGCCTTGGATCCAGCTCGTCCTTCACCGTCGGGCTGCTGCATGCCCTGTACGGGCTGAAGGGGATCATGCCCAGCAAGCCTCAGTTGGCCCGTGATGCGACCTACATGGAACAGGAGCTCCTCAAAGAGCATGTCGGATCGCAGGACCAGATCATGGCGGCATTCGGCGGGTTCAACCGGATCGATTTCTCCACTGATGGATCGTTTCGCGTCTCGCCTGTCATCCTTGACGAGGAGCGCCTCGCCCTGTTGGAGGATCACCTGATGCTGGTCTTCACGGGGCTCTCCCGCACCGCCTCGGAGATCGCGGCGGCCCAGGTGGAGGCCATCCCCGAGAAGCGACGGCAGCTGCATGCCATGTGCGGGATGGTCGAGGAAGCGATGCGTCTCCTCCAAGGCCGAGACGATCTGGAGCGGTTCGGCCGGCTCCTCCATGAGGGGTGGCTGCTCAAACGGAGCCTCACGAACCGGATTTCCACGCCGTTGATCGATGAGCTCTATGAGGCCTCGCGGCGTGCGGGCGCTCTCGGCGGTAAACTCCTGGGGGCAGGCGGTGGGGGATTCCTGTTACTCTTCGTCAGACCGGAGGAGCAGGCGCAGGTGAGGCAGGCTCTCGGCGGTCTGTTGCATGTTCCGTTTCGTGTTGAGCACTCCGGCAGCCGGGTGATCTTCTACGAGCCGGAAGCGGTTCCCACACCTCCTCCGAAGGAAGCACGACTGATGAGCGTGGCGGTCAACCGGACCTAACCCCATGGATGAAACGGCTTCTGATCAGCTCGCGTTGAAAGAGTTCGGCACGATTCGGTTCTGCTGGCGGATGGCCGCCCGGCGTTACCCAAAGGAGTTGGCGACCCTCTTGTGTCTGGTGGTGGGAGGAGCCCTGCTGGAAGTCGTGACGGTGGGCCTGACGGTGCCGCTGTTGGATTCGGTGACGCATGCGGAGGGTGCCGCGCAGCCGGGTGCCATCGTAGCCTTTGTCAGCAGGACGTTGCAGGCGGCGGGGGTGGTCCCGACGAGCGGGGTCGTGGCCTTTGCCCTGCTGGGGATTGCGGGCGTGTTCTTTGTGGTCTGGGGCATCGTGACGCTGCTGAACCTGCACTACACGGCAGCGATTGCCGTGAAGCTGAGGCGGATCGCCAAGGCCGACCTCTTTGGGCAATTTCTGCATGCGCGGTATGAGCCGATGTCCCGGCGGGCGCGCGGCACGGTGGTCAACGATATCAATGCGCCAGGGGACTCCTTGGCCGGTGTGATGACGCAACTCGGCAGCCTGCTGACGAATGTGTTCAACAGCCTTCTGCTCCTGGGGTTACTCATGTATCTGTCGTGGGGCGCTACGCTCCTCATCGGCATCCTGGCCATCGGAGGTGTCCACGGGTGGCGGCGGTACGCCGACCATCGGGCGGCGGTCCACGGTCGCGCCCTGTACGACTTACGGGGCGCGCAACATCAACTGCAGGTCGATGCCATTGATGGACTCAAGGTCGTCAAGGCCCATGGCCTTGAGGACCGGATGGTCAAGCGGCAAGACGATTTGCTGGCTCGGGAGCTGAGACCCGAGTTGCAGCTCGTGTGGTTCAGGAACGGGCCGACCTTGATGAATGAATTGATTGCCGTCACGATTGTGCTGGGACTTGGCGCTGCCACGTTTCTCTGGCCGTCACTCGGCATTCGCTTCTCGATGCTTGGCGCCTTCCTGTTCGCGATCCGTCGGCTGGCCCCCTCGCTGGCCGCCATCAACAAAGCCAGCGTTGAGCTGAGCCGGTACCGGCGGACTCTCGAGGTGATCGAGGATGTCTTGGAACGACTCCCTCGAGAGCGACGCGGCGGGAAGGGCATTCACGAGGTGAGGGATATCCAGCTTGCCCGCGTGGGCTTTGCCTACGCCGCACGGCCCGATCATCGCGTTCTGGAGGACGTGACGGCGACGTTCCATCGGGGGATGGTCACGGCCATCGTCGGCTCAACAGGATCAGGGAAGAGCACGGTCGCCCATCTCTTGCTGGGGCTCTACGCGCCCTCGACCGGCTCCCTCCTGATCAATGGCATCGATCTGGGGCAGGTGGACCTGCGGGCGTGGAGGCAGCGGGTCGGCTATGTGCCGCAGGACATCTTCGTCTTCAATACCACCATCAGGGAGAACATCGCGCTCGGAGACGACGCGGTCTCTCTGGCTCAGGTTGAAGGGGCGGCGCGTCTGGCGCAGGTGCACGACTTTGTCATTTCGCTGCCTGATGGCTATGACACGGTGGTGGGGGATCGTGGGCTTCGGTTGTCGGGAGGCCAGTGCCAGCGTCTCGCGATTGCGCGGGCGATCCTCAGGCGGCCGGAGGTCCTGATCTTCGATGAAGCCACCAGTGCGTTGGACAACCTGACCGAGCGGGCCGTCTATGATGCGATGAGCACCCTGCAGGGTCATGCGACCATCATCGTCATCGCCCATCGACTGAGCACGATCCGGAGCGCCAGCCAGATCGTGTTCCTGGAGGGGGGACGAATCGTTGAAGTCGGCACCCATGACGCGCTGATGGGTCAGCGTGGGAAATACGCCAGGTTGTATGAGCAGGACGTGCGGACGCGGGTCGACGAGCCCGCGGCGTTGGGGTCGTAACCGATGGCGAGCGCTGGGACAAGCTCCATCCGAACACGACGGCCTTCCCGTGTGGCGGCCGGCCAGGCTTCGGCAACGACGACAGGAGAGGAACGCACATTCCTTCAGCAGTATGCGGCGCAATTTCAACGCCTCTGCCAGGGGTCCGAGCACTGGATGTCCGCGTTGATCAGGGTGAAGGCCGTTCTGCTGGAAGCCTCACGCGCTGGGAAGAAGATCATCCTGGCCGGCAACGGGGGGAGTGCTGCCATCGCCAGTCACGTCGCGGTGGACTTAACCAAGAACGCGGGCATCCGGGCCGTGAACTTTAACGAGGCGGACCTCATTACCTGCTTCGCCAACGACTACGGCTATGAGCACTGGCTGGCCAAGGCCATTGAGTGCTACGGCGAGCCGGGTGATGTGCTGATCGCGGTGTCGTCCAGCGGACGGTCCCAAAACATGCTCGAGGCGTGCCATGCGGCCAGGCGGCGAGGCTTTGCGTCGATCGTGACCCTTTCCGGCTTCTCGTCGGAGAATCCGTTGCGCCAATTGGGCGATCATAACTTGTGGGTCGAGAGCAAGGCGTACAATCTGGTGGAGTTGACACATCTCTTTTGGCTGCTGGCCCTCGTGGATCTGATCATCGGTCGAACCGAATATTCGGCCTCTCCTGGGAGCGCGGTCTCGTCATGCAGCGACCCACGCAGGCCGTCATCCTAGCTGGCGGGCGAGGCGTGCGGTTGCGTCCGCTCACCGACACGGTGCCGAAGTCGATGATCGAGTTCCATGGAAAGCCGTTCCTGGCCTATCTCTTGGAGCTGCTCAAGGAGCAAGGCTTCGAGCGGGTCCTGCTGTTGCTGGGCTACCTGCCGGAGGCCATTCAGGCCTATGTGGGCGATGGGTGGAGGTGGGGCCTGTCGGTCGAGTATGCGGTGTCCTCGGTGGAGGATGACACCGGACGCCGCCTGAAGCAGGCGGCCGGACGGATCGACCCGGTCTTCTTCTTGCTCTACTGCGACAACTACTGGCCCATGGACATGGCGCGAATGTGGCGGCAGTACACGAGCTCCGGGGCGGCGGCCCTCCTGACGATCTATCGCAATGCGGATGGCTACAGCCGGGACAACGTGCGCGTGGACGCGGAGGGCTTCGTCGCGGCCTACGACAAGCACCGCGCCACAGCAGGCCTGTCCGGCGTGGAGATCGGCTTTGCCATCCTGCGCCGCGAGGCGCTGGAGCGGCTGCCGGAGGAGAACGTGTCGTTTGAGCGCGTCGTCTATCCTGAGCTGGCCGCGGAGCGTCGGCTGGCCGCGTTTGTCACCGACCACCGCTATTACAGCGTCAGCACCCCGGGGCGTCTGCCGCTGACTGAGCAGTTCTTGGCGCGTCGTCCCGCCGTGATCCTGGACCGCGACGGCGTGCTGAATCGACGGCCTCCGCGCGCCCAGTATGTCCGTCACTGGGAAGAGTGGGAGTGGCTCCCTGGAGCGAAAGAGGCGCTACGGCTTCTGAAGGAGGCCGGCTACCGCGTGATTGTCGTGTCCAATCAAGCGGGGATTGCCCGCGGGCTGATGACTGTGGGAGAGGTGGAACGGATCCACGAGAACATGAAAGCCGATCTCCGGCAGGCCGGGGGTGAGATCGACGCCGTGTACTACTGCCCGCATGGGTGGGACTCTCCGTGTGAATGTCGCAAGCCGAAGCCTGGCATGCTCTTCCAGGCGCAGCGGGATTTTCACCTCGATTTGAGCCGCACACCCTTCATTGGAGATGACGACCGGGATGGGCAGGCGGCTGAGGCGGCAGGTTGTCCATGGATCCAGGTGACTGACCAGCGCAGCCTGCTCAATGTCGTCCGAGAACTCCTCAGTGGCCGGCGCGAGAGGCTCCGTCAGGAGCTCGCGCATGCCTAAGCCGGCCATGAAAGTCGTCATTCTCTGCGGGGGGCTGGGAACGCGCTTGCGGGAGGAGACCGAGTATCGGCCGAAACCCATGGTGCCCATCGGGGGCCGGCCGATCCTCTGGCACATCATGAACCGCTATGCGGCCTACGGCTTTCACGAGTTCATCTTGTGCCTTGGCTACAAGGGCGAGATGATTAAAGATTACTTCCTGCGCTATCGAACGCACACAAGCGATTTCACGCTCAAGCTGGGATTGGACGGGGAAGCGGCCGTCGAGTACCACAGCCCCTCCCGCGAGCGGGAGTGGTCCGTTACCTTCGTCGACACCGGTGAGCGGGCGATGACCGGGGCCCGGATCAAGCGGATTGAACGCTTCATCGATGGAGAAACCTTCCTGCTGACGTACGGCGACGGCCTGGCGGACATCAATCTCTCGGCCCTGCTGGCGTTTCACCGTCGCCACGGCCGGATCGCCACTGTCACGGGCGTTCATCCGGGGTCCAGCCGGTTTGGCGAGCTCGCGCTGGACGGGGACCGGATTGTCCAATTCGTGGAAAAGCCCGAGGCGCACGATGGGTACATCAGCGGAGGGTTTTTCGTCTTCCAGCGGGAGTTCTTCCGGTATGTGAGCGAGGATGACGACTGCGTGTTGGAGCGGAAGCCGCTGCAGCAGCTGACGAAGGACGGCCAGCTCATGGCCTACCGCCACCACGGCTACTGGCAGTGCATGGATACCTATCGTGATTACCAGCAATTGAATGAGGTGTGGGAGCGCGGCCAGGCGCCGTGGACGGTGGTGGTGGCACCGCCGGCGACGCGCAGGAAACGTTCCCGGTCGTTCGCACAGACATCTCGCGCCGCATGAGCCACGACAAGATGGCACGACTGAGGGACGAGATTTCGACGAGGGTCCGCGAGTATTACGAGCTGGCGCACGCCCCCAAGCGGTTCGTGCCGTTTGAGAGCAAGGTGCCCTACGCGGGCCGTCATTTTGGTCCCGAAGAGATGCAAAGCCTGATGGGCGCAACGCTCGACTTCTGGCTGACGCTGGGACCCTACGGCCATCGGTTTGAGCGCGCGCTGAAGGCCTGCTTCGACGCCCGCGATGCCATCTTCGTGAACTCGGGCTCATCCGCGAACCTTTTGGCGATTGCCACGCTCTGCTGCCCGACCCTGGAAGGGCATCTGCGGCCGGGCGATGAGGTGATCACGCCGGCGGTGACGTTCCCAACAACCGTAGCCCCGCTGGTGCAGCATCAACTCGTCCCGGTCTTCGTGGATTGCGAGCTGGGGACGTACAACCTGGATCCGGAATTGGTCGCGCAGGCCATCTCGCCTAGGACGCGCGCCATCGTGGTGCCGCACACCCTCGGCAACCCCTGCGATCTCGACGCGCTGACGCAGCTGGCCCAACAGCACGGGCTGTGGTTGATGGAGGACTGCTGCGATGCGCTCGGCTCGACCTTCGCGGGCAAGCGCGTGGGCACGTTCGGGGATCTGGCCACCCTCAGTTTCTATCCGGCCCACCACATCACCACCGGCGAGGGCGGCGGGCTCATCGTCAACCGGCAGCGGTTCATGAAGATCGCCCGCTCGATCCGCGACTGGGGGCGGGATTGCTGGTGCGAGCCGGGGGTGAGCAACACGTGCGGCCAGCGCTTCGGCTGGCAGCTCGGCGATCTCCCCCTCGGCTATGACCACAAGTACATCTATTCGCGGATCGGCTACAACCTCAAACCGACCGACCTGCAGGCGGCGATTGGGTGCGCCCAGCTCGCCAAGCTCGATGCGTTCATCGCTGCACGGCGGCGGAACTTCCAGCGCCTTCGCGAGGGGCTGGCGCCGTGTGAAGAGTTCCTGATCTTTCCGCAGGCGCATCCCAAGGCCGAGCCGTCCTGGTTCGGATTCCCGCTGACCGTCCGCGCCGGCGTGCGCCGCGCGGAGCTCGTGCGCTGGCTTGAGGAGGCGAAGATCGAGACGCGGATGATCTTCGCCGGCAACCTGCTCAGGCAGCCCGCGTTCCAGGAGATCGCGCACCGGGTCGCAGGATCGCTGGCACAGACGGATCGGGTGATGCAGGACACGTTCTTCATCGGGGTGTATCCGGGGCTGACCGACGAGATGATCGATTTCATCGTGGAGCGCTTCAGGCAGTTTTTTCAGCGGGCGGCGAGGTCACGGCCGCAGACCGCGGCTGTCGGCTTCTAACAATGCCACGAGGCCGATCAATGCTGTCCGAAAGCTCCCGCGCCTTCTGGCGGGATCGGCCGGTGTGCGTGACCGGTGCGACCGGGTTGGTCGGTTCGTGGGTCGTGAAGCGGCTGCTGGCGTTGGGCGCCGACATCGTGTGTCTGGTGAGAGATTGGGTGCCGCAGTCGGAGCTGGCGCGCTCCGGCGCCATTGAGCGCGTGAAGGTGGTGCGCGGCGACGTGCGGGATCAAACCCTCCTTGAGCGAGTGCTCGGCGAGCAGGAAATTGATTCCGTCATCCATCTGGCGGCGCAGACCATCGTGGGGGTCGCGAATCGCAACCCGATCAGCACCTTCGAGACGAACATCCAGGGCACATGGTCGCTGCTGGAAGCCTGCCGGCGCAGCCCTTCGGTGAAGCAGGTCGTGATCGCTTCTTCGGACAAGGCGTACGGCGATCAGGAGCGGCTCCCCTATGAGGAAGACGCCCCCTTACAGGGACAGCACCCGTACGATGTCAGCAAATCATGCGCGGACCTGCTGGCCCACGCGTACGCCACCACCTATCACGTGCCGGTGTGCATCACCCGCTGCGGGAACTTCTATGGGGGAGGCGATCTCAACTGGAACCGGATCGTGCCGGGAACGATCCGCTCGATCCTGCGAGGCGCGCGTCCGGTGATTCGCTCTGACGGCAGCTTCGTGCGGGACTACATCTATGTGGAAGATGCGGCCGCCGCGTACACGTTGCTCATCGAGCGGCTCGCAGGCTGCCCGGATCTTCGGGGGGAAGCGTTCAACTTCTCCAACGAGCGCCCGATGACGGTGATGGAGCTGGTGGCCGCGATCCTGTCGCTGATGGGATCGACGCTCGAGCCGGAGATTCGCAACGAAGCCTCTCATGAGATCAAAGCGCAGTACCTCAGCGCCCGCAAAGCGAGAGAGCTGCTTCACTGGCGGCCGTTGTGCTCGCTCGAGGAAGGGCTGCGGCGGACCATCCGGTGGTACGAGACCGCCATGAGTATGAGGGCCACACGCCATGCGGTTCGCGTTCATTGACGCCCCGGTCCTCGTGACGGGCGCGACAGGCTTCGTCGGGTCGAACCTGACGCGCCGGCTGCTTCAGGAGCAGGCCGAGGTCCATCTCCTGGTCCGGGAACAGTCGGATCTGTGGCGGCTTGAGGGCGTCGTGGATCAGGTCCACCTGCATCGCGTCGACTTGGGCGAGGCCTCGCGGCTTCGGGACGTGATCTCCACTATCAAGCCCTCTGTCATCTATCACTGTGTGGCATTCGGAGGTTATCCCGACGAGCGTGATCCCCAGGCGATGATTGAGGCGAACGTTCGAGGCACCCTCAATCTCCTGCAGGCCGCCGCGGTGGCCCCGCAGGCTTGGGTGATCAACACCGGCAGCTCCTCCGAGTACGGCATGAAATCCGCTCCCATGAAAGAAGACGATCGCCTTGAGCCGATCAGCGTGTACGGGGTGACCAAAGCGGCGGCCACGCTCTTCTGCCAGATGACGGCGCGGGCCACGCGGCAACCCATCGTGACGACGCGGCTCTTCTCGCCCTACGGCCCCTATGAGCACTCCGCTCGATTGATCCCATCGGTGATTCGGTCATGCCTGCTCGGCCACGCTCCTGACGTGACCTCCGGCGAACAGGTGAGAGACTTCATCTTCATTGACGACGTCGTGGACTGCTTCCTCCGGATTCCCGGCGCATCACTTCAGCCGGGGGACGTGCTCAATGTCGGGTCCGGGCGGCAAACGAGCGTTCGAGGGGTCATCCAGCAGATCGTCGAGCTGTGCGGGACCTCCGTCCAACCCCGCTGGGGGGCCATCCCGCGGCGTCCCAACGAGACGACGACATGGGTTGCGGATCTTTCGAAGGTCACGACGAACCTGGGCTGGCGGCCTGCGACCAGTCTGGATGAAGGATTGCGCAAGACGATCGCCTGGTTCAGCGCCCACATGAGCCTCTATGCCTGCGCGTGAGTTGCTGTCGGCACCGGTGTCGGAGCGGCGGATGGCGCCGCAGCGCATCCTCGAGCTGTATGAGCGGATGTGGCGCATCCGGGTGGTGGAGGAGCGCATCAAAGATGAGTACGCCAGCCGTCGCATCCGCGGGCCGGTCCATCTGAGCATCGGTCAGGAAGCGATTGCGGTGGGGGTGCTGTCTCCTTGCCGCCAAGCCGATGTCTGCTTGAGCACGCACCGCAACCACGCGCACTATCTGGCGAAAGGGGGAGGTCTGACGGGCATGGTGCATGAGCTGTACGGGTTGCCGAGCGGCTCGTGCAAAGGCTATGGCGGATCGATGCACCTGTTTGATCGGCAGGCCAACGTTCTGCTGTCGAGCGCCGTCGTGGCGGGGTCGGTGCCGATCGCAGCCGGGATCGCCTTTGCGCTGAAGCGGGATGGCACCGATGGTGTGTGCATCAGCTTCGTGGGGGATGGCGGGACGGATGAAGGGGTGTTCTACGAAACGCTCAATCTCGCGGCACTGCTCAAACTGCCCGTGTTCTTCGTCGTGGAGAATAACGGCGTGTCCACGCTCACGCCCTTGGCGAAGCGGCAGGCGGTGCCTGACGTCGTATCCAAAGCCGAACGGTTCGGGGTGCAGGGCATGAGGGTGGATGGGAACGACGCCGTCGAGGTCGCTGCGGCGTCGCAGCAGATCCTGGAGTGCATCCGGCGCAGCGGGGAGCCGTTGTTGCTGGAAGCGGTCACCTATCGATTGTGCGCGCACGTCGGCCCGGCGGTCTACACCAGCGGCATCGGGGCGGATGAAGAGCTGTTGACGCACCTGGAGCAGGAGCCATTGAAAGCCTTCAAAGCCAGGATCCGGAGCGACTACCCTGAGCTCATCGAGGCCTGCGCGAAGCGAGAGCAAGCCGTGTCAGAGGAAGTCCATCAGGTGTTCGAAGAGGCCAAGCGCCGGTTTGACGAGGAAGCGGTGCGGGTCGGATTGCCCCCGCCGCCTCCCCCGCCGGATCCTCGCCGGGTGTAACGCATGGGAGGCGATGCCGTGATCCCACGCCCTGCGACGGGCTGCCGCAGGCAGCCCCTGCAACGCGAGCAAGACGGACGGACATGGTGAGGCAAGCGTTCTTCAGTCTAGGTGGTGTTGCAGCGCCCCGCCCAAGGGCGGGGCAGCCGCAGGGCGTGGGATGATCGCTGCGCAGCAACGCGACACCGTCGTGCTGACCTTTGGCGAGGCCCTGGCCCGCGCGACGACGCAGGCGATGGAACAGGACGAACGCGTCGTGATGTATGGCGAGGGGATCAACGATCCCGGCGGGTTCTTCGGGTCGACCGTCGGGGTGAGGGACCGCTTCTCCGAAGCGAGGTGTTTCGACGTGCCGAATTCAGAGGAAGCGTTGATGGGGTTCGGGATCGGAGCCGGCCTCATGGGGTATCGGCCGATCTTCGTCAACCTTCGCGTCGAGTTTCTGATGTTGGCTATGAATCAGCTCGTCAATCACGCGGCGCGATTACCAACGATGTCCGGCTATCAATGCACGATCCCGATGACCGTCAGGGCCATTATCGGCAAGTCGTGGGGACAAGCCGCGCAGCATTCCAGCGCCCTGCACTCGCTGTTTGCGAACATCCCCGGTCTGCAGGTCGTCGTGCCATCGAATGTCCAGGATGCCCCAGGGTTGCTCCTGGCCTCCATCCAGTCCGATAGACCGACGGTGTTCATTGAGCTCAAATCGCTGTACGACCTGAAAGCTCCGGTGATGGTGCCGGTGGAGCCGCTTCCATTGGGGCAGGCTCAGGTCGTCCGCCCCGGCGCCGATCTGACCTGTGTGGCCATCTCCGAGATGGTGGGGTTCGCCGAGCGCGTCGCCCAGCGCCTGGCTCCTCTGGGCATCGAAGCGGAGGTGCTTGATCTGAGGACCCTGGCTCCCTTGGATGCCGAGGCGATTCTCGCGTCGGTGAAGAGGACGCGACGGGTGGCGGTCTTCGACATCGGGTGGGAGCCGTTCGGCCTGGCAGCCGAAGTCGCCCGGGTGGTCAGCACCAGCGATCAGTTTCGTCTCGCCGGCCCGCTCCTGAGCGTTGCCCGAGCGCACGAGCACACCCCGGCGAGTTGTTTTTTGGAATACCGCCACTATCCCGGGGAAGACGAGACGGTGGCGAGGATCCGCGCGCTCTTTTCACGGAGTGATGCCTCATGACGCCGGCCCTGATCTCCATCATCATCCCGGCGCGCAACGAAGAAGGCAACATCCCTCGCCTGGAGCAGGAAGTGCTGGCCGTCGTGGAGGCCTTGCCGGATGAGTTTGAGTTCATCGTCGTGGATAACGACAGCACGGACCGCACGGGGGAGCTAGTCAAAGCCATCTGCGCCCGCGATCCGCGCTGGAAATATCTGCGGTTGAGCCGCAACTTCACGGTGGAGATGTCGATGACCGCCGGCTTGCGCGCGGCGCGCGGTGAGGCCATGATCGTCCTGTATTCCGACCTCCAGGACCCTCCGGCGGTGATCCCTCGATTCATTGCGAAGTGGCGCGAGGGGTATGACGTGGTGTACGGGGTGCGGACGGCCAGGCCGGGAGAACCGGTCTGGAGAAACCTGGCGGTCCATTGGGTGTATCGCGTGATCGCCTGGTCATCCGACGTGCCGATCCCGCCGGATGCGGGCGATTTTCGTCTGATCAGCCGGCAGGTCCGCGACGCCCTTGAGCGGTGCGGGGAGTACAACCGCTACCTGCGGGGGCTGATTGCCTGGCTGGGGTTTCGGCAGGTCGGCATCCCGTATGAGCGGCGGGCGAGAACCGCGGGGAGGAGCCAAGCCCCGTTTTGGCATCTCGTGTTCTTCGCCTTCAACGCCATCACGAGCTTTTCCCTCAAGCCGCTGCGGCTCTTTACGTTTCTCGGGTTGGCCCTGTTATTGCTGTCCGCCTTGGCGCTGCCGGTCTACGTCATCCTGGCCATTGTGGGATCGCCCCCGCCCGGGATCACGACCATCATCACCCTCCTCTTTGTGGCGATCGGGTTGAACAGCCTGGGGATCGGCATCTTGGGAGAGTACCTCGGCCGGACCTACGCTGAGGTGAAGCGCCGGCCGCTCTATGTCATTCAAGAAACCGTCAACCTTCCAGCGGATGCGACAGGTCCTGTAGCGCTTCACCCGGTGTTGGAAGAGCGATGACCGCGAAGAAGCCGGTGAAAACGTTGAACATCGAGTTTCTCGTGCCGCTGATGGTCTTGCTGGTCTTCAATGTCTCCTACTGTCTTAGCACCTTCATTCCGATTCACGACACCATGTTCAACGCCCAGGCCTTCCACGTGTTCTATCGCGAGTGGTTCTTTCATGGCGACCTGGCGCACTGGATTCCGTACGGGACATACGGCTGGACAAGCACGATGGAGCAACTGGCGTTCCTCTCGCCCATGAGCTACGTGGTGGCGTTGGCGGGCCGGCTGTTGCGCGTGACAGATGCTCTCCTCCTGTTCAAGGGTTCCGTGATCCTTGAGCAGCTCGTCCTGCTCCTCGGGATGTATCTGTTGTCTCGTCAGCTCTTCTCGAGGAGGAGCACGGTCCTCCTGGTCTGTCTCGGGGCGGTTGGCAGCACGGTCTGGTACGCTCAATACCATTTCAATTTTCGGATCTTCTATATGTTCCCGTTAGTTGTCCACCTCCTCATCCGCTTCTTTGAGACCCACCAGTCCGCGTGGTTGTGGGTCGCGGGCATCACGACAGTGGCCTGGGCGCTCGGCAACGTGCCGTACTTTGTGGCGCCATGGCTGTTGACGCTGTCGATCATCGTGCTGGTCCTCTTCTCGGCTGACCGCAAGAGCTGGCGCGCTCTGCGTGCGCGGTCGCGGGGCAACGTCCTCACGTTGACGCTCTTCACGGTCGCGGTGGCGGTCTATCTGTATCAGGTCGCCAAGGCAGCCGACTTCACGTTTCTGTCAGCCGGGAGGGATGCGACGACCGGAGCCGTGGGCATCCAGCCCTTCCTGTACCATGGTGGCCGCGCGGATCCTGGCGCGGTCCTGAAAAGCTTGGTGTTCGGATGGCCTTCGCATTTGCCGTGGGGCTCCACGCGAGATAACAGCATCTACGTCGGGCTGCTGTGCGTGGCCTGTTTTCTCTGGGCCGTCCTGCGAGTTCGTACGACGCGGTTTCTGGCATTGGCGGGCGCGCTCGCTGCCCTGGTCTGGCTCTCGTTTGGCGGGTTCTTCGCCACGGTCGCCTATTACGTGGTTCCGACGATGGATCGTTACCGACACGTTGGGCTGGTGTATGGGCTGGCAAAAATATTGTTCCTCCTGTGCGCGGGCTTCGGATGGGAGCACTTTTGGTCCGCTCGCAGTCGGGTCCGCACCGTCCTGGCGATGCTCATCGTCATGGGTGTGCTGGTGGACGCGTTGCGCGTCGTCTTTCCGTTTGATTTCTATCCATTGACGCAACATGGGTGGGCGCGTCTTCGCGAGTTGCTGCAAGCCGGGGGACAGCTCGCGAACGAGGAGGTGTGGCCAACGATCTTTCTCTGGCGGGTGGGTCTCTACGTTCTCCTGATCGGACTGGGGAGCCTCATCATGCGTGTGGTGATCACGCTGCTGGGGAGGGCCCGTACGCGCCTGGTCGTCCCAACCCATGTGCATGGGGTCGCCCTGCGGACCGCGTTGGTCCTCGGCTTGGTGTTGGATCTGGTCTCCTACCAGGCGGTGGTCTATGCCGAGGCGCCCAAACTGTCTCCATCCTACGTGGCGTATCTTGATGCGATGACGGTGGCCAACTGGCAATTCCAGGATCAGCGAACGACCAAGCCCGCTGGGGTCCGGGAGCAACAGGCGATGGATCTGATTACCCGCCCGGGCGCCATGGCCTCCTATGCCTTGGCATACAGTTTCGCGCAGTTCGATCCGTGCGCAACGGCGTTCAGGGGGGACTGGTGGTCGGCAGGGGTTGTCACGCTGCTGCGAGCCACCAGCGAGGGCGAGTGGTGGGATGCCAAGGGCGAGGTGGTAGCACGCCTCGTGGGTTGCAACTCGCCAAAACTGCGCCTGGTGCCCCATGCGGTGTCCGCCGAGACCATTGAAGAAGCCATCGCGCTGATCCGCAGGACAACGGATCTCGAGCACGTAGTAGTGCTGCGAGGGGTGACGCTGCCAGCCCAACCAGATCATGTTCGTGATGTTGGCACGGAGGCGGCTGGAACCGTGCGGGTGACGCGCTTTACGGCCAATGACTTGATTGTGGAAGCCGATGTGGCCTCGAACGTCGGCGCATGGCTCGTGTATGCGGATGCGTTTCATCCGGGTTGGATGGTTACTGTGAACGGACGACGCGTGCCCATCGCAGAGGCGTACCTCGCATTCAAAGCCGTCTGGTTGAATGATGGCCACTCGATCGTGCACTTCACGTTTCGTCACGGGGTGAGCTGGTTCCTCAGTTACATGATCGCGTTCTTTGGAACGTGCGCAGGCCTCGTCTTGCTGGCTGCCTGTTGGTGGGCCGCATGGTCCTCGCCACGACTGGTTCAGAACAGGATGACGCATGCGAGTGCTGGTCACAGGGCATAACGGATATCTCGGGTCGGTCATGACCCCGCTACTGGTCGAATCCGGTCATGACGTTGTGGGTTTGGACACTGACTACTATGCGGGGTGCACCCTCGTGCCTGAGGCGGTACGGGTGCCGTCGCTCCGCAAAGACCTACGCGACCTTGAACCCCGTGACCTGGAAGGCTTCGATGCGGTGGTTCATTTGGCGGCACTGAGCAACGACCCGATCGGCAATCTGAATTCCCGCTGGACCGAGGAGATCAACTTCCAGGCCTCGGTGCGGCTGGCGGAGTACGCCAAGGCGGCGGGCGTGCGGCGGTTCCTGTTTTCTTCTTCCTGCATCATGTACGGAATGTCAGAGGCGGCGGTGGTCACGGAGGAGTCGCCGTTGGATCCCCAAACGGACTACGCCCGATCGAAGGTCAAGAGCGAACGGGCCATCGCGGCCCTGGCCGGCGACGGCTTCGCCCCGACGTTCCTGCGTAACGGCACGATCTATGGCCTGTCCCCTCACATGCGGTTTGACACCGTCTTGAACAATCTCATGGGCTCGGCGGTTGCGACAGGGAAGGTCGTGCTGTACAGCGACGGCCAGCCGTGGCGGCCGGTCATCCATATTGAAGATGTGGCCCGCGCGTTCCTCCGGGTTCTGCAAGCCCCCATCGCGGTCGTACGGAGCCAGGCCTTCAATATAGGGGATGCTGGTATGAATATCCAAATCGGCGAGCTGGCGCGGATCGTGGCGACGATTGTCCCTCGCTGCACCATCGAGCAGCTATCGCGTCCGGACGCCGACCAGCGGACCTACAAAACCGACTTCAGTAAGTTCGCCAAGACCTTTCCGGACTTTCGGTTTCATTGGACGGTAGAAGAAGGAGCGCGGGATCTGCACCGCGCGTTGACGGCGATTGGGTTGCGCCATGAGGCGTTTCTCGACCGTCGGTTTACCAGGCTGAAGTGGCTGCGCCATCTGCTCGACAGCGGCCGGCTTGACGCCAATCTGCGGTGGCAGGAAAAGACAGCGGAGAGCGTAGAGCGGAGAGCGTGCAGCAGATGACGACGAAACACTTTAAGGATCTGCTCAACGCTGAACGCTCAACGCTGAACGCTCGAATGATCGACGGCGTCAAGATCATCCCGCTCAAGCAGATCGTCGATGAGCGGGGAAAAGTCATGCACATGCTCAAAGCCACCGACCCGCACTTTCTCCGGTTTGGGGAGATTTATTTTTCCTGCGCCTGGCCTGGAGCCATCAAAGCCTGGCATGTGCACAAATCAATGACGTTGCATAACGCGGTGATCTCCGGGCGGGCCAAGCTCGTCCTGTACGACGGTCGCGACAGTTCACCGACGAAGGGTCAGCTCCAAGAGCTCTTCCTAGGTGAAGACAACTACTGCCTCGTGCAGATCCCACCGGGCATCACCAACGGCTACAAGGCCTATGGCGACAAGCTGGTGATCCTGGCCAACTGCGCGACGGAGCCGTATGACCCGGAGGAGATCATCCGCCTGGATCCGTTCACGCCGGACATCCCGTACCGGTGGGAGGTGAAGCATGGTTGACGCTCGCGTCCTGCACGCTGAGGGGGCGACGATCTCCGTGCCGCGGCGGCCGGCCGGCTCTGAGCCGGGGCTGGTCGTGACACGGACCCCGCTGCGGGTGAGCTTCGCGGGGGGTGGAACGGATCTGCCGGCCTTCTATGAACGCGAGCCGGGGGCCGTGCTGAGCACGACCATTGATCAGTACCTCTATGTGACGGTCAAGCGGCACGGCACACTCTTTCATGAGGGTTTCCGCCTGAACTACTCCGAAAGCGAACAGGTCGATCGGCTCGAGGACATGAAGAACAACATCGCCCGCGAATGTCTCCGGTTCCTCCAGGTCGAGTCGCCCGTCTACATCAGTACGATCGCCGATCTGCCGGAGTTCTCCGGCCTTGGATCCTCCAGCAGTTTTGCCGTGGGACTCCTGAACGCCCTGCATGTCTTCAGGGGCGAGCGCGTCTCAGCCGGGCAGTTAGCGGAGGAGGCCGCGCATGTGGAGATCGATGTCTTGCGGCGACCCATCGGCAAGCAGGATCACTATGCGGCGGCATTTGGCGGGCTGAATTTCTTCTGCTTCATGCCGGATGGACGGGTGAGCGTCGAGCATCAACCGCTTCCACGTAGCGTCGTGCAACGGTTCTTCGAGCACCTGCTGTTGTTCTGGACGAGGATCCGTCGCGATGCCGGCACCGTCTTGATGGAACAGCAGCGCCGCATCGATGAGACGTTTGGGACGTTGCAGGCGATGCGGGAGGATGCCCGGACCCTCCACGCGCTCATGCGCAACGGCTTTGATCCGCTCGCGTTTGGAGCGGTCTTGGACCGCACCTGGTCGCTGAAGCGGCAATTGGCGAGCGGCATCACCAATGACTGCATTGATGCGTGGTACCAGCGGGCGCGGGAGGCGGGAGCTGTGGGGGGCAAGATCTGCGGAGCAGGCGGTGGCGGGTTTTTGCTCCTCGTGTTGCCGCCGGATCGCCGAGACACTGTCCGCCGAGCGCTTCCAGACCTGGACGAAGTGACGATCGGCTACGAGGCGCAGGGCTCGCGCGTCTTGCTGCCGTTTGTGGAGTGATGCAGGCGATGGGCGCCATCGGATCGCGCCACGTGCTGGTGACCGGGGGGACGGGCCTGGTCGGCTCCCACCTGGCCCGGCGGCTGACCGAAGCCGGGCACCGCGTGACCTTGCTGGTCCGCCCAACGTCAGACCGCAGCCGCCTGGCGGGATTCGAGTCTCGCCTGGAATGGGTCAGCGGGGATCTTCGGGATGCGGCCTCGGTGCAAGCTGCGGTTCGGCAGGCGGATCCGGAGCTGGTCTACCATTTGGCAAGCACGGCGCTGAACCAGGGCCACGCTGGTCCGCGGGATCACGTTGAAACGATTGTCCTGGGCACGCAACATCTCTTGGAAGCGCTGAAGGACCGCCCGGGTCTGCGGATCGTGGCGGCCGGTTCCGCCGCGGAATACGGCAGTGGCACCGGCGTGCGCGAGGACCAACTGCTTCGTCCCAGCACCGTGCTGGGGGCGGCCAAAGCTGCGGCCTTCCATTTGCTGCAGGCCTATGCGCAGACCACCGGATTGCAGCCGGTGACGCTGCGGCTGTTCACGCCCTACGGGCCAGGCGAGCATCCGCGGCGCCTGATCCCATACGTCATTGTGAGCGCGCTGGCCAAACAGGAGGTTGCGCTGACCTCGGGCGAGCAGGAGCGGGATTTTGTGTACATCGAAGATGTGGTGGACGCGTTGCTGGCGGCGACCTCGCCGTCGGTAGCCGGCGGCTCGGTCTTCAATATCGGATCGGGGCAGGGCACGCGCGTGCGCGACGTGGTCGAGCGCGTGCTCGGTTTGATGGGCAATCCGGTGCAGGCTCGCTTCGGCGCCGTTCCCACGCGGGCGGATGAGATCGTGCGCATGTCGGCCGACATCACCGCGGCGCAAGCGCAACTGGGCTGGTCGCCGCGCGTGCCGCTGGAGGAGGGGCTGCGGCGTTCGATCGCCTGGTTCGTTCAGCGCCGCCAGCCGACCGAGGCGGTGGCCGGGCGCTAAGATGCCGGAGCAGAATCGCAAGTCGGCTTACGTGTACGACCAAGATGTCTTCCGGCCGGGAGCGCTCTTTTGCCGCCCTCATACAATCGCCTGGTTCGGTCGGATTCACAGTGGCGGGGCGCTGGAGTTCTGTCACCAGGTGCGCTGGAACAACTGGGGATTCCGCGACGACGCACCGTATGGCCCACGGCGAACAGCGCGCGAACTCCGGATTGCTGTGCTCGGGGATTCTTTCGTGAGCAACCTCGACAGCGAGGCGGCGTGGCCAAATCTGGCGGATGGTTTGCTGAAAGCTCGCCTCGGGCCGGAAATCCGCGTGTTCAACTTAGGATTGCCCGGAGTCGGACCGGCGAACTGGATGGCGATGGAACACCTGGTGCGGGCGCTCGCGCCGGACCTGATTGTAGCGGCGTGTTATGACGGCATTCTGAAGCGACCGGCGATCCAGTTCGTTACAGACGTGCCTCGCCGGCGCTTTGTGTGCCGCTACGGCTATCCGCTGCACAGCGCGCGGCCGATCGGACTCTACGATCCGGCGTTCCGGACGCGGTGCGCTGAGGAGCGGGCGGCGGCGGTGCAGGCGCTGAATCATGCGCAGCGCGCTGCCGGGCCGACTACCTGGTCCCATGTGCGCACCTGGCTGGATCGGCGCTGGATGAATGGGCAGACCATCGGTGAGCTGAATGCGTCGCGCTTGCGGCGGATCCTTCGGTGGGCGCCCGCAGCCATGGTGGTGGGGTGTCCGTCCCAGGCCCGGTTCACGGGCGAGATCCTGGATGACGACTCCTCCCAAGCATTGGAGCGTGTGGCGGTGGCCGAACGGGTGCCATTGGTGGACCTGTACGCTGAGTTGCAGGGACGGAGTCCGGAGCAGCTCTATACCGCCAGCAGCGGTCATTGGAGCCGTTCCGGCAACCAGGCGGTGGCAGAGCGCCTCGCGGACCACTGGGAAGCATGGGCCCGGGCGCGCTGGACCGGTGCGGCGATGCGTGAAGCTACGCCATCCATTCACGTGGATGGAGCTCCCGTCCGGGCAGCGGGACAATGAGCGCTGAGATGGAGGAGGTGGTGGTGGAGCCGCCTGTCGCGTGTGTCGTATGCGGCGGAACGGCGGTGGAGTTGGTGCTCGACCTCGGGTGCACCGCACTGGCGAACAAGTTCCTTGCAACCTCTGAACTGGGGCGGCCGGAGCCGGTGTACCCGCTGCGCCTTGGGTATTGCCGCGAGTGCACGCATGTGCAGCTCCTCGACCGCGTGCCGCCCTCGGCCATGTTCACCGATTACCTCTATATGTCCTCCGCCTCTGACACGCTGAAGGCGCACCTGTGGTCGCTGAGCGACGTCGTCCAGCGGCGCGCCCGCCTGACGGCGAGCGATTTGGTGATCGACATCGGTTGCAACGACGGCACGCTGCTGGACGGGTTTGCGCGCTACGGCGTGCGGCTGCTGGGCGTCGATCCGGCGAAAAACCTGGCCGAGATAACCCGGTCCAAGCGCGTCGAGCGCTACATCGGTTTTTTCAACGCGGAGACGGCCTGCGAGATTGTGCAGCGGTGGGGTCGGGCCTCGGCGGTGACCGCGACGAACACCTTCCCGCACATCCCTAAGCTGGAGGATTTTCTGACTGGCATCGAGCACGTGCTGGCGCCGGGCGGAGTGTTCGTGATCGAGGCACACTACCTGATGGATCTCCTGGACCGCTGCGCGTTCGATACGGTCTATCACGAGCATGTCTCGTACTGGGCGCTGGCACCCATGCAGCGGCTGTTTGCGCGCCATGGGATGCAGGTGGTGGACGTGGAGCGGTTGCCGATTCATCACGGGCAGCTGCGGGTGTTCGTGCAGCGGCGGGGTGAGGGAACGGTGCAGCCACGTGTGGCCGAGTTGCTGGACCTGGAGCGAGTCCGAGGGCTGAACCGGTTTGAAACGTACCAGCGCTTTGCTGGACAGGCCCAACGGATCAAGCGCGAGTTGCGCCAGACGCTGAGTCGATTGGCGGCGCAGGGCAAGCGCCTCGCCGGCTACGGGGCGCCCGCAAAAGCCAGCACGCTGCTGGGGTTTGTCGGGATCGGTCCGGAGAGGCTTGCGTACATCGCGGATAACAACCCTCTGAAACAAGGACGCTACATACCAGGCGTCCGCATCCCCGTCGTTCCGCCGGCACGGATTCTGGAGGACCCGCCGGATTATCTGTTGCTGTTGGCATGGAACTTTACAGACGAGATCATGCGGCAACAGGCGGAGTACCGAACGCGGGGCGGGAAGTTTATCATCCCCGTTCCTGAAGTGCAGTACCTGTAGAGGGAGTGCGACATCGAGATCGAGATGGAACGTGCAGACCACCGAGGTGAAGGTACCCTCTCGCCCCGCGAGGTTGAGATGGTCAATGCCTACGGTCCCTATCATCATGCCGTCTGGTCTGCTGGGGGTGTGGCGATCAGCCATGAAGAACGGCTCAGCGGCCGCGGGGAGTTCTTGGTCGATCGGATTCGCGAATCCCTCCTGAAGCGTTTCACACTCGATGAGATCAAGACGTTTTCCATTCTGGACGTGGGATGCTATGACGGGTGGATCCTGCAGCAACTCAGCGAGTTACCGTTTGCCCGGTTGGTCGGCATCGAGCCGCGAGAGAAAAATCTCATGAAAGGGCAGAAGGTGAGGGAACTCCTGCGCATTCCCTCGCGCGTTGAGTTCAAAGTCGGCGACCTTGATTCGCTGGGCGAGGAGACGTTCGACGTGGTCATCTGCGCTGGGTTGCTTCATCATGTCGAATCTACGCCGGCGGCGCTGCGCCGCCTGAGGGCTGTCTGCCGGCGGTTCCTGTTTATCGAGACGATCTGTCTCTCATCCCGGCATATCACGAAGGCGCTCCAGCGCGAGATTGAGATGAAGGATGTCGTGTACTTTTATAAGCGCAAAATCTGCGGGGTGACAGGCCAGAAATGGGAGTCATCCTATTCCGATGGGTCAACTACCAGGCTCTGTGTCGTGAACATCCCGTCCTTGGAATCGCTGACGATGTATCTGGATCTCTGTGGATTTGAAGGGGTGGACATCGTGACGAATCCCGCGGAGTACCGTGCAGCCGTCTGGAGGGATCAACGGGCCTGCAACGCCGTCTGTCTTTCCGCGGTCATCCGGGCCGAACAGCCGGAAGCCGTTTCTGAGGAAGAGTCCTGGGTGCAGGGGTATGAGAGGGGGCTGGCCAGAACGATCCTGAAGAAAGCGTACGTGCAACCGCTCTATGAGATCTGGTGTCTGCGAAAGAAACGGGTCCGTCTTCCCGTGTCCTGTTGGACCACCTGGCTGTATCTCCGTTCGCCAAACCGGTGGGCGGGCCTGTGTCATTCCCTCACGGCCATCTGGTTCAAGGATCGGTATGCGCTGGAGATCGTCAAAAATCTGAGGTTTAACCCGGAAGACAAGCTCCGTCTGGAATATGGCAAAGTCCTCTGCGACGAGGGCGATACCGAGGGGGCCATCGCGGTTCTGAAGGCCGTGGTGCAGACGCTCAACGCGGATTGGTGGTCGGTGTATCGGTCCTTTGCGCTGCTCTCGGACGCCTACGTGCGGATCGGATCGCACGAAGAAGCACAGCGGTATGCCTCGTTGTGCGCCACCTGCAACCCGAAGTTTCCGCACATCGCTCAGGCGGCACGGGGATTTCCCGAGAGCGACCGACAGGACCACGATGATGGTGCGATGTCGATGATCCCACGCCCTGCTTCGGTCCCGCCAACGGCGGGACCGTGTTTGCCCACAGCGCATCAACCCATCTTGCAAACACACGCTGCCTGCGGCAGCGGGAAGCGGGGCGTGGGATGAGCTGCGAAGGGATCATGTGACGATGCGGGTGGTGGTGACCGGATCAGAGAGCTTCATCGGTAGGGAATTGCGACGGCATGGCCAAGCGAAACAGATCGAATGGGTCGGCCTGGATACGGCCCCCGCTGACGATCCGGGGCACATCCAGATCGACATTCGCTCTCCGGAGCTTGCGGATGTCATCCCAGAGGGGCTGGACGCGGTGGTGCACCTCGCGGCCATTTCGCGTGATCAAGATTGTCGTGCCAACCCGCAGCAGGCATTTGATGTCAACGTGTCAGGGACCCTGAACGTCATACGGGCCGCACGGGAGCGAAACGCCCGCCAATTCATCTTCGCCTCGAGTGAATGGGTGTATGGGGACGTGAGCTCCGATGCCGTCCAGACGGAAGATCAGCCCATTGCGGTGACGGGGATCCGGTCCGAGTATGCACTGTCCAAACTAGTCGGGGAGCAAGTGCTCCGCATGGCCTTCGCCCAGGGTCTCTGTCCGGTCACCGTGCTGCGGTTCGGGATTGTGTACGGCCCAAGGCCTTCCAACTGGTCGGCCGTGGAGACGCTCTTTCACGCGGTACGGACACAACAGACCGTGACGGTGGGAAGCCTGGAGACGGCAAGACGATTCATCCATGTCTCCGACATCGCTGAGGGGATTGTGAGCGCGATCGGACAGGACGGATTCCAGATCTTCAATCTCAGCGGGGATCGGCTCATCACCCTGCGTGAAGTAATCGAGCAGAGTGCGTTGTTGCTTGATCGACGCCCCACCGTGGTAGAGCGGGCGCCGGAAGGCGTGAGCATCCGCAATCCTGATAACCGAAAGGCGAAGCACCTGCTTGGCTGGGAACCCGCCACGGATCTCCCACATGGATTGCGATCCCTGGACGAGACGCTGCAGACGACCGGTGCGCATGAGTGACCACGCGATCCCACGCCCTGGCACCGGTAGCGCCTCAATGACCACGAGTGAATACGCGGACACCGCAGGCTGGTTCGGCACTGCCGAGGCCGGCCAGCAGATGAGACCAACCGGAGGAGCCGGCCAGGGCCACGCGATGCGTGGCCCGTGCCAGGGCGTGGGATGATCACGACGCCTAAGGCCACGCGGCCGCCTCACAAGGGCTCCGTGCGGGGCCATCCCATCGAGGTTCGCAAATCCGTGTTGTCCATCCTCTACAAGAGCAAGGCCTCGCACCTGGGACCCTCCATGTCGGCGGTCGAGATGTTGCTTGCGATCTACAATTCCGTGGACCTTGATGCCATCCGTGCCAAAGATGTGCTCCGGCCTCGGGTGATCATCAGTAAAGGCCATTGCGCGGCGGCGACCTACAGCGTGATGGCCCACGTCGGGCTCATGGATTTTCGGACCCTCGAGACCTACCATCAAGACGATTCCGCGCTGGCCGGGCATGTCAGCCATGCCGTGGAGTTCGTCGAACACTCGACGGGAGCGCTCGGCCATGGGCTGCCGGTCGCGTGTGGATGCGCCATGGGGCTTCGGGCTCGTGGTGCCCCACAGACCCCCGTCTTTGCGCTCCTGGGTGATGGAGAACTCCAAGAGGGGGCGGTGTGGGAAGCCATCATGTTCGCCAAGCACCACCAGCTGGCCAACCTCATCCTCCTGATCGATGACAACCGGATCAGTAGCATCACCAACACCGCAGAGGTCATCAACCTGCTGCCCCTGAAGGACCGCTTCGCCGGGTTCGGGCTTCGGGTCTATGAAGTCGATGGCCATGATGTCGAAGCGATCATTGAGGCGATTGATGACATCAAGAGGATTCGGGAAGTCAGCGTGATTATTTGCCGGACGACGAAGGGCTACGGGGTCCCCTTCGCTGAAGGCGAGCCGATCTGGCATTACCGGACCCTGAACGAGCAGGACTACCGCGCTGCGATGGCGTATCTCGAACAGGGGCAGATCTGATGCGAGGCCGCATCATGAACGCCGTCTTCGCGCGGATGCAGGCTGATGAGAACGTCTTCTTCCTCACGGCCGACATGGGAATTAATTTGGTCGAGAAGATTCAACAGGTGTTTCCATCCCGGTATCTCAATGTGGGCATTGCCGAACAGAACTTGATCGGCATCTGTGCCGGGCTGTGCAATCTGGGCTTCCGTCCGGTGGCCTATACGATCTCGCAGTTCATCAGCCATCGCTGCTATGAGCAAATTCGCAACGACCTGAAGCTTCACGACTATCCTATTACGCTGCTGGGAACCTCTGCGGGGTTTGATAACGCTCCGCTGGGCCCGACCCACCATATCGTGGACGACTGGGGCGCGGTCCGCACCATCCCGGGGATTGACATCTACTGTCCGTCCAGCGTCAGTTATGCGGACACGCTCGTGGACAAGATCTTGGCGCAGCCTCGTCCGGCGTATGTGCGGATTCCAAAGGGAGCCTTTGAACAACCCGCCTCGCGAGACGATACCCTGTATCTCGAGGGGGCACGCGGGGGCCCCTTGCTGATCTCGTATGGGTCAACCGTACAGACGTGCTTAGCGCTTCAGGCGCGGCATGCGGAGGTATCAGTCCTGGTGTGTAATCGGTTGCGTCCACTGCAGGCCGATCTCGTGCGGGCCGCGCTGCAGCGGCATCCCAGCGCATTCGTGGTCGAGGATCATTTCCCCAGCAGCGGCCTGTACAACATGCTATGTCAGTTCTGCATGGAGCATCGCCTCGCCTGCCAGCTGAGCAGTTTGGGCCCGCGGGAGGAGTATCACCTGAAGGTCGGGGCCTCGGCAGGCTACTATCATCGGCTCTATGGTTTTGACGAACAAGGGATCGAGCGCGCGTTGTGGGGCCAATCACATGCTCTCATTGATTCTCCCAACCTATAATCGACCCGGGTTGCTTCGCCGGGTCCTGAGGTATTACGAGGCATGCCAATTTCCGCATCGGGTGCTCGTGGCGGACTCGAGTGACGCGCCTGCGGCGGAGGCGAACCGGCAGATCGTGGAGGCCGTCTCCCGCGCCATGCCGGTCGAGTACCGGCGGTATGATTCCGCTCTTGAGGTGCCGATGAAACTGGCGGAAGCGCTCGAAGGGATTCAGTCGACGTACGCGGTGATCGGATCGGATGACGATTTTTTTGTTCCGAGTGCACTAGAACGAGGGGTGGCGTTTCTGGAATCGCATCCCGACTACGCCCTGGCGCATGGTGAGTCGGCGTATTTCGTCTTAGAGTCTGACAGGATCGTTTCCGGCCGGTGTGTGGGGGTGGGGCGATATCTGCAACGCACGATCGATCACGCGAGCGGCTCGGAGCGATTGGCGGCGCATCTCGCGCAATACACCACCACCTTTTATTCAGTCCATCGGACGGAGCAACTGCGCAGGAATTGGCGTCGAGTGGCTGCGCTGCCTCTCGATCATTTGTTCGACGAGTTGCTCCCGTCATGCCTGTCGCTCATCGAAGGCAAGAGTCAGAAACTCGACGAACTCTACATGGTGAGGCAAATCCACTCTGCGCAAACAGCACGGACACGGGGTTCCAGAGGCCTCGGTTGGGTGATGGGTCAACGCTGGTCAGAACACTACGCACGATTTCAGGATCTGCTGGCTGAGGAGCTGGTTGGCCAGGACAGGATCACCATGGAGGCCGCGAGGGAAGTTGCCAAACAGGCGTTCCGGCCCTATGTAGCCCGATATGTGGCCAAAGAAGTGGGGAAGTCGCGTCAGTTGCACGATAGCGTCGCCATCAGGATCGGGGCGCGAGTGCGCAGGGTGGCACGAGGGATGCCTCTGCTGCGTTGGGGCTGGCACCTGGCACGCGCGATCAGGCCGATGTCGCGCACAGCCATCTCGCTTGAGGCGTTGCTTCGCCAGACCTCGCGCTATCACGAAGGATTTATGCCGATCTATCGAGCGGTGACGGCGCAGAACGGTCACGAGGTCGGTGCGTCATGATCCGCCCTAGCAGTCCCGCCGAAGGCGGGGTCGCCCGACGACCACAGGATTGCAACAGCGGGTGCGACGGCTCCACCACGGGTGGAGCCCTGCCAGGGCGTGGGATGATCACCCTGTGCGTTCCCACCTACAATCGTCCCGCGTTCATCGAGCGGTTGCTGCGCTACTACGCAGCCACCAGCTCTCGGCACTGGATCTTCATCGGCGATTCCAGCGATCCCAATGATGCCAAGCGCACCCAGCGGGCGGTCGCGTCGTGGGGGGGGCGGCTCCAGGTGCGCTACGAGGCGTGCGCGGGCTTAAGTTCCTGTGCCGCCTTGGAACATGTCAGTCGCCTCATCATGACCCCCTATTGCGCCTTTTTAGGCGATGACGATTTCCTCTGCACGAATGGGATCGAGCAGTGCCTGGAGTTTCTGGAGCGCCATCCCAGCTACGGGGCGGCTCATGGAAAAGGCCTCCTGTTCCAAACCGAAACCGGAGCTGCGTACGGACCGATTGGGATGGTCAGGCCGTATCCGCAGGTCGTGCTGAATGCGGATTCTGCTGCCGGGCGACTGCGAGACGTATTGACCGCACGCGTCGGCGGGCTGCTGTATTCGGTGCATCGGACTCACACGTGGCGGGCCATGTTCGCGGGGATCGGGCGGCTCTCAGGCACGACGAATACGAACATCTTCAAAGATGAGCTCATCGCGGTTTGCCTCTCCGCCATTCGCAACACGGTGCAGGAACTCGACTGTTTGTACCTGATTCGTCACACACATGAGGCGATCTATAAGTACCCCACTATCTACGATTGGGTGACAGATCCGATGTGGTTTCCGTCGTTCCAGGCATTCCGTGATCGCCTGGTCACGGAACTGATGGAGCAGGACCGTCTGCATGAGCCAGACGCGCAGGCCGTCTTCAAGGATGTGTTCTGGTCCTTTCTGGCTCATGTCCTCATGAACGGTTGGCAGCGATCCCGGCAACCAGCGCGAGTGAAACCAGTGAGTCGGCTGCAGGTTCTGGCCAAGCGCGTGCCGGGCCTACAGCGCGGGTGGCAAAAGGTGTTGGCCATTCGGCAGCGGTGGCAAGACGAACTGTCGCTGCCGGCGCTGCTTCACCCCTCCTCACCGTACCATGACGATTTCATGCCGATTTATGAGGCGGTGACCCACGCGCCCGCGGACGCACTCGTGGCGGTGGCGTCCGAGCGCCACCTGGTGTCCAGCAAGGGCGCGTTGGATGCTGGTGCGGTGCTGAGAGAGCCCCATGGCTGAACGGGATCAGACGCGGGTGTTGATTGTTGGGTGCCGACAAGTGGGCAGTCGGCATCTGCAGGCCGTCGCGACGTTGCCACACGTTGCTGAGATTGACGTCATCGATCCGCGCGCTGCGGCGACGCTGACGAGGCACACAGAATCGGTGTTTGGCTACGAAGGAGGAACTGGATGACGCTCACAGGACTCGTGCAACGGGGATGTCGCACGTTTGGCTTCGAGGTGCGCCGTCTCCACGGCGGGGTCGTACCCCAGCCGCCGCCCATGATTGCGTACTGGCTCGACCGGGTCGAATATGTCCGGTGCCGCATGGAGCAGATTGCCCATCTCGATGGCGCTATCGTTGAATGCGGGGTCTATCGGGGTCGTACCCTGTCGATGTTCGCCTATTGGATGCAGCGGCCGGCGCACGCCCAGCGCCACCTCTTTGGATTCGATTCGTTCCGAGGGTTCCCCGCACCGACGCCGAACGATGGAGGAAACCGGGAGGCTCACGAGGGGAACTATGGAGACACCTCCCCAGCGATCGTGCGCGCGTTCCTTGAAGCCTCAGGCATTCCTCGGGAATTCATGGAGACGCGGTGTCACCTGATCCCTGGCTTTTTCAGCGAGACCGTGCCCAATTGGACGCCGCAGCCTATTGCCCTGCTGCATGTGGACTGCGATCTCTATGAATCCACCATGCAGGTGCTCACCCTCCTTGCGCCGCAGGTCGTCCCAGGAGGCGTCATCCTGTTTGATGAGTACGAAGAGCCTCGGTATCCTGGGGCCAGGCAGGCGATCGAGGAGTATTTCGGTGAGGAGGTCTCGGCAATCCAAACGGACGCCTTCCGGAACAAGCACTACCTCGTCAAGGTAGGTGTGCCGGCTCAGAGGAGCGCCTAGGTGTCAGGATCGCCATGGCGTGGTGAGATGACGGCTGTGCTGACCGAGTATGCACAGGCCCATGTGGTGCGGGAGCCGCGTCTTGTCGAGCGGCTGTTAGTCATCGGGGGGCTGCCCGGGTGCGGGAAGGGCCTGTTGGCGCCGATCCTCGGCACCTTGGCCCGGATCGAGATCCAGAAGTACAACGAGGCCATCGAGCATGTCTGTGGACTGCGCCTCCTCGGCAAGCTGGATGAGGAGACGGCCACGGTGATGATCCGGATGCTCACGGACTTGGATCTCTATTACCTCAGCATGTCCAGAGAAGTTAATCTGAGATTCGGGGACATCACATCCGTGTGGAAGAATGCCGGAACCCTCCGATATCTCCGAAGGCTGTACCAGCCCGGGGATGCGGCGGCGGTCGAGAGGATTCGACGCGAACACCCCATCCTCCAGATTCTCCTGCACAGCGGTCTGGCGATCAGCCCGCCGCTGTTTCGGGCCTTGGGAAGCGCCGTGCGGTTGCTCGATCTGGTCCGGCATCCCCTCCACCTCATTCACGTGTCGTGGCGGGCGTACATCGAACGCTATGGCATCGATGTCCGAGATTTCACGCTCTGGTGTGCGTACGAGGGCCGGGCGGTGCCGTATTTTGCGCAGGGATGGGAGGACCTCTACCTCAGATCGAACCCCATGGATCGCGTGATTTTTTCGATCGAGCGCTTGCTGGAGATGGGTCGCCAGGCGATAGAGAGCTTGCCTGATGATCAGAAGGCACAGGTGTTGATTGTCCCATTCGAGCGCTTTGTGCTGGATCCCTGGCCGTACCTGGAGCAAATCGAGGGGTGGCTGGGCACACGGCGGACCTCCCTGACACGCAGGACCATGAAGCGGCAGCGCGTGCCGAGGGATCGGGTGACCGCGACGGTTGACCGTCCGATCGACAAGCTGTATCGCTGGAAGTCTGCGGGGAAGGCCACAGGTGCAGGCGGTGAGTTGGCCCAGCTGCGGCGCGCGGTGGCGACGGAGGCCTCCGCGGAGGGCCTCAAGGTACTCGACCGACTGTGTGCCGACTATGAGGCGACCTACCTCGACGGCGGCGTGAGATGGTGACCGGCGTCGGTCTCAGGGGGCTTGCGACGTCCACGCGACGTGGAGGGATTGGCACGCTGCGGGTTGCGGTTCTCGGGACGGGAAGTGCCGGCCTGATGCCTCTGCGTGCGCTGCGTCAGCTCGAGGGAGTTGAGCCAGTCGCGGTGCCAAGGCGTCTTGAATGCATCGAGGCGTTGGCTGCGATGGGCATGCGCACATCGCGAGATCTGCGTGAGGCAGCCGCAACGGGCGCCATCCGCCGTGAGGGGCAATCCCATGACTCCTGAGGCAGCCGAAGTTCGTATCGCCGCACCATCCATCGACGCTGGAGAACTCTATGATGTGGCGGCGGCTGGTGGGGAGTTCTGGTTCTACCAAGATCTCCGAGACAAGAGCCCTCGGTGGTATGATGAATGCTATTTCAACCCAGACTGCGTGTTGCTGTTTCCGGAGACCCGGCAGGTCTACTGGTTTGATCTCGACCACGTCTCGGTGGGGGCGGAGGCGACCGGTACCCGGCGGCACGTCTTGGGGAACCTCTGGAGGAAAAAATTCGCCTTCGCCTCCGATGGTAATCGACTGAGTATCCTGCCCTGTGCAGTGACAGGCCTGTGGAGGGGCAGGCCCACGGCGATGCGGCCGCAGGAGACAGAAGGCATCGCCTACGTGGTCGGCGATCGCTATCGGAGAGTATGCGAGATCAGGGCCGATGGCACGATGGATCCTCAAGAGCGACGCGAGCTCGATGAGGCCTGGCGTCAGCACCGGAAGTTGAAGGTGGGGGTACCACTGGGCCGGAGCGTGCTCATCTATGGGATCCGGCTGGCGTTCCAGCAAAAGGGGGTCTACAGTTTTGCTTCGAAAACCGTGGTCATCCCATCCCCGCAGGCGCGGGCGTTCTCATGGGAGCAGGCATCACTTGGGAACATCTGCGTGGGATCGGATGGCTCCTGTTCCATCTACCGTGAACAGACCTCGCGGCCGGGTCTCCTGCAGGTCCTCGCAACCTATGCTCCCACGGTGCTGCAACGGGCTAGCGGCATGTTGAACCGATCCCCGGATGGGTTCAAGGAATGGGTGCGGTCGCTGGCGCGGCCGATGCTTCGGTGTCTGCTCACATTTGAAGTCGACCATGCGCGGTGCCCGTTCACGATCTTTGTGAGGGAGGCCGATGGCTGAGTCGGACAACGCTCGGGTGCTGATCGTCGGGTGCGGCGAGCTTGGCAGTCGTCATCTGCAGGCCGTCGCGACGCTCCCAGACGTGGCGGAGATTGACGTCGTGGACTCACGCACCGAGGCGTTGAGGCAGGGACAGGAACGCCTCGTTGAGGTCACGGAGCGCAACCCCCAAACGCGGTATCGTTGGCTATCCTCGTTGGAGGAGGCTGCTGGTGGGGGTCAACTGTGCATTGTGGCTACCCAGGCGGAAGGGCGCTGTCAGCTCGTGCGGGATGTGGTTGAGCGGCTAGGGTACGGAGGGTTTCTTTTGGAGAAGATCGTCGGCCAGTCCATCGAGGAAATTGAAGGTCTCGAAACGTTCTTGGGGGTGCGGGGGTGTACCGCCTGGGTCAACCTGAAAACACGGACGTACCCCATCTATCAGCACATCAAGCAGCGGCTGGAGCCTGGCGAGCCCATCCAATTGACGTCGCTCGGCGGTAATCACGGTCTGGCCACGAACGGCGTGCATACGGCGGATTTGTTTGCGTTCTTCGATGGAACCGAGGAGATCGAGTTGGTTGGCTGCCGCGTTGATCCGATCCTGCATCCGTCAAAGCGGGGCGAGCGTCTCTTTGACCTCAGCGGAACCCTCCAAGGGGCCACGAAGAACGGGAGCCATTTTATGCTGTCGTATGCGAAGGACCACAAGCAGTCGGAGCAGATCACGATTGCGGGTCGGCGCTATCGGTGCATCGTCGATCAGAGCGAGAGGAAGCGGTGGGTGGTCGAAAGCCACGTGGACACGGGTTGGGTGTGGCAGCCGGTCCCATCGACAGAGAACCTTCGGGTCAGCCTGATGAGCCGGCAATTTGTCCGGGAGATCCTCCATACCGGAACCTGCAGCCTGCCGACGCTCAAGGAGTCCTTGGTGGCGCACCGGTTCATCTTCGGGGCCATTCAGCCGGTGTTCAGTCAGCTGATGGGACATGAGGTTGAGTTATGTCCGGTGACGTGACGGGGTCGGCGCTTGAGGCGCGCGCGCCGTGCTCTGCGTCGGAGCTTGCAGCCGCCATCGCCCGGGCGGATGTGGCGGGTGCCGTTGCGACCGTGGTCGGAATCGGCACGATGGGCAAACACTTCGTGAGCGCGCTCCGGGCGCTCGGGGTGAAGCGTGTGCGCCTCTGCGCTCGTTCGCCAGGACCCTTGGAGTCGTTCCGAGCGTTCGAGGGGTTCGAAACGTTCGCCGGCGGCATTGAGCGGTTCGTCGGCCGACCGGCTCCTGGCGAGCTGGCGATTATCGCGACCCCGACGGCCTTGCTCATCCCGGCCGCCCGGCGGCTGGCGTCGCTGGGCTTCCGTCGGCTGCTGATTGAGAAACCTGTCTCGCTCTGGCCGGCGGAGATTGAGCGGCTGGCCGAGGAGCTTGAGGGCGAGGGGGTCGAGGCGTCCTGCGCCTACAACCGCGTCGCGTATCCCTCGTGTCAAGAAGTGCGGGCTCGTGTCGCCCGCGAGGGCGGGGCCACCTCGTGTACCTATACGTTCACCGAGCGGATCAAGCCGGATTGGCCGCAGACGTTTTCCGCGGAAGAGCTGGCGCGGTGGGGCATCGCCAACAGCTTGCATGTGATGAGCATGGCGCATGGGGTGATCGGCTGGCCCGCGTCCTGGTCGGCCCATCGTTCCGGCAGCCTGCCGTGGCACCCGACCGGAGCCGTCTTTATGGGGTCCGGCGTCTCGGATCGTGGGATCCCCTTTGGGTATCATGCGGATTGGGGTTCCACTGGCCGCTGGTCCGTCGAGGTCCATACCGCGGCCGCGTCGTATCGGTTGTGTCCCCTCGAACAAGTGTTTCGCCGGACATCGACGACGAGCGGCTGGACAGACATTCCGGTCGCGGCCTTCGCGCCGCAGGTGAAGGCGGGAATCACGGAGCAGGTGGCGGCGATGTTGTGTGAGGAGATCGGGGAGCGGGTGCCGCTGGTGTCGCTGCGCGCGGCCGCCTCGCTGTCGAGATACGCTGAAGCGGTCTTCGGCTATGACTCGGCGGAGACAGAGGCGCCATGATCGTCGCAGTCGATCGCGCGGATCGATGAGGATGGAGACGCCAGTGCCAACCGTGTCATCCTTCGTTGAGACAGCGAGGCGGCTGTGCGCAGCCTATGAGGCGATGTACCTCGACGGTGGCGTGGCATGGTGATGGGCAGAGTGGCGACGCGGGTCGGGGTGCGGCGGGTGGCCGTCGTCGGAACGGGAAGCGCTGGCATGAGGCATCTGGATGTCCTACGTCAACTCGACGGCGTTGAGTCGATCGCCGTGCCCAAGCGTCCCGAGCGTGCCGCAGAACTGGCCGGAGCTGGCCAGGCGGCGTTGCGCGATTTGCGCGAGGTGGTGGCGTCCGGTGCCACGCGCGCGATCATCGCGACGGATACCGGCTGTCACCTTGAAGATGGGCTTGCAGCGCTGGGGCAGGGGTTGGACCTGCTCATCGAAAAGCCGCTGGCGACCAACGCCACCGACGCGGCACGGCTTCGCGCGGCGGCTGTCCACGCCGGGCGAAGACTATTCGTTGGTTGCGTCTTACGGTTTTCGGAATCCCTCAACGCCTTCCACTCGTTGCTGAAGCAGATCGGCCGGGTGCACTCGGTGCGCATCGAATGCCAGTCATATCTGCCGGACTGGCGGCCCGCCCGCCCCTATCAGGAGTCCTATGTGGCGCGTCGCGTAGAAGGCGGGGTCTTGTTAGATCTCATTCATGAGATCGACTACGCGGGGTGGATCTTCGGGTGGCCCAAGGCGGTTCAGGCGAGGCTACGCAACGTGGGGCGCTTGAGCATCGCGGAAGAGGAAACCGTTGATCTGCTGTGGGAAACGCCCATGGCCGGCTGCGTCTCGATGAGCTTGGATTATCTGACCCGCCCCCCACGCCGCGTGACGCGGGCCTGCGGGGAACGGGGGACCGTGGAGTGGGATGGCATCGCGGGGACGGCGAGCTTGGCCCTTGCGGGACAAGCGCCGATGGTCGTCCGCTCTTCACAGACACGCGAGGAGATGTTCCTCGCCCAGGTGCGCGCGTTCCTCGAAGCGTGTGGTGACGGGCGCGATCCGCGACTGGCCACAGCTGAGGATGGCGTGAGGGCTCTGGCGGTCTGTGACGCAGCACGCCGGTCCTCTCAGAGCCGGCAGGAGGAGCCGGTGGTGATCCTATGAGCGTCGGCAGGCGGTTGCTGGCGGTGATTCCCGCGAGGGGAGGATCGCGCGGGCTGCCGGGCAAGAACATCCGACTGTTTGCGGGGCTGCCCTTGATCGGCCATGCGGTTCGCTTTGCGCAAATGTGTCTTGAGATCACGCGAAGCGTCGTCTCCACGGATGACGAGGAGATTGCCCGAGTGGCGCGGAACTGTGGCGCGGAGGTCCCGTTCATCCGACCATCAGCGCTCTCGCAGGATGACACACCGCTGTGGCCGGTGGTTCGCCATGCGCTGGCATGGGTCGAGGAGCACGAGGGAGAGGCCTACGACCTCGTGTTGCTCTTGGATCCCACCTCACCAGCGAGGGAGCCCTTGGATGTGAGCCAGGCGATGGAGCGGCTGCGGCACGCCCCAGAAGCCGACGGCATCATCGGGGTATCGCAGCCGGACTTCAACCCCATCTGGCACTGCGTGGTCGAACGTGACGGATGGATGGCCCATCTGATTGATAGCGGCAGGCAATTTCATCGTCGGCAGGACGTTCCCACGGTGTACCGCATCAACGGCTCGCTCTACCTGTGGCGGGCCGCTTTCGTCCGGGACCAAGCCGCTGCGTGGGAAGCGGGAAGGCACCTGATGTACGAGATTCCGGAGTCTCGGGCGATGTCGATCGACACGATCGAGGAGTTTGAACAGGCGGAGTTGTTGGTCACAGGGGGCCTCATCCATCTGCCGTGGGTGCAGGAGGACGAAAGCAGAGCAAGATGACCAAGGGTCAGGTGACGGCAACGGCGACGCGAACCCTCGCGGATCTCATGCGACTGTCAGGACGCAAGGCGCTGATTACTGGAGGGACCGGGCATGTGGGGGTGGCGGTCGGCGAGGCGCTGGTTGAGTTGGGCGCGACCGTGGCGGTGCTCGATGTCGATGCCGCGAGATGCCAGGAGCGCGCGGACGCCTTGGGCCGGATGCGAGCGCGCAGCGCGGTGGCGATTCCTTGCGACCTTCGTGACGAGCAAGCGACCCGGGGCGCCATCCACCGGTCGATTGAATGGCTGGGGGGTTTGGACATCCTCGTCCATTGCGCGGCCTATGTGGGGACGGACCAGCTCCCCGGCTGGGTGGTACCGTTTGAGCAGCAGACGGTGGACGCGTGGGATGCGGCCATGCGGGTCAATCTGACCTCCGCCTTCATTATGGTGCAGGAAGCCCGCACGATGCTGGACGCCTCCGGTACCGGCTCGGTGATCCTCATTGGCTCGACGTACGGACTGGTCGGCCCTGATCCGCGCCTCTACGAGGGTACGACGATGGGGACTCCCGCAGGTTACGCGGCTTCCAAGGGCGGCGTGCTGCAACTCACGCGGTATCTCTCGACCGTCCTGGCGCCACGCGTGCGCGTGAATGCCATCACCCCGGGAGGGATCTGGCGCAATCAGCCGGAGGCGTTCCACCAGCGCTATGTCAGCCGCACGCCGCTGGGCCGCATGGCTTCCGAGGAAGATCTGAAAGGGGCGGTCGCGTATCTGGCCAGCGACCTCTCGGCCTACGTGACAGGGCAGAATCTCGTCGTCGATGGAGGATGGACGGCATGGTGATCGCCGAGCGATCCGTCGGTCCGGGGCAGCCGTGCCTCATTATCGCGGAGGCCGGGGTCAATCATAACGGCGACATGGCGCTCGCGCGGCGCTTGATCGACGCCGCCGCCGAGGCCGGGGCTGACGCGGTCAAGTTCCAGACCTTCAAGGCCGAACGGTTAGCGAGCGCATCGGCTCCCAAGGCCGCTTATCAATGGCAGGCCACCGATCGCTGGGAATCGCAGCGCGAGATGCTGCGTCGATTGGAGCTGTCGGAATCGGCTCATCGAGGCCTCATGGTCTCTTGCCAGCAGCGCGGCATCCTGTTTCTCTCATCTGCTTTTGAGGAGGAAAGCGCCGATCTGTTGGAGCGGTTGGGCGTGTGCGCCTTCAAGATTCCATCAGGAGAACTGACGAATCTGCGGTTCTTGGAGCATGTCGCTCAGAAGGGCAAGCCGATGATTGTGTCGACCGGGATGTCCACCCTCTCGGAGGTTGAGCAGGCGGTGCAGATCATTCGACGAGCCAGGAACGATCAACTCATCCTGCTCCATTGTGTCAGCGACTACCCGGCCAATCCATCGGATGCAAATCTGCGCGCCATGCATACGATGGCTGAGGCGTTCAACGTGCCAGTGGGGTATTCCGATCACACCCCGGGTGTCGATGTCGCCTTAGCCGCCGTGGCCTTAGGGGCGTGTGTCATCGAAAAGCATTTCACGTTGGATCGGGCGCTTCCGGGACCGGATCATCGCGCTTCACTCGAGCCCAATGAGTTGCGTCAACTGGTTGAAGGTATTCGGAGGGTCGAAGCTGCGCTGGGACATGGGCGCAAGGAACCGGCTCAGCGCGAAGCCCCGACCGCCGCGGTGGCGCGCAAAAGTCTCGTGGCCGCCAGGGATATTCCGGCTGGGAGTCTCCTGACCGAAACACTCATTGTGGCCAAGCGTCCCGGGACCGGTTTACCGCCAGCCCTCTTGCCTCAACTGGTTGGACGAAAGACCGTCCACGATATTCCTGCCGGCGCGCTCTTGACCCTCGACATGGTGGCTTCATGAGAACGATTGGGGTGGTGACGGTTGGTCGCTCAGATTACGGCATCTACGTGCCCATCCTGCGCGCCATTCAGCACGAGCCGGCTCTGCAGTTGCATCTCATCGTTAGCGGGATGCATCTGTTGGAGGAGTTCGGGTTGACGGTGCGCGAGATTGAAGCCGACAGATTTCCGATCGGCGCGCGCGTGTTCCTCCCGTTGCCTGAGGACAGCCCCGAGGCGATCGCGGCGGCGATCGGTGCGGCGGTGACGGGGTTTGCTCGCGCGTATGCCTCGCAGCGGCCGGATCTGTTGATCGTGCTGGGGGACCGGTTCGAGATGTACGCCGCGGCGGTGGCGGCTTTGCCCTTGAAGATTCCGGTGGCGCATATCCATGGTGGGGAACTGACGCAAGGTGCGATGGATGACGCGCTGCGTCATTCACTGACGAAACTCAGCCATCTTCACTTCGTCGCGACGGAGGAGTATGCCCACCGCGTCATCCAACTCGGGGAAGAGCCCTGGCGCGTGACGGTGTCGGGTGCGCCGAGCTTGGATCACGTCGGGATGGTGCCGTTGCTGACGGCTGAAGCCCTGTGTAACCGGTTTGGATGGCATTGGGAGGCGGCGCCGCTACTGGTGACCTACCATCCGGTGACACTGGAGTACGAGCAGACCGAGTGGCAGATGACTGAACTCCTCGACGCCCTGGAGGAATGCAAGCGGCCCATGATCTTCACGATGCCCAATGCCGACATGCATGGCCGTGTGATTCGACGACTCCTCACAGCGTTCATCGCCTCCCACCCCAATGCGCACGCGGTGGAGAATCTTGGAACCCAAGGCTATTTCAGCTTGATGGCCGCTGCCGCGGCGATGATCGGAAACTCCTCCAGCGGTCTGATTGAAGCGCCGTCGTTCGGTCTGCCGGTCGTGAACATCGGGACGAGGCAACAGGGGCGGGTACGGGCCTCGAACGTCATTGATGTGGGCTATAGTCGAACGGAGATCATCCGCGGCATTCGCCAGGCGCTGACGGCCGAGTTCCGAGCCGCCATCCGCCATGGCACCAACCCCTATGGCGATGGGCACGCCGCCACGGTGATCGTGAACACCCTCAAGGCGATGCCGTTGGATGATCGGTTGATCAAAAAGCGATTCGTCGATCTGCCGGTGGAGAGGCCGGACCGTGCTGACTCGCCGGCCCTCGTGCCAACTCGGGGTGAACCGATGGAACGGTGTGTGATCCTTGGGGGCGGAGGGCACGCCCGTGTGGTCATCGACAGCCTCCTCGCCAGCAAGCTGGCGGTGCCGTATGCCGTCGTTGACGCTGATCGGTCGCTGTGGGGCAAGGAGCTGTTGGGCGTGCCGGTCGTCGGGGACGATGAGCGGCTGCGAGAACTGCGCTGTGAGGGGGTGACGCGATTCATCGTGGGGCTTGGCGGGGTCGGGGATAACGGCCCGCGACAGCAGCTCTTTTGTCTGGGAATGACCAGTGGTCTTGCCCCGCTGACGGTATGCCACCCGTCTGCGATTTGTTCACCCTCAGCGGTGATCGGTGAGGGATCCTTTCTCGCGCCGGCAACCGTGGTGAACTCAGGGGCCGGACTGGGGGTGAATGTGATTGTGAATACGGGGGCGATCGTGGAACATGACTGCGCCATCGGTGACCACGTCCACCTCGCGACCGGGGCAAGACTCTCAGGGCACGTCCTCGTCGGCGCGGGCGCCCATATTGGCGCCGGGGCCACCATTCGGCAGCGTGTGACGATCGGCGAGGGGGCGATTGTTGGCGCGGGCGCGGTCGTCGTGAAATCGGTTGAGCCCTGGACGGTTGTGGTGGGCGTGCCCGCCCGAGTCCTGGAGCAAGAGCCGGCTGACGCTCACGACAAAACGCATGACCGCCAACACGTCTCAGGGCGACAACAGAAGGAAGGGGCCCTATGATTCTGGTAACGATTGTCAGACCGCCCGTGGTGTTCTCCCGGCGGTCCTATAGCGTCGCCATCGTGCCCCCGCTTGGGCCCGCCTATTTAGCGGCGGCGCTGCGAACAGCAGGGCATCAGGTGAGGATCGTTGATGCCGTGGGGGGACGGATTTCGCACATCGGGGCCACCGCACGGCCGAACCTCCTCTATCAGGGGCTCTCGATCGACGAGATGATCGCCGGCATGGACCCCGAGACGCAGCTCATGGCCGTGTCGGCCATGTTCTCACAGGATTGGCCGCATGTCGAAGTCTTGATCGCGAAGATTGCGCAGCGGTTTCCAGAGGTCCCGATCGTGGTCGGAGGAGAACATGCCACCGCCGCGTGGGACTACATCTTGGACACCTCGCCAGCGATCACCTGTGTCGGTCTGGGCGAGGGGGAAGAGACCATTTGTGATCTGGCCAGGTGGGTCGAACACGGAGGCGACCTGAGCGCCATCCCGGGCATCGCCTACCGGCAAGCCGGGCGTCCCGTCATGACGTCGCCGCGCAAACGGATCATGGCCGTCGATGACATTCCCCCTCCGGCCTGGAATTTGGTTCCGCTCGAGGCCTATCTGGACGGCGGCTACGGCCACGGGGTCGATTTGGGACGGAGCATGCCGATCTTGGCCACACGCGGATGCCCATTCCAGTGCACGTTCTGCTCAAACCCGGCGATGTGGACGACCCGCTATGTGATGCGGGATGTCGGCAAAGTCGTCGATGAAATTGCGCGCTATCTGCGCGAGTATCGCGCGACGAACGTCGATTTTTACGACCTCACCGCCATCATCAGGAAAGATTGGATCATGAAGTTCTGCGACGAAATTCTGCACAGGCGGCTGACACTCACCTGGCAGCTTCCGAGCGGAACGCGCAGCGAAGCCCTTGACGCCGAAGCGCTGCGCAAAATGTTTGAGGCTGGATGCCGCAACCTGACCTATGCCCCTGAGAGCGGGTCCGAGCGGACATTGAAGGCGATCAAGAAAGAAGTGCGCTTGCCAAAGATGGTCAGATCGATCAAAGCGGCGAAGCGCGCGGGCATTCATCTCAAGTGTAACCTGATCATCGGCTTTCCGAAGGAACGGCGCCGTGACCTCTTTCGCACGATCTGGTTTGCCTTGAAGATGGCCTGGATGGGCGTCGATGACGCCCCGCTCTTTCTGTTTTCGCCCTACCCCGGAAGCGAGTTGTATCACTATCTGCGCTCAACCGGAGCGATCCAGAAGATGGACAACGACTATTTTGAGTCGCTGCTCTGCTTTATGGATCTGTCCAAGTCGAGCCGCTATTGTGAGCGCATCGGGCCTCTGGAGCTCAACATCTACCGATGTGTCGGGATGTCCCTCTTCTATGTGCTGAGCTACCTGCGGCACCCCGCACGAATCGTGCGGACGATCCGGAACCTCTGGCACAGCGAGTCAGCCACCGTGTTTGAGCAACGGCTCATTGAGATGAAGCGACGAGTGTCCATGGCGATGGCAGGCCGGTCGGTCGAATCGGCGGTGAATTCTCGATGACGCGAGGAGGAGGTTGGCGGCTCCCGCTGCTGCTCTATCTGGCGGGCCTGCTCCATTGGATCGGCTTCCTGTATCTCGATGTCACGCCCTCCGGCCAGGAGCGGGAACTGGTGTCCATAGCGCTCCGGAGTCCTGAGACGCTCTTGAAGCGTCCGAACTTCGGGATGGAAGACGGCGTCTACATCGGCGACGTCTGGTTCGTCTATGAGCGCATGCTCACGGCGCTCCAGCAGGCGGTTCGCAGCCGCCAGATCCCCTACCATCTGCCTGGCCTGAGCGGCTATGAGATGATGCCAACCACCGCCTCGCCGGTCGGCGATCGGCTCTTCGGTTTTCCCAATGGCTGGCCCTGGTCGCCGGAGGCGCTCCTCTTGGCCGTCCTGGATCTTCCAACCTTCGTCATCGTGACGTGGCTCATCATGTACTCGGTGGGATTTGCGGGGTGCCTCTTGATCCGGCGCCAGTACAGTCTGGGGCCGATGGCCTTCACGTTCCTGGCGGTGCTGTTCCATCTGAACGGTTGGATCACCACCCACATGACGACCAAGATGCCCGATAACACCGGCTACTATCTGAGCCCGTATCTCGTGCTGCTCCTGCTGAGGGCCGGGGAAGTGGCCCCCACGGATCGCTACGCGCAGCGGCGTCTCGGGTTATGGATCGGGTTGGTGATGGCGCTGATGTGGTGGCAGGGGTCGTGCCATCCCTTCATCCACTGGCTCACCATGCTGGGCTTCTGGGGCATTGTGAATTGGAGGAAATGGCGGGTCACGGTGGTGAGTGTGGTGAGCGCGTTTGCCCTGGCGGCGTTTCGCGTGATTCCGCCTGCGCTCAGTTGGGGCATGAAGCACCGCTATCATGTGGACAATCCCGCGATCATGGGGTTCTGGTCATTCGATCAATACATCGACGCGCTCGCGGTGTGCCACCCGTTCATCCCCGACGGGGGGTGGGAGCAATTCAATTGCTACGTCAGCGTGTTTGGCTTATGGGCGATTCTCTATCTCGCGTTCTGGGCACCATGGAACGGCTCGAGGTGGGTGCGCCTGCGTCCCTGGCAGTCCTTGCTCATTCCCTCCGTGATCTTGGCGGTGATGTCGTTCCGTCACATGAAGAGCGTGCTCATTCCGAATTGGATCCCCCTCTTTAACGCCGAGGCCTACACAGGACGATACATGATGATCCCCCTGGTCGTGTGGATCATTGTCGCGAGTATCAACCTCCAGGGCGCGGTCGAGGCGTTCTGGTCGCAGCGGCGGCTGCGATGGCTCATGGTCAGCGGGCTTGGCGTGATCGCGGCGTCCTTGCTGAACCATTCGCGCTTGTGGCGCATCTGGATGGCGACAAAGTTTGCGCACTGGGGTGGCTATGGGCCCACGCTGCCTGCGCGGTTGGCGAACGACATGACCGACCGCCTGTACATCAACGCGGTCGACCTGAGTCTGGGCATCAGCCTGGTCGCCTTGGTCGTGGTGATCGCCTTGTTGGTCGTGCCGCGCAAGCGACAGGGCGTGGGATGATCGTGCGGCTGATTCCGCGGCTGGACATCAAGGGACCGAATTTGGTGAAGGGGATCCATCTCGAGGGTCTGCGCGTGCTCGGGAAACCCGAACGATTTGCGCGGATCTACTACGAGCAGGGGGCCGATGAGCTGTTGTACATGGATGTGGTGGCCAGTCTCTATGGCCGTAAGAGCCTTTTAGACATCGTGACGAGAACCGCCAAGGAGCTCTTTATCCCCCTGACAGTTGGCGGGGGGTTGCGGACGTTAGAGGATATCACACAGGCGTTATGGGCTGGAGCGGACAAAGTCGCCATCAACACCGCGGCCATCCAGCAGCCCCAACTGATTCATGACGCCGCGCGGAAGTTCGGCTCTTCCACGATCGTCGTCTCCATTGAGGCGATGCACAAGCCTGATGGACGATACGAGGCCTATACCGATAACGGGCGCCAACGCACAGGCGTCGATGCCGTGGAGTGGGCCCAGCGGGCAGCGGAGCTGGGTGCCGGCGAGCTGTTGGTGACATCGATCAACCGTGAGGGAACCGGCACCGGGTTTGATGTCGAGCTGACCAGACAGATTGCTGAACGCGTTCCGATTCCTGTGATCGCATGCGGAGGGGCTGGGATGGTCAGGCACGTCTACGAGGTGATCACGCAGGGCAAGGCCGATGCCGTCTGTCTGGCGTCGATCCTGCACTACGGTGTCGTTCGGAACCTCCCACCCAGTGAACGCGACGTTGCTGAAGAAGGCAATACCGCGTATCTCAGAAGCGGCAAGGGCTTTTCGCGAGTCGAGGAGGCGACCTTGCCGGACATCAAGGCCTACCTCCTCGAGCGAAGGATCTTCTGCCGCGGGGCTCTGCGGGAGTCCGCCAATGCGATCGTGTAAGAAGCGGGTGGCGATTGTCGATTACGGGATGGGCAATCTGTTCAGCGTCCAGCAGGCCTGCGAGCACGTGGGGCTGGAGGCGGCGATCACCTCATCCGCACAGGCCATCCTGTCGGCGGACGGGGTGATTCTCCCCGGCGTCGGGGCCTTCGGGGACGCCATGGCGACGCTCGCGCAGCGAGATCTGATCGGCGTCCTGAGGGACGTGGCCGACTCGGACAAACCGTTCCTCGGGATCTGTTTAGGCATGCAGTTGCTCATGACGGAAAGCCATGAGTTTGGGCGGCACGAGGGGTTGAAGATCTTGGAGGGTGACGTCGTGCGCTTGGCCGAGACGCGTCCCGAAGATGGTCGGATCGTGAAGGTCCCTCAAGTCGGGTGGAATCGAATCCGGCAGATCAACGGGCGACCGTGGGACGATTCCTGGTTGGCAGGGCTGGCGGATGGCACGTTTATGTACTTCGTCCACTCCTTCTATGTCCAACCGGCCGATCCGAGCCTGATCTGCGCCACGACCCGGTATGGGCAGACGACGTTTTGCTCAAGCCTTCGGCGTGGGAACGTGTTAGCCTGTCAGTTTCACCCGGAGCGCAGCGGCCCTCAGGGGCTGCAGGTGTATGCGAATTTCGGCGCGGCGCTGCAGCGGCCGGTTGCGGAATCGAGGGTCTCGACTCGATGAGTCTGGCCGTCCCCACACAACGCTCCGAAGCCAAATATGGGTTGCCCGAGGCGGTGGTCTTCTGTCAGCGCTGCGTCATGTCGAACCAGCGTCCCTGCTCCTCGGTTGAATTCCGGCACACGAAGGACCGGAGACATCGAACCCTCCGGTTTGACGATGAAGGGGTCTGCGATGCCTGCCGGGTCGCCGAACAGAAGGAGCAGATTGACTGGGCCAAGCGGGAAGAGGAACTGCTCCGGTTGCTTGACCGGCATCGCCGACGCGACGGCGGGTATGACTGCATCGTGCCGGGCAGCGGCGGCAAGGACAGCGCCTACGCCGCGCATGTGCTGAAGTACAAGTACGGGATGCACCCCTTGACGGTCACCTGGCCTCCGATCCTCTATACCGAGATCGGATGGAAGAACTTCAGGAGCTGGCTCGAGGTGGGCGGCTTTGACAACATCACGTTCAAGCCAAACGGCCGGGTGCATCGATTGTTGACACGGCTGGCCATTGAACACCTCCTGCATCCCTTTCAGACCTTCATTCTTGGACAGAAGAATCTCGCTCCAAAGATCGCGTTACAAACGCGGGTGCCGCTGATTTTCTATGGCGAAAACGAAGCCGAGTACGGCAACCCTATTGCCGATACGAGCTCGTCGCTGCGCGATCGATCGTACTACACGATGCGCAACCTCTCGGAAGTGTACCTCGCGGGACTGTCCATCCCCGAGCTGCAGGAGCGGTATCGCCTGTCCTTGAATGATCTCAGCGCCTACCTGCCGGCCGACGGCCACGCCCTGGAAGAGTCGCAGATCGAAGTCCACTACCTTGGCTACTACCTCAAGTGGACACCGCAGGAGAGCTACTACTACGCCGTAGAGCATACGGGCTTTGAGGCCAACCCGTTTCGAACCGAAGGGACGTACAGCAAGTACAACAGCTTGGATGACAAGATCGACGGCCTGCACTACTACACGACGTACATCAAATTTGGCATCGGACGCGCCACGTATGATGCCTCGCAGGAAATCCGCAACAAGCACCTCACGCGAGAGGAGGGGGTGGCACTCGTGCGGCGCTTTGACGGGGAGTTTCCGGAGCGGTACCTCCGTGAGGTGATGGACTTCATCGAATGCTCGCCAGAGCGGTTCCTGGAGTTGTGCGATACGTTCCGCTCCCCCCATCTCTGGAAGAAGGTCGAGGGTCGCTGGATGCTCCGTTGCCAGGTGGCATGAACGAGGACGCTCAATGTACACGGACCTGACCACGTTGTGCATCGGACGAGCGAGTTCGTTACGAGCCGCCATAGCCCAGATGGACCGCAGCCGATTTGGCATCGTGCTGGTGACCGACGACCAGCGACGCCTGGTGGGCACGATCACCGATGGGGATATCCGCCGCGCCATTTTGGCGAACGTGGATCTTGAGCAATCGGTGAACGTGCTCCTGGCGCGAAAGGCAACAACTCGCTTTGCGAAGCCCATCACGGCCGCGGCGGGCTCCGATCCCAATCTCTACCTGGCACTCCTGAAACAGCACAACATCCTTCACCTTCCGCTGATCGACGATGAGCAGCACGTCGTGGGGATGGTGACGAGGGATGAATTTCTGCCCAACGAGGTGCTGCCGCTCCACGCAGTGGTCATGGCGGGAGGGCTCGGTAGTCGTCTGCACCCCCTCACCGAAGAGCTCCCGAAACCGATGCTGCCGATCGGCAATCGTCCATTGCTCGAGATCATCATCGCGCAGCTACGAGAGGCCGGCATTCGTCGCGTCCAGGTCACGACGCACCACAAGCCGGAGAAGATTGAGGAGCATTTTGGCGATGGGAAGGACTTCGGGATCAACCTCTCCTATGTCGCAGAAGACCGACCGTTAGGAACAGCGGGGGCCCTGGGATTGCTCGGCGTTCCCAAGGAGACGACGTTGGTCATGAACGGCGATATCCTGACGCAGGTGGATTTCCGGGCGATGCTGGTCTACCACCGGGAGTACGGGGCGGACCTCACGATGGCAGTGCGCCAGTACGACCTCAAGGTGCCCTACGGCGTGGTCGAGTGCGAGGATTCGGTGGTCCGTTCCCTCAGCGAAAAACCCACGGTGGGATTTTTTGTCAACGCGGGCATTTATCTGCTGGAGCCTCCCGTCTACCAATTCATCCCGAACGGCCAACCGTTCGACATGACGGAGTTGATCCAGTGCCTGCTCAAGGCGGGGAGGATGGTCGTCAGCTTCCCGGTCCGGGAATACTGGCTTGATATCGGAGAGCACGCGGGGTATGAGCGGGCAGAGCAAGACGTTCGCAACGAGAAGGTGCGGGTATGATCCCACGCCCTAGCTGGGCTCCGCCTAAAGGCGGAGCCGCGAAACGGTGCCCCGTGTTTCTGTCATTGATGTTTCGCCCCACCAATAGGCGGGGCAGCCAGGGCGTGGGATGAAGGTGCTGCTAACAGGCGGGGCGGGCTATGTGGGGTCAGTCGTGGCGCACGACTTGCTGTCCCGTGGACATGAAGTGCGGGTCGTTGATATGTTGCTGTACGGAGGCCAGGGGCTGTTGGGGTTGTACCAGGATGAGCGATTCAGTTTCTTGGGTGGGGATCTCCGGTCTGCACAGCTCGTCGAATTGGCCCTGCACGGTATGGACGCCGTGGTCCATTTGGCGGCGATCGTGGGCGACCCGGCCTGCGCGCGCCAGCCTGAGCTCGCGCGTGCCGTGAACCTCGATGCTTCCCTCCAGCTCTTCCGCGCGAGCTGCGCGCGAGAGGTTGAGCGGTTCGTATTCGCCTCGACCTGCAGCAACTACGGTCGGATGTCGAACCCGTCTGTCTGGCTCACCGAGGAGTCCGAACTGCGTCCCGTCTCGCTGTACGCCCAAACCAAAGTGGAGGTGGAACAAGCCTTCTTGAGTCCCTCGGCGGCTTCTCGGCCCGTCACGACCGTCCTCCGGTTCGCGACGGTGTTTGGGGTGTCACCTCGGATGCGGTTTGATCTCACGGTGAACGAGTTCACGATGGAGCTGCTGACAAAACGCAAGCTCACGATCTACGGCGCGCAGTTCTGGCGGCCCTACCTCCACGTCCGGGATGCGGCGCGGGCCATCGGGTTGGTGCTGGAGAGTCCGCTCGACAAGATCGCCAACCAGGCGTTCAACGTGGGCGATGCCAATCAGAACTACCAGAAGGGGGCATTAGCGGAGCTGATCCGCGCGCAGATCGGCAACCACGCGCGGATTGAGCGCGTTGAGAAAACGGAGGATCCGCGGGATTACCGGGTCTCATTTGACAAGATTCAACGGGGGTTGGGTTTCCAGATCACCCGGACGGTCGAGCAGGGCGTTCAAGAGCTCATCGAGGCCATCTCCTCCGGCGTCATCACCGAATGCGATCACTCACGGTATCGAAACTAGCGCCCCGCCGAGCGCCTGGCGGTCCTGAGGCGGCCCGAGCGCCTGAAATCCCGCTCTCGGTCCCCGCGCTGCGTGGGAACGAATGGAAGTATCTCAAGGCATGCCTGGATACCGGCTGGGTCTCATCCGCCGGACCGTTTGTGGAACGGTTCGAGCAAGCGTTCGCCCACCATCTTGGTGGAGCCGTGTATGCCGTGGCGGTCGTGAATGGGACCGCGGGTCTGCATCTGGCGCTTCGCGCCATCTGTGTCGAGCCTGAGGACGAGGTGATCGTGCCAACCCTTACGTTCATTGCACCGGTCAACGCGATCCGGTATTGCGGGGCGCATCCGGTGTTTATCGATGCGGATCCGCAGACCTGGCAGATCGATGTCAACCAGGTGGGGCGATTTTTGGGGCAGGAATGCGAAGTTCGACCGGACGCCCCAGGGCCAGCGGTGTCCGCGAAGACCTGCTGGAACAAGCGGACCGGACACCGCGTGCGGGCCATTCTGCCTGTCCATGTACTCGGATTGGCGTGCGACATGGAGCGCCTTAACGCGTTGGCCAACACCTACCACCTCAAGGTCATTGAAGATGCGGCTGAGGCGATCGGTGTGCGCTATCACAACCGGCCGGCTGGCATGTGGGGAGACATCGGCGTGTTCAGCTTTAACGGCAACAAGACGCTGACCTGTGGTGGCGGAGGGATGGTTGTCGCGGAGAAACGGTACACGGACTACGTTCGTTATCTCTCCACGCAAGCCAAGGATGATCCGCGGGACTACTATCATAAAGAAGTGGGATACAACTATCGGCTGACGAACCTCCATGCGGCGCTCGGGTTGGCTCAACTCGAACAACTCGATGCCTTCCTGCAGCGCAAGCGGAACATCGCGAGACGGTATCGTGAGGCGTTCGCCGAAATCCCCAACGTCACGCCCATGCCGCAGCAAGACGGGGCGGCCTCTTGGTTATACACGATCCTGACGCCGGACCGTGAGCAGCGGGATTCGTTCTTAGCTGCGCTGGAGGATGAGGGCATTGAAGCCCGGCCCTTGTGGCGGCCGATTCATACCTTGCCGCCCTACAAGGGCTGCCAGAGCGCCGGATCGCTTGAGACCGCGGTGAATCTCTACGAGCGGGCGGTCAGTCTTCCCAGCAGCGTGGGATTGAGCGATCAGGAGTTGGCGCGGTGCGTCCAGACGGTACGCGCGTGGGCGCAGCGATGATGTATTTCATTGAGCGTCTGACACTCAGAGTCTGGGTCGGGTGGGTTCTGCCGCAGCTGCTTCGGGATCGTGTGGGAGGACGTCGCGGCGGTCGGTGTTACGTCTTCGATGGCTCCAGACCCGCCATGAGGGTGGCGCGGATGTCACGCTGGCTGACGGGAGTCGGGGTTGAGTGGTGTCACTTCCGAGCCCTGGAGGTTCGCGATGAGCGCGGCGTCCAGCTACGGTTGAGGACGATCACTCAGGACATGGCTGACGTTCTGGATGAGGTGACGAACAACCCGCTGTTCCGCCACGTCGCGCGCAACGGCAGCTCGGGGAGGCTCTGGACCTATCTGACGAAGATTCTCGGGACGATCGTCGTTCATGAGTGCCCATCGTTTTGTCGCACACCGTTTGTCATCCAGTTATGCGCGTGGAAGCTTCGCAGGGAGCGGCCGGGTGGCCAATGGCCGGTCGCGTTCTTAGACCAACAGCCGTGGATGGACGAGCTCGTGCGGTATGGAGCTCGGTCTGGCGTTACGGTCATCCCGGTCGGCCGACCCCTCAAGCTGCACGCAGGGTTGCGGCGCCAGCTGACGCCGGAGCTCAGGGAGTGGGTATGGGTCCTGAAGACGTGCTGGCAGCTTGCCAGGCTGCGGCTTCATCGGCAGCACAGGCGGATCCTCAAGACCAGCGATAGGGCTGGTGAGATCCGCGCCTCTTGCCAGAGGTCGCGGGTTGGGGTTCAGTACAACGGGCACCTGAATCTCAAGTGCCCAGAACGGCATTCGGATCTATTTTTCTGGCAACAGTCATCGCTCGCAGGAAACGATCTCGTGGTGGTCTTCAAGGATCCGTGGTATCCACTTGATGAGCCGCAGGGGACTGAACTCACCGCGTGCGGCATGGAGGCGGTCGTGCTGGCGCCTCTCGCCACGACCCTTCCCACAGCACCCGTGTTCATTCATCGACCTCAGAGGAAATATTGGGAGCGACCTCGGCTGGCGCTCCCACGACGAAATCTGAATGCCGCGTGGCTGCGTGATCAGATGTCCGACTATAGGGCGGTGCAAGACTACTGGGCCGCTCTGTGCGACGCCTGTGGCATCAAGGTCTTCGTCACGTGGTTTAAGTACGACGCCGTGCACTGTGCGATCGCCGAGGCGCTCCGGCAGGTTGGGGGTCTCCTGGCGATGTACCAGCGGGCCTACGAATTTAATCCTTCACCGGAGACGGCCGTGGCCACGGATCTGTTCTTCGGGTTCTCGAAGCGCGGCGCCGAGATCGAGCGCCGCTCCCGCTCGGTGATCCAGTATCATGTAACGACCGGCTATCTGGGCGATCATCGGTTCCCGCTCCTGCAACCAGCAGCGCGGCGTGTTCGACAGGAACTTGAGCGACACGGGGCGCGTCATGTCCTTGCGTACTGTGATGAGAACTCGAGAGCTGATGAGCGTTGGTACGTCGGCAACACGTTGATGCGCCAACACTACGCGTTCCTGCTTGAGCGGGTCCTCATGGAACCCTGGTTCGGGCTCCTGGTGAAGCCGAAGGCGCCTTCGACGCTGAGACAGCGGCTCGGTCCGGTGTCTGAGCTCCTGCAGCGGGCCGAGGCGACGGGACGGTGTGTCGTGTATCAGGATGGGCTCAGGCACAGCTCGATTCCGCCGGCTGCCGCGGCGCTCGCCTCCGACATCCTGGTCCACGGTCATCTGACCGCGGGAACGGCGGCAGCAGAGGCCACCCTGGCCGGCGTGCCGACGCTCTTGCTGGATCGGGAGGGCTGGTCGATTAGTCCGTTGCATCAGCTGGGTGGGCAGGTGGTCTTTACCGACTTGGACCGTCTATGGAAGGCCTGTCTTGAACACTGGAAACACCCTGGGGGGGTGCCAGGCTTCGGCGATTGGTCCCCCATGCTGGATGATCTCGATCCGTTTCGGGATGGTCGAGCCGCCCAGCGCATGGGCACGTATCTGAACTGGCTGTTGGACGGATTCAAGGCGGGGAAGGATCGGGAGACCGTGATGGCCGATGCGGCCGAACGCTACGGTTCCATCTGGGGCCAGGATAAGATCACCACGGTCAATGCGAGTCATCCGAACCGCCCCGAGACGGATGCGCGCCTCGCGGATTCAGCTGCTGTGGGCGTCTGAATGGGGAACGCGCACAGACCGGACATCCGTCGAGCCGTGTTTCTCGATCGGGATGGCACCATTGCCCAGTACCGGGAGTACTGTTGTCGCCCGCAGGATTTTCGATTGCTCCCAGGGGTGGGCCACGCCATTCGGACATTGAATCACGCGGGGCTGGCGGTGATCGTCATGACCAACCAATCGGCGATTGCGCGAGGCTGGTTGACGGGGGACGTCTTGGAGCAGATTCACCGAAAAATGCGCCGTGCCCTCAGTCGCGTGGGGGCGCGGATCGACGCCATCTACGTCTGTCCGCACCATCCGGACGACGGATGTGCGTGTCGAAAACCTGGGATCGCGATGCTCCAGCAGGCTGCAAAGGACTTTGAGCTGTCCTTGGCGTCCTCCTATGTGGTGGGAGACCGGATGCTGGATGTGCTCTCGGGGCGCGCCGCGGGAAGTCAGACTATCCTTGTCCGCTCAGGCCACAGACTGGAACCGACCAACGGCGTTACGCCTGACCACGAGGCGCAGGACCTGAGCGAGGCCGTGGCGTGGATCCTTCAACAGGAGGGGCTGCAAGCGGGACGGGGCAGGCCTCTTGCCGCGGCGCGAGGTCCGAGCGACCATGCGGGAGTGCAGAGATGACATTGGACACGCGAGTGGAGACTCCTCCAACCTTGGCAGACGAACCCTCTCATCCTGACGCTGAAGGATCCACCCAGACATCTGCAAGGGCGCTCGAGCAACTGGAAGCTGCCTTGGACGCGGTGCGTCGTCAGTGCCCCTGGCTTCCGGTGTTCGCAATTCGATGGATGCACTTAAAGCATCCCGTGCACCCCGTGCAGCTGCTCCTCCTGCGCGAACATCTGGGTGTTAGTGGAGAGACACCCGATCGTACCGAGCGACCTCGGTGGGTATTCACCCAGTGGATTCGCCCAAGACTCCTGAGGCGACTCGGACAATGTGTGATCTATGCGATCTACGTCAGTTGCCGGCTGGTCAGGCTTCAGATTGCGCTGCGTCGTCAGGTGCGGGCCCTCAGGCGACAGCCGTTTGAGGTGCTGATCAAAACGTGCTGCTTTGAAGCAGAGCGGCCGGCGGATGGGAGCGATTTTTATTTCGGTGATTTGCAGCAACGATTGGTCAGGCGTGGCGTGCGAACACTGCTCTTGTCCGGGAATGTGCGGCGTGGCAGTTGGACGGCGTTTGGCCGGGCCCATCTCGCCGCGCCGCCGCTGGCACGGCTGCCGGAGTTAGCGCTGCTGTCTCCACTGGCGCCACTTCGTCTGATGCTGGCGCAAGTTCGGGCCGCCATCCGGTTGCGTCGCAGGGTGCGGGAGACCGACGATCCGTTGATCAAACACATCACCCTGCTCGCCAGCCACGATTGTCTGGCGCCGGATACCACGCGGGCTGGACTGTATTGCTGGGTCATGAAGCGTGCCGTTCAGACGTGGCGTCCTCGGGCCTTCGTGACCCTCTACGAGGGACACGCCTGGGAGGCGTGTGCGCGATGGGGCGTGAAGGCTCACGATCCGTCCTGTCAAACCGTGGGGTATCAACATACCGCCATCTTTCCGGAATCGCTGTCGTTAACGTCTCCATCGAAGGCGCCGACAGACCGTCTCGTGCCTGACACCATTCTGGCCTTGGGGCAGATTCCGTTGGACTTCATGGCGTCTGGACACGCAGATCATCACGTCCGTCTGGTGCGGTTTGGGAGTTTTCGCTATCGCCATGCGAATGTCGATCGACCGGCGGATCGAACCCGTCGTGTCATCCTCGTCGTTCCCGAAGGGTTTGCGTCGGAGGTCAAGGTGCTCTTTGAGTTCGCCGTGGCCTGCGCCAAGCGGTTGCCCCGCTATACCTTTGTGCTCCGATGCCATCCAGAAGTGCCCATGGCCGTGGCGGTCCGATTGATGCCAGGGGCACTGACCAGCCAACCGAACATTGAGCTTTCGGACCGTCGTCTGATCGAGGAGGATTTTGCCCGCTCGTCAGCCGTGTTGTATCGCGGATCCTCGACGGTCCTCTATGCGGTCCTTCACGGCCTGTTGCCGCTGTACGTCCATATGCCCACCCTGCTGGATCGTGACCCGCTGTACCGCATGCCGGCCTGGCGCCGACGCTGTGTCAGTCCTGATCATCTCGCGACGCAGTTGGCGTGGCATGAGCAAGCCCCGATGGAGCGCTTGGAAGAGGAATGGGCGCGGGCGGTGCGGTATGTCACGGATTATACCGGCCCGGTGACCGATGAGCAGATCGACGCGTGGCTTACCACGGTCGGTCTCAACGGGAGCGCGCGCTGATCCCACGCCCTCGCAGCCTCGCCTTCGGCGAGGTCGCCAACGAGACGAAATGTCAAGAGGGGCTGGCGACGGCTCCGCCTACGGCGGAGCCCTGCCAGGGCGTGGGATGATGCGGTGTCTCCTGTTTGGCTTTGGCTACATGGGCAAGATCCGCTATCAGGTCCTGCGTCAACATCCCCTAGTGCGCGGCATCACCATCGTGGATCACGGCGTGGATCCATCAACCGTCGGGCTCGATGGGCTCCTCCTTCCTGCAGGGGCCCCCATTCCGTGGGACGAAACCGACGCCGTCTTCGTCTGTACCCCGAACAATGTCACACCGGACCTGTGCGTGGAAGGGCTGCGTCGGTGTCGCCGGGTGTTTTGTGAAAAGCCGCCAGGACGAAACTGGGAGGATTTCTGTCGGATCGCCGACATGGCGGCCGCGGTCCCTGACCACACGCTGGTGTTCGGGTTCAACCACCGGTTGCACCCGTCTGTGCAGGCGGCCAAGTCGCTCATCGGCGAGGGCGGCCTGGGCGAGGTGCTGTATCTGAAGGGGACCTACGGCAAATCAGGCGGCATCCGGTATCGTGAGAGCTGGCGCACCAATCCGGACATCGCAGGCGGGGGCATTTTGCTCGATCAGGGCATCCATATGCTGGATTTGTTTCACCTCTTCCTTGGGCCGCTTACCGTGGTCGATGCCGTCCTGGTGGATTCCTTCTGGGGAACGGGATTGGAAGACAACGCCTTCATCCTGCTCCGCTCCGAGCAGGGAGTGCCGGTGTTCCTGCATTCTTCCGCGACGTTCTGGAAACACACGTTCCGCATCGAGGTCGGCTGTCGCAATGGCTACTTGGTGGCCAGTGGGTTGTTGTCACAGACCGGCAGCTACGGCCGTGAGCAGCTCGTCATCGGCAAGCGACAGTTCGAAGATGAGGCGCTGGCGCTGGGCAACCCCCGCGAGGAAATCATCCACTTCGACCGTGATGAGTCATGGGACAAAGAGGTCAACGAATTTCTTCTTGCCGCCCATGAAGGCCGACCGGCCACGCATGGCACGCTCGAGGATGCCCGACGGGTCATGCAGGTCATTCGGGATGTCTACGCCTTGGCCGATCGCCACGTCGTGAAACGGGCCGTCCCATGAGAACCATTCAGACCAGTGCGAGCTTTCCCCTCTCCTCCGTCAAGCCCCTCGATGGGTTGCTGCGCTATCGCAGCTACTGTCTGGAGAGGACGCGCCAGGCGCTTCGCGGTCCCACCAGGCGCCGTCAACGCTCACCCATTGACGGCGCACCGCTTGAGCCCTTCGGCGACGTCGAGGGATTGCGCTACCTGCGGTGTCCGAACAGCGGGAGCCTGTTTCTCGAGGAGTTGCCGGCGTCGGCATCATGGGCGAAGCTCCTCCAGGACGTGAGCCGCCACCGGTTTTCATCAGAGGGCTTCTACCCTGGATTGGCGCAGTCGCGCACCGATCACGTCTACACCCCAAAGTTGGAATGGATTCGGGACACCCTCCGATTGCAGGGGATGCATCAGCCGATCATCCTGGAGGCCGCCACACCTCCCAGCACCTTCACGCATCTGCTGAAGGACAGCGGGATGTGTTCAGAGGTGCTGGTCGTTGATGAAATGACCGTGGCCGCGGGGTCCGGCCACGACGCTGACGCGCCTCGCGTCCACGCCGCGATTCTGCTAGAATCGCTGGATCGCGTGGATGATCCGGTGGCGCTGTTGCAAGCCGTGGTGAGTCGGATGGAGGAGGGCGGGTTGCTGTTTGTGACGGCGTTGGTGTGTTCAGGGTTTGACCTGGCGGTGCTGGGACTCAACAATCTGTATCTGTGTCCCCCGGATCGGACCAACTGTTTTAGCCTCCAGGGGCTGTCGCGCGTGCTGACCCAAGCCGGGTTGACGTTACTCGAAGTCAGCACGCCGGGGGTGTTGGACGTCGAGGTGGTCCGCGCCCACCTCCAGCACAATCCGTCGCTGCCGGTGTCGCGCTTCGAGCGGCAGCTCATCGAGGCCGATGCCCCAACCCACGTGACGCTCCAGGCCTTTTTACAGCAGCAAGGCCTGAGCTCATTTGCGCGGTTAGTCGGAAAGAAGGTGTCCTTAGGAAAGGGGGAGCACGTATGACCGAACGACATCAGTTTCGGGTATTACTGGCCTATCCGAATTTGAGCATGATGCTCACCCCATCCTATGCAGTGGGATTGTTTACCGCTATTCTGAAAGCCCAGGGGTATGAGATCGAGCTGTTTGACTGCACCCCCTATCTGGCGACGTACGAATACCTGGGGGAGCCGTTGCCCGTCACACGAGCCAACAAACTCCTCAACAGCCGGCGGTTTGACGCCTTCACCCTCTGGGGCGAGCCAAAAACACATCTCCTGGATGACTTTGTCAAGACCATCGAAGCGTTCAAGCCGCACGTCGTCATCTTTTCAACCCTGGTGGAAGACACCTGGCCCCAGGCGAAAGACCTCCTGAAGCTCCTGGCCCACTACCCCTCCATCAAGACGCTGGTCGGTGGAGTCTTCTCCACGATGGCCCCCGAGGTGATCGCAGATCCTCACACGCAGTGTGTCGGGCTTGGGGAGGGTGAGGAGGTCATCGTGGAGTTCTGCGAGTGCGTCCGCCACGGCGTGGCTCCGACCCACATCCAGGGGACCTGGGCGAAGGATGTTGATGGGACGGTGATCCACAACCCGGCGCGCCCGCTTGTGGATATCAACAAGGTGGTGCCGGATTTCTCACTGTTCGACGAGCGGCGGTTTCTCCGGCCGTTGGGAGCACGGATCTGGAAGGCGATCCCGCTGGAAACCTACCGCGGCTGCCCGTATACCTGCACCTTCTGCAATTCCCCCAGACAGGTCCTCCTCGCGAAAGAACGGCAGCAGGGATTCTTCCTGCGACGCAAGACCATGGCGACACTCCGTCATGAGATGGAGGTCATGATCGAGCGCTACCGACCGGAGTTCTTTTACATCAACGATGACGCGTTCATGGCCCGGCCGAAGCAGGAGATCGCCGAGTTCGTCGCCATGTACAAGGACTTCAAGATTCCGTTTTGGTTTCAAACGCGATTCGAGGACGTCGATGCCGAGAAGCTGGACTGGGTGTCGAGCGTGGGGTGCTACCGGATCTCGTTTGGTCTTGAGCATGGCAACGAGCACTACCGGCAGGAGAAACTCAGGCGGAAGATGACGAACGAGTTCATCCTGCAGCAGTCAAAGATTGTCACGGCATCAGGCATTCCGTATACGCTGAATGTCCTCGTCGGCATGCCCTATGAGACCCGGGAGTTGCTCTTCGACAGCATTCGGCTCTGCCGCGGGATTGGCATGTTTGATTCCCTGAGCGTGAACGTCTTCGTGCCGTACCACGGTACACCCCTGCGGGAGATGGCGATTCAAGAAGGGTGGTTAGATCCCGAGGCTCAGACCACCTCGGTCATCTCGAAGTCTCTCCTGACAATGCCTGAGCCCTATCTACAAGCCGATGAGATCCTTGCGCTGCAGCGGGTCTTTCCCCTGTACGTGCGGTTGCCCGAATCACGATACCAGGAGGTTCGGATCGCGGAGCAGGACGATGACGAAGGGAAGGCGGTCTTTGAAGCCCTGTCAAAGGAGTTCTATCAAATGGTGTATGGGAAAGATGAAGCCGAACGCATGCTCACGTATGCTGGCTAGAGGGCAGTCGTTCCTCCAGCAATATCGCGACGAGGCCGCCCAGATTGCCCAGGCGCTGGACGTCGAGACGATGGATCACATGGTGGGGCGGCTTGTCCGGTTGCGCGATGAAGGCGGTCGTCTCTTCCTCTGCGGCGTGGGCGGGAGTGCCGGAAACTGCAGCCATGCGGTGAACGATTTTCGCAAGCTCGCCGGGATCGAAGCGTACAGTCCGGTGGATAATGTCTCAGAGCTGACAGCGCGAACCAACGACGAGGGCTGGGAGACGGTGTTTGCGGCATGGCTGAAGGTGAGCCGGGCCAGTTCGCGTGACGTGCTGTTCATCCTGTCAGTCGGTGGGGGCAGCCGAGAGCGCAACATCAGCGCCAACCTGGTGGCCGCTATTGATGAGGCCAAGGCCCGGGGCATGGATGTGTTGGGGGTCGTGGGACGGGACGGCGGGTACACGAAGCGACGAGGCGATCTGGTGCTGGTCATTCCGACGGTCAACGAGCAATCGGTCACGCCGCACACCGAGGCGTTCCAGGCCGTCGTGTGGCATGCCCTCGTGTCCGATCCACGCCTGATGGTGTGTGGCAACAAGTGGGAGACGCAGACCCTCCATGAGTCGAAGGTGTAACCGAACCGCACGACGCCACCAACCCATCGGCAAGACGAAAGCCGTCGTCTTCACGACGCTCGCGGTGTTCCTCTCGGCAGCTCTCACGGCTGGTGCCGTGATCGGCGTGGATCTCTCTCTGCACAAGCGATTCGAAACCTCAGCGGGGCTGAACGTCCGGGGCTACCGCGGTCCGCTGGTCGGAAGGAAGCAACCCGGAGAGCGGCGGATCGTCGTGCTGGGCGGCAGCGCCGCCTTCGGCTATGGTGTGCGGGTGCATGAAGCGTTCCCCGCGGCCCTTGAGCGACAGCTCAACGACGGCCAACGACGGGGGGATCGGGGAGCTGTCGGTGTGGTGAACCTCGCGTACAACCGGGAAGGGGCCTACGCGTTACTCTCTACACTCAAAGACTATGAGGCGCTGGATTACGACATGGCGCTTTTCTACACGGGATATAACGACTTGCCAGAAGAGCCAAACCTCCAGGTCTATCGACACGAATCGCTCGCCTTCACGTTGACCGGCTACCACCCAATTCTCCCCCTGGTCTTGAAAGAGAAGTGGATGGCCCTGCGTCACGGAGGCAATCTGGAAGCGGCGTATCGGGAAGCCGGTCAGCGGGTGCCACCCCACCCCGTCCTCTTCCGGCCGGGGGGTGGGCCGCCGGGCAATGCCGAGATGCGCAAGACGGCTGCCGATATCCGGCAAGCCCTGGAACGTCGTCTCGGCCGCCTGACCTACCCGGACACATTGGTTGCCGCGGCGGGCGTCGAGTGCGGTGGTCGCTGGGCGCACTATTGCCAGGGCGTGGCGGTTGCGGTTGAGTACGCGTTTGAACGCGGGAAGCGGGTCCTCGTCGTGACCGAGCCCTATCTCTCGGACGACCATGTGGCGCAGCAGGCCGCGCTGGCGAACATGCTGAAGGCGCGCTTCGGAAACGAACAGCGAGTGCAATATGTGAACCTCGGCCAGGGCGTGGTGGACCTCGACGATTCGAATCTGTGTTTCGATGGGATGCATCTGACGGCAGCGGGCAACGAGCGGATCGCCGAACACCTCGCCGGTCCCATCCTGGAGATCTTGGATCGGGCCGCAGCGACTGCGGGTTCATGATGGGAAAGGCCAGAATCCTGTTTGAGTTTTGGGAGTTTCTGAGAACACAGAAGAAGTGTTGGCTCCTTCCGATCATCGTGGTGCTGTGCCTGCTGGGGATCTTGGTCGCCTTTTCTCAAAGCAGCGTGGTGGCGCCATTCATCTACACCCTGTTTTAGATGGCGGACACGACGCGCGCACAGGAGCGGTCGTTCGGACTATCGGTCGGTCTCATCTTCGGACTGCTGGCGGCCTTCGCCCTGTGGCGGGGGCGGCCGGCGGTGGGATGGGTGTGCGGACTGATCGCCGTTGCGCTCGTGGTGCCTGCCCTCACCAGGCCGGCGTGGCTTCGCATCCCCAGCCGCCTGTGGTGGCGGCTGGCCCGTGCGCTGGGATGGGTCAACACGCGGGTGCTGTTGTCGGTGTTCTTCTTCTTCGTTGTGACGCCGACGGGACTGGTCATGCGGTTATGCGGCTGGGATCCCCTGCACCGGCGACGCGCCAGCCGCGGCAGCGGCTGGGTGCCGCATTCGGAGCGGTATCGAGACCCCAAGCACTACGAACGGATGTACTGAACCTCTTCATGAGAAGCGAACCATGAGGTGCGAGCGATGAATGCTTCGCCAGAAGTGTCGATGATCTTCCCACTGCGTGATGAAGCCGGCAACCTCAAGGTCTTATACGAACGGGTCCGGGAAGCCTTTCGTCAGGCGGGCGTGCCGTCGTACGAACTGGTGTTTGTCGATGATGGAAGTCGAGACGAGTCGCTGACCATCATTAAGACCTTGCGTGCAGACGATCCCTGTGTCCGGTACCTGTCTCTGAGCCGAAGCTTCGGGCACCAGGCGGCGCTGTTTGCTGGACTGTGCTGGGCCCGTGGTCGAGCCGTGATAATGATGGACGCCGATTTACAGCATCCGCCAGAGCTCATCCCTGAGATGATCCGACTCTGGCGCGAGGGCTATGAGATCGTCTACACGACGAAGCGCAACGCCCAGATAGCGTGGTTCTGGCGGTGGCAAATGCGGTTGGTCTACCCAGTGCTTTCGAAGCTCGCTGGTCTGCGGCTCTCCTTCGGGCAGTCCGACTTTAGGCTACTGGACAGCAAGGTCGCCGAGGTCCTGCGCTCCATGCCGGAATATCGGAAGTTTCTCCGCGGATTGGTCAGCTGGGTCGGATTCAAGCAAATCGGGATCGCCTACACGGTTCCGAAGAGGTGCGAGGGTCGTTCGAAGTATTCCTACCGGACGCTCGCGCGACTCGCCCTGGACGGCCTCTTCGCGTTTTCAGCGTTCCCCTTACGCATGCTATTGTGGTTTGGAATCACGCTCTCGGCAATACTTGCGCCGTACATGGTCTGGGTCATGTCCCTGGGTGTGAGGAGGATGTTGGGGGAAGTCGTCGACTATCCGACAGGGTGGGTGACGGTCGTGGTCGCGGTGTTGTTGATAGGGAGTGTCCAGCTCGTTGCCATCGGGTTGATGGGAGAATACATTGCACGGATTTTTGAGCAGACGCAAGGCCGCCCGCCCTTCATCGTTCGCGAGTATTCAGATCAGGAACAACGGGCCGTGCCGGTTCCTGAGAGATGGGCGGAGCCTGTTGGACTTGGGTGATGTCTCGCCGATGAGAGCGAGCGTGGTCATTAACGCTGACGACTTTGGGATCCATCGCGCGGTGAATCGAGCCATCCAACGAGCGCATCATGAGGGCGTGGTGACCAGCGCCTCTCTGATGACGTGCGGGGTGGCGTTCGATGATGCGCTGGAACGCCTCAAGGTGAGCCCTGCGCTCGGGGTCGGGATCCATTTGACGTTAGTGGAAGAACGTCCGGTGCTGCCGTCCTCACACGTGCCGTCATTAGTGGGTCCTGATGGCCGGATGCCGAGATCCTATTGGCACTTTGTGAACGGATGGCTCAGGGGTCGCATTCAGCCATGCGATGTCCAGCGCGAATTGGAAGCCCAAGTGGACCGACTGCTTGCCAACGGGATTCAGCCCACCCATGCGGATAGCCATCAACACATCCACGTGGTGCCTGGAGTGTGGTCCATCGTGGCGCGGATTGCCCACGCCTACCGGATTCCGTTTCTCCGAACGCCGTGCTTCACGTCGTTGTGGGAGCACATCGACAGCTGGTCAGAGCCGTTTCTAAGGGGCGGGATGAATCTGCTAAGGGCCATGCGTTGTCTGTGGTGGCCATCCAAGATTGCCCGGGCCGATTACCTTGATGGACTGAGCCAGAGCGGCCGCATGACAGCCGAAGCGTTGCTGAGGATTCTGACGTCCCTGCGCCCTGGGCTTACCGAAATCATGGTGCATCCCGGAGAGGAGAACGAGACGTTACGACGCCTGTACTCCTGTGGACCCTGGCAGGGGTTCGATTGGGAAGCTGAGCTGGCGGCGTTGACCGATGCGCGGGTCCAGGCCGTCTGTCGTCAGGAGACGTTCTCGTTGACTCACTTCGGGGCTGTGTGGGCATCCATCTCAGAGGAGCGGCGATGAGGTCGGACGAACGTCGGAGCGACACCAGCGCGCCTGCCATGACGACGCGGATTTTGGGAATTTCCGCCTACTATCACGATGCGGCCGCGTGCCTGCTGGTCGACGGGGAGATTGTCGCTGCCGCGCAGGAGGAGCGCTTTACGCGCAAGAAGCACGATGAGCGGTTTCCGTCGAACGCGATCAGGTACTGTCTTCAGGCAGGCAGAATTCCCATCGAGGCGGTCGATCTCGTCGGCTTCTATGAGAAGCCCATTGTGAAATTCGAGCGGCTCATTGAAACCTACTTGGCCGACGCCCCGCGGGGTCTGCGCTCGTTTTTGATGGCGATGTCAACGTGGTTGGGGGAAAAACTGTGGTTGGCGGACACGATCCAACGGGAGCTGGGCTGGAGGCGTCCCGTGTTGTTTGGTGATCACCACGAATCCCATGCGGCCTCGGCCTTTTACCCCTCACCGTTTGAGGAGGCGGCGGTCCTCACGATGGATGCCGTTGGGGAATGGGCCACGGCCTCGTATGGCTACGGGAAGGGCAACGAGCTGGTCCTGTTGAAGGAGATGCGATTCCCCCACTCCTTGGGATTGTTGTACTCGGCGTTCACCTATTTCTGCGGGTTCAAGGTCAACTCGGGCGAATACAAGTTGATGGGTCTGGCCCCCTACGGCGAGCCTCGGTATGTCGAGGCCATTCGGGATCACCTCGTGGACATTCGCGAGGACGGCAGTCTGTGGCTCAACCTTGAGTCCTTCAACTACTGCACCGGTCTGACGATGACCTCCCCCGCCTTTGCGCGGCTCTTCGGGGGACCTCCGCGTAAGCCTGACGACGCCATCACGCAGCGAGAGATGGATCTCGCTCGCTCGATTCAGGAGATTACCGAGGAGATCATGCTCCGTATGGCCTGCCATGTCTATCGAGAAACACGGCTGCCCTATCTGTGCCTCGCGGGCGGGGTGGCGTTGAACTGTGTCGGCAATGGCCGGATCTTGCGGGAGGGTCCGTTCAAGGAGCTTTGGGTGCAGCCGGCTGCGGGTGATGCCGGGGGCGCGTTGGGTGTGGCCATGGCGCTGTGGCATCGGTATCTGGGGAAGCCTCGGCTCAGCCCGGAGCGCGAGGGCACGTGGCATCCTGCCATGAAGGGGAAGGGGCGCGGGGCGCCGGTTGCTCTCGCCGTCGGTGCGGGTCTGCAGCGTGGCGAGGGTGCCACGTTGGCGTCGGCGCATGAATCCAACGACCTGCCCGTGTACACGGATCGGATGAAGAGTGCGCTGTTGGGCCCGGCGTTCTCCGAGGAGGAGATTGGTGCGTGGCTGGCAAAGCAAGGCTACCCTGCGCAGCGCCTCGAGCGCGAGGCGCTGGTTGAGCGCGTGGCGGAGCTGTTGGCTAAGGGTGAGGTCATTGGGCTGTTCCAGTCTCGCATGGAGTTTGGGCCACGGGCGCTCGGCGCGCGATCCATCATCGGGGATGCCCGTTCGCCCCAGATGCAGTCGCTCATGAACCTGAAGATCAAATTCCGGGAATCCTTCCGGCCATTTGCGCCCTCCGTCCTGCGGGAACATGTCGGGGACTGGTTTGCATTTGACGGGGAGAGTCCGTACATGCTGCTCGTGTGTGATGTCGCGGTCCATCGGCGGCTGCCGCTGGCGCCAGCCGATGCGGCGCGCCTAGGCCTGGAGAAACTCCAAGTTCCCCGCTCGGAGATTCCGGCGGTGACCCATGTCGATCACTCGGCGAGGATCCAGACCGTGCGGCGGAAGCACAACCCGCTGTTCTACGACATCCTGCGCGCCTTCTATGAGCGGACCGGCTGCCCCGTCATCATCAATACCTCGTTCAACGTCCGTGGGGAGCCGATCGTCTGCACGCCGGATGACGCCTATCGATGCTTCATGCGCACCCAGATTGACGCGCTCGTGTTGGAGTGTTTTGTCCTCGAGAAGGGTGAGCAGGTCCCGACCGGGGAGCCACAGGAAGTCTGGCAATGGGAGATCCCGCCCGATTGACGGCGAACACTATGGCACAGGGACAGTCCTGAAGAGAAAGGTGGAAGCCATGAGAACCTTAACCGGGATCTTTTTGGACACCGGAAGTCTGGAAGAGATTCGGAAGTACCATGCGTTGGGGATCATCCGGGGTGTGACGACCAACCCGACGATCCTGGCGAAAGAGGGACTGAGGGGAGGATGGTTGGGGATTGAGGAGCGCTGCCGGCAGATCGCGCAGCTCGTCAGCCCGCTGCCCGTCTCGGTGGAAGTCACCACGAACGACCCAGAAGGGATGCTCGAGCAGGCCCAGAGGTTTGTCAGCTGGGCGCCCAACATCAACGTCAAGATTCCGATTCACGACGTGGAGGGCGGCACGGAGAACTTGCGGCTCGTGCATGAGCTGGAGACGCAACACGACATTCGCGTCAACGTGACCGCCATGATGAGCGCGCAGCAGTGTCTGCTGGCGGCGATGGCGGGTGCGACCTATGTCTCCTTGTTCGGGGGGCGGGTCAACAACATGGGCTACAACGCGTGCCAGGAGATCCGGCGCCTCCGGGGTTTGTTGGATGCCTTTGGCAGCCCCGCCAAGATGATCGTCGGATCCACCCGCGAGGTCCTGAACATCGTGGAGTGGTTTGAAGCGGGCGCGGATATTGTTACGACGGTCCCGCCGTTGCTGGAAGGGATGCTTGTGCATCCCTACAGCAAGGAGACGGTCCAGCAGTTCCTCCGGGACGCCGCGAAGCTGGAGCAGGTTGACGAGCGTCGACAGCCGGAGCGTATCTCGAAACCGGGTCCTCGTGTTGCGCGCGTGTTGGCCTGACGGGGTGATGGGATGAGCCAGTGGTACGACGATTGGCAGCACCAGCGGCATGCGGAGGCGTTCGATGGACGCTGGCAGCTCGATCGTCGCAACCTGATCCGCAACCAGGAAGGCTTCAACGACGTCCGGCTGCTGAATGAACGGATTGACCAGGATCGTTCGCTCCAGCTACTGGAAGTCGGATGCGCCACCGGAGAGTTCTACCGCTACTTGCGCAGTCGCTATCCCTACACGCGCTACTACGGTCTGGACGTCTCCGGTCCGGCCATCGCGCGAGCCAAACAGAAGTACGCCGAGGGGACATTCATCATGGGCGAGCCCGCCGCCTCCATCAGCGCGACCCTCCGACTCCATGGCCTGCCGGAGCATCCGCATCTCGTGTACGCCAAGGACGTCATCCAGCACCAGACCGAGCCTCTCGCCTTCCTCTCGGAGCTCATCAGAATCGCAGAGGAGACGGTGATCGTCCGATGCCGCACGCGGGATGTCGGCCACACGGAGTGGGATCCAGAACGCTCCTGCCAGTACCATTACGAAGGCTGGATGCCATTCATCGTGCTCAATCTTCAGGAGCTCATTGACGCTGCGATGGCCGAGGCGCTCAGAGCAGAAGTGGTCGTCTATCGAAGCCATATCGTCCTCGGCGGAACGCACAACCGGTTTGTGCCCAAGGAGCTGTTTGTGGCCTCGACAGGAACCGCGGAGACAGCCCTTGGCGTGTTCAAGCGCACAGCGCATTCTGGGCGAGTGACGATTGCGGATCGTTTGGATCAGAATCCGAGGTATACCTGGGACTACGTGCTGAAGCACGCAGCGCGACAGGCCTGGGATGCCTTACGAGTGTGCAGGGTGCGCGACGCGGGGCCGCCTGTCGTGGCGCAGTTCCAATGGAGCCGTTCGAGCGGACTGATGCAGCACGACCAAGGGCGATCAGTCGAAGAGGCCAGAAGCTGACATGTGGCTCTTCATGATCCTCTGCAGCCTCCTGTATACGGTGACGCGCTTCACCGGGCTGGAATACCTGTCGCTGTACTCTGGCGGTGCGTTTCAGGTCCTGCATCCGGAGAGCTTTCCTGTCGATCGCTACATGCCGCCGTTTCGGGCCACGCTGCTCTCGCTCTATTATGTCGTCGTGCGGTTGGTGGGCGACCTCTGGCTGGACGATCGCTTTACGATTGTGGTGTACGGCGGGCTCGTCCTCATGGCCGTCGTGGTCTTGGACAAGACGGCACGGCTCTTCGGCGCAGACCGTCCCGCAGCACGTGTTGCGATGCTCTCCCTGATGCTGACGATTGGCAACGGCTTTAAACGCACGCAGTTTGTGAGCGCGTTGGAGTTTAACCCCACGACCATGGCAGGACCCGTGGCGTACTGGTTGTTCTACCTGGTGCTTGCCGGAAAGCGCCCAGCCCTCATTTTCGCTGTCATGGCCCTTCTGGCGTCCATCTCCATCAAGAACGCATGGTTGCCAATCCTGATTGGCCTGGCGATCCTGTTCAAGGAACGCTTGACACCCCGCGGCAAATGGCGTGTGGGGTTGAGCGTCCTGGGACTGATCGCGGCGGCCCTTGGGGTGTATTACGCGGTGGTCAGGCTGCAGAATCCAAACCAGGTGGCCCTGTTCGACTTCATCCTGGAGGAGATGGAACGAGAAGAAGCCAACCCCTTCTGGGACGCCTGGTGGAGTAACCTGGCGTTTCTGGTGGTGTGCGCCGGAGCCTGGTGGGTCAGGCTTCCTTCCGTCGTGCTTGAACAACGGGTGAAGATGACCGCTGTCGTTGGGGCTACCGTCTGGTTGCTTGGTGGGGTGTACCTGTCCTACACGCCGGACATGCTCAAGATCCCCTACGTGGTCCCCTTTGATGTCGAGAGGGCCCTGGTGTGGCCGCAGTATGTCCTCCTCGTCGCGATCGCGGCCTCGGTGTTGAGGCGTCTCGACTCGGCCTCCTCATGGAGAGGTGTCTGGGTTTGCATCGCGGTGCTGTTGGCGATCTATCTGACGCCATTCCACCTGAAGCGGGCCAGCACGGTCGTCGTCCTCTTGGGGCTGATGTGGCTGTGGCGGTACGTGTCTGAACGGCGGCGGGCGATCGATCCGTCCTGGCGGCTGCGGATCGTCGCTGGCGCGCTCTGCGCCACGACGTTGTCCACATTGGTCTCGTGGACGGTCCATCGGATGCCAGCCCTTCAGTTTTTGGCTGAGCATGGCATCATGGGGGACAACCCGGGAGCCAAGTGGGTGGGAATCAACGAGTACATCCGGGAAAGGACACCCCCCAACTCGCTGGTCCTCGCCTTCTCGATGGGGGACTATCCATGGCGGCGTCCTCAACGACTCACGCTCGAGACGTCCTTGCGCACGCGGACCGGTCGGTCTATGCCATTTGGATCTCCCGTGGTGTTCGTGTTCGATTACCTCTCCATTGGCTGGTCCGTCCACGAACGTGGGCCACATCATGACCGGCTCATCGACGCATGGGAACGGCACGACGTGACTGGCGTCACGGCGAGCCTGAACGCCATTGGAGCGCCTGACTATCTGGTGGTCCCGACGACGAAGGCACAGTGGCTTCAAGACCGCTCGAGCTTTCCCTACCGGATCGAGACGGTCATTCGCGAATTCACGATCCTGCGAAAGGCCATCTCTGCGTGATGGTGAACGAGCGTGTTCAGGTGAAACGAGAAAAGCGGATGGATGTGGCAGATCCCCTGGCTGTGGCGGAACGGTTGCGTCGCCGCTTGAAGCAGCGGGCGCTCACCTTCGGGGCGTGGATCTCGATCGGGCATCCGGAGATCGCCAGCATCTTCGCCGGCGCGCGGGGGGACTTCGTGGGGTTCGACCTGGAGCATACGACGATCGATTTTGCGACAGCCCAGCAGATCATCCGGGCCTGCCACGAGTTTGGCCGCGCGTGCCTGCCACGCATTGGCCCGGGGAATCTGGAGCAGCTCAGTCGCCTGCTCGATGCCGGGGCCGACGGCGTGGTCGTCCCGCAGGTGCAGGGTCGTGATGACATCGAGCGCGTCGTCGATGCGCTGCGGTACCCGCCGGCGGGCCGGCGTAGCTTCGGGGTCGCCGCGGCCCATCAGTACGGGCGCGCGTTTGACGCGTATGTGCGGTCGGCGAACGCCTCCCTGTCGCTCATCGTGCAGGTCGAAACGATTGGGGCGGTGGAGCAGGTCAAGCCGATTGTGGCGCATCCGGATGTGGATGGCGTGATGGTCGGACCCTATGACCTTTCTGGGTCCCTTGGCATTCCAGGGAAGCTGTCCGATCCCCGCGTCACCGAGGCAGCCGGGCGCGTGGTGACGGCGTGCGCCTCGGCCGGCAAGAGTTGCGGCACGCACCTCGTGCGCCCAAGCCTTGAGGGGATCCGGCGGCATCTCGCCGACGGGTTCACGTTTCTCGTCCTGGGCTCCGATGTCTTCAACCTGGCGCAGCGAAGCGAAGAGCTCGATGCGATGATCGAGGCGTGCCATGCCGACCGTTGAGGAACGCTTCAATCTGCGCGGAAAAGTCGCCGCGATCATTGGGGGCGCGGGGTACCTGTGTTCCACGCTGGCGGAGGCGATGGCGGAAGCCGGCATATCGGTCTTCATCCTCGACGTGGCTGAGCCGGTGCGGGGCAACCCGGTACCGACGGGTACCATGCTGCCGTGCCTTCGCTGCGATGTCACCTCGAAGGATGATCTCATTCGCTGTCGGGACCAGATTCAGCGAGAGCACGGCCGGATCGATATCCTGCTCAACGGCGCCGGGACAAACGCCCCCACCCCATTCTTCGACATCTCGCTCGAGGAATTCGACCGCATCATGCGAGTGAACCTGCTGGGAACCCTCCTAAGTTGCCAAGTGTTCGGCGAAGTTATGGTGCGCCAGCGTGCGGGGAGCATCATCAATTTCACCTCTGTATCCAAAGACCCCCCCCTTTCGAAAGCGTTCGTCTACTCCACGGCCAAGGCGGGCGTGGCCAATCTGACGCAGAACCTGGCGCGGGAGTGGGCGCCGTTCAACGTGCGGGTGAACGCGCTGCGGCCAGGGTTCTTCCCAACCGCCTGGAGCATGCGGCACTTCATTGACGAGCCGCGCAAGGCCGCCATCCTGAACCACACTCCCATGGGTCGGTTTGGTCAGCCCGAGGAGCTCATCGGCGCGGTGCTGTGGCTGGCCTCCGATGCGGCCAGCTTCGTGACTGGTTCCATCGTGACGGTGGATGGCGGTTTCACGGCGATGACCATTTAATGAGCTTGCGACGTCAGGGTCGTGTCGTGGCGATCACGGGAGGCACACGGGGGATTGGTCGCTCGGTCGCAGAGCTGTTCCATGACCGTGGTGAAGCCGTTGCGGTCTGCGGCCGTTCAGACCCAGAGCCTGCGCTGCCACCCGAGATTCTGTTCGGCCGTGTCGACGTGCGCGATCGCGAGGCTCTGGACGGTTTCGTTGGGAAGGTTGTGGAGCAGTGGGGAGCGCCGAATGTGTTCGTCAATTGTGCCGGCGTCTCGCGGTGGCGGGCCGTTGAGGAGATCGATGAGGCCTTTGTGCGGGAGGTGCTGGACACGATTGTCCGTGGGACGCTGTGGGGATGTGCGGCGGCTGCGAAGGTGATGACAGAGGGCGGCTGCATCGTGAATATCTCGAGCCTCGCTGGCAAGCGAGGCAGCGCGAATAACAGCGTCTACTGCGCCGCCAAGTTCGCGGTCAACGGCATCACCCAGGCGTTGGCGAAGGAGCTCGGTCCGAGGGGCATTCGCGTCAATGCGGTGTGTCCGGCCTATGTGCCGACACCTCAGGTCCTTGCCGCGTTAGCGGAGCCGGTCTCGCCAGCCCGTGGTCAAGATGTGGAGCAGTACCTGGAGCAATTTGCGGCGACGCAGACTGCGCTGGGGCGGCTCTCCGACGCGCACGAGATCGCCGAGGCCGTGTACTTCCTGGCCAGTCCAGCAGCGTCTGCGATCACCGGACAGTGTCTCAATGTGGACTGCGGAACGCTCCCTCAGTGAGACGCCACGCATGCCGGTGCGGGTAGCGGCGGTCATCCCTGCGCGGATGGCCTCACACCGGTTTCCGGGCAAGCCGCTGCTTTCGATCAGAGGGCTGCCCCTCGTGGAGCATGTGCGACGGCGGGCGACTTTGTGCGGCCGGTTCTCAGAGGTCGTCGTGGCGACGTGTGATCCGGAGATCGCCCAAGTGGTTGAGGGCTATGGTGGGCGGTGCCTGATGACCTCCTCAGCGCATCCGGCCGCGACCGATCGAGTCGCTGAGGCGGCCCGTCAGTTGGACTGCACCCATGTGGTCAACGTGCAGGGGGATGAAGTCTTGGTGCTGGCGAGCGACTTGGCACGGATGGTCCGCGCTATTGAGACAGAGCCTGAGGTACCAGCCTGGAATGCAGTGACGACCATTGAGCAAGCCAGCGAGCTGAGTGATTCGGCCATCGTCAAGTGCGTCGTCTCCATGTCTGGACGGATCCTCTATTGCTTGCGCGACGGTTCATCGCTGGCGATGAAGCTGGGTCCGGCGTATGAGCCCATTCGGACGGTCGTGGGAATCCTCGGCTATACCCGAACCTTCTTGGAGCAGTACACCGTCCTGGCGCGCACCCCGCTTGAAGTAGCCGAGGGGATCGACCAATCCCGCATCCTGGAGCATGACATCCTGTTGCGGGCGGTCGAGTTTAGCAGGGGCTATCCTGCCATCAACGAGCCGCGCGAGGTAGAGCTGGTGCGGCAGTATCTTGCCGAAGATCCGGTGCAACAGGCCGTGCTCGATCAGGTGCTCCAGCGATGAGCCGTGGGGTCGTGTACGTCGCGCTGCAGCAGTTCTGCGAGTTCGAGCCAGTCCCGAAGCAGCTCTTGCGCGAGGCCGGATGGGAGGTTCGGGTCAACGAGCTGGGTCGTCGCTTAACATCAGAGGACTTGATCCACGTACTTCGTGACGCCGAGGCGGTCGTGGCGGGTGTCGAGCCCTACGATGCCGCCGTCCTCGAGGCGCTGCCCCGCCTGCAATGCATCAGCCGATGCGGTGTGGGGACGGATGCCATCGATCTCGATGTGGCGCGTCGGAAAGGCATTGCCGTGTACACAACGCCTGACGAAGTCGTCGAGCCCGTCGCGCAGATGACAGTGGCCATGATCCTGGCCTTGGCGAGGAATCTACCCCAATACCTCGCAGCCAGCCGACAGGGCGCGTGGGTCAAGCGTCCCGGATGGCTGCTGTCTGAGTGGACGGTGGGCCTGGTAGGGTTTGGCCGGATTGGCAGGACGGTGGAACGGTATCTCCGTGTTTTTGGGCCACGTGTCCTCGTGTCAGATCCATTCGTCGCGCCCCACGAGGTTCCGGAGACGGCCCACTGGTGTCCGCTTCCTCGGCTATTAGCTGAGGCTGATGTGGTGTCGCTCCACGCGAACCGTCCTCGACAAGAAGGTGTGCTGATGGGCCGCGCAGAGTTGGGGCAGATGAAGGCCGGCAGTCGACTCATCAACACCTCGCGGGGATACCTCGTTGATGAGCAGGCCCTCGAGGCGGCGCTCCGATCCGGGCATCTGGCGGCAGCCGCATTCGATGTGTTTGAGCAGGAACCTTATACAGGGCCGTTGACGAGGTTCCCACACGTGCTCTGCACGCCGCATGTCGCCTCGCTGACGCGCGCCTCACGGGCTGCCATGGAGCGGCGGGCCGTCCAGCACCTCCTGGAGCACTTTACGCGGATGCCAGCGCCAAGCCGATGATCAACACAGCTTCGAATCCGCGCGTGACGGTGCTGTTGCCGGTGTACAACGGGATGCCGTATCTCGCTGAGGCGATTGAGAGCGTCTTGGCCCAGACGTTCACCGACCTTGAGCTGCTGATCGTCGATGATGCCAGCACCGATGAGTCCATAGCCTGTATCCAGCGTTTCCGGGACCAGCGGATTCGACTGGTGCGCAACGAGCGCAACATGGGGCAGGTGGGGTCATTAAATCGGGGATTGGCATTGGCCCGCGCGCCGTACATCGCCCGCCTCGACCAGGATGATCGGTGTCTGCCCGACCGATTGCGGCAACAGGTCGCGGTGTTGGACCGATACCCCAACGTGGGGCTGGTGGGGTCGTGGTTGTGGTTGCATCGCGGGGGACTGCATGGGCGGCGGACGGTCGTTGTGGGCATGACGCAGGTTCAGGATTACGGCTCATTCCTCGGTGCAGTCCTCACCTACGCCTCTCCGATTGATCACCCGACGGTGATGTTCCGCCGGGATGCCGCGCTGTCTGCAGGCGGCTATGACGACTCCTTCAAGTTCTGCGAAGACTATGCGCTCTGGTGCGCGATGGCGACAAGGCGCTGGAGTGCGGTGGTGCTCCGAGCCCCCCTGATCATGAGACGCGTCCATGAGACGCAGCAGAGCCGAACGTACGCAGGGGTACAGCGGCAGAATGCGCGGCGCGCTCATCACGCGTTGGTGGCGTCGCTGGGCGCGGATGGAGCGGCCCAGCGACTGAGTCAGGTCCTCCAGATGGAGGAGGCGTTTTGGGAGGCGTGTCCGTCTCAGGCGACAGTCCAGCAGGCCCTGGATGTGCTGGAGGCGTTCCTGCAGCGGCTGGAACGGGCCCTGGCGCTGACACCGTTTGAGGCTGCCCATCTGCGTCACCGGGTGCACTGGTGGATGAGCCATGGGGCTCTGATGGGGATTCTTCAGCGGCGGTACCGAAGCCTGCCGGTGTACCGGTTTGCGTTGCGCGGCGGCTGGCGGATGGCGCGGTGCCCGGCGATGTGGGTGTATCCCGTGTGTCTGGCGCTGTCACCCCTATTCGTCCCCTCGGTGCGTGGGGTGCTTGTGAAGATCCTCCTCCGGATCGGCCGGCAGAAGTACGTGGTGCGATCGTTGTCCCATCGCCTCGGGGAGTGGATCGGCCGGTTTTCGTCCCACTTATGCCGTGCGGTGTGAGGTCGGCCCATGGAGCTCCTCTATATTTCCTATGACGGGATGTTGGAGCCGCTCGGCCAGTCGCAGGTCCTCAGTTATTTGCGCCAGATCGCCAAGCACCGCACGGTTGCGCTCTTGTCGTACGAGAAACGGCGAGATCTGAAGGACCGTGGGCGGCTCGTGCCGCTGGCGCAGGAGCTTCAGGCTGCGGCGATCCACTGGCGACGGCTGCGCTACCACAAATGGCCTTCGCTGTTGGCGACAGGCTACGATGCCTTGCGCGGGATCGTTGCAGGGATCGTCCTCTGCCGACGGCATCGCATCCGTGTGGTGCACGCCAGGGGCTATGTGGCCTCCGTCATTGCGGTACGCCTCAAGCGGTGCTGCGGGACGCGGTTCATCTTCGATATGCGCGGGTTCTGGGCTGATGAGAAGGTGGACGCGGGACATTGGAGTTCCCATTCGCTTGCCTACCGACTGGCCAAGCGATGGGAGCGTCGGTTCTTTGAGGAGGCCGATGCGATCGTCTCGTTGACGGCGGAGGGCATCGCGGCATTTCCGACGCTTGGGTATCGAATCCCATCGGATCGGCCCACCGTCGTCGTGCCGACCTGCGTGGACCTCGATCGGTTTGTCCCTGGCCAGAAGGACCCGGAGCTGCTCACGCGGTTTGGATTGCACGACGCGACCGTCATAGGGTGTGTCGGCAACACCGGCAACTGGTATCTCCGGGACTGGATGTTGCGCTACCTGGCGTTTGTGTGTGGTCACCTCCCCAACGTCAAGGTCTTGTTAGTCACGAGGGATGATCACGCGCGTCTGAAGAAAGACGCCGTGGCGGCCGGCGTGCCGCCTGACCGACTCGTGCTGACTCAAGCCTCGTTTGAAGAGATGCCGGCCTACCTGCGCCTGCTGGATCTTGCGGTATTCTTCAGGAAGCTGCAGTTTTCCAAACAGGGCTCCTTGGCGGCTAAGCTCGGAGAGCTGCTCGCGAGCGGCGTGCCAATGGTGATCAACGAAGGGATCGGGGATGCTGGCGCGCTGATCCGCCAGGAGCGGGTTGGTGTGGTGTTGTCAGACGTCAGCGATGCGGCGTTCGAGACGACGTTTGATGACGTGGCTCGACTGCTTCAGGACCCCCTGTGTCGAAGGCGATGTCGGCAGGTGGCTGAGCGCCACTTCGATCTCCGTATGGGGGTGGGGAGGTATCTTGAGTTATACCGTCGCCTCAATGGGTCGGACGAACCGAGGGGAGGGGAGGATGAAGGTATTGGTGACCGGGGCGGAAGGGATGTTGAGCAGTGCCCTGTGCCCGGAGCTGCGGCAGCGGGGCCATGAGGTGATCCCGACGGATCTGGAGCCGAGAAGCCCTGGCACCGTTCAGCTTGACGTGCGGGATGAGGGCGCCGTTCATGCGGTGCTCACGGCGGAGCGACCCCAGTTCCTCCTGCACCTTGCGGCAGAAACGGACGTGGATCGATGCGAGAAGGAACCCGCGCACGCGTACCTGACCAATGCCGTAGGGACCGAATACCTGGCAAGCGCCTGCGGGCGATCCCGCATCCGGATGCTCTATGTGAGTACCGCGGGGGTCTTCAACGGCCTGAAGCCCACGCCCTATGTGGAGTCTGATCAACCCGATCCGGTGAACGTCTATGGCCGGGCGAAACTGAGCGGGGAAATCGCCGTGCGGCACCACGTGTCCGCCCATCTGATCGTGCGGGCCGGATGGATGGTGGGCGGGCATGACCGGGACAAAAAATTCGCCGGAAAGATTCTGCAGTTGCTGCAGACTCGGAACACGCTGTCGGTCGTGACCGATAAGATCGGCAGCCCCACCTTCACCGAGGACCTCGCTCGGGGGATTGCCACGCTGATCGAAACCGAGCACGTCGGCATGTTTCACATGACGAACCAAGGCGTGTGTTCCCGCTACGAGTTTGCGTGCAAGCTCGTGGAGTTCCTCGGTCGATCGGACATCACCATCAGGCCGGTGACCTCGGAGGCCTTCCCGTTGCCAGCGCCCAGAGCGCCCTCGGAGGCCATGGCGAACCAACGGCTGCAATCCTTGGGGTTGGATCACATGCCGCCGTGGCAGGACGCCTTGAGGATCTATGTGCAGCGGTACCTGACGCACAGCACGTTGCAGCAGGTGTGACACGAAGTCAGCATCATGCGCGTTCTCTTTCTAACCCCGCATCCCGCGGAAGGAGCGAGTAGCCGGTATCGTGTGTTGCAGTACCTGCCGCATTTGCGGCTGCAGGGCATCCACTGCATGGTGAGCCCCTTTCTGACGCCACGGTTCTACCGGATTGCGTACCAACGGGGGCGGTGGGGAGCCAAGCTCGGCCACTTCCTCATCAGCAGCCTCAAGCGGCTTCGAGACGTCATCCGCAGCGGCCGATACGATGCGGTGTTCATCCACCTCGAAGCCTTCCCGATCGGCCCCCCGATTATCGAGTGGCTCTTGGCGGTCCGCGATGTGCCGATGGTCTTTGACCTTGACGATGCCATCTTTCTGTCTCGGAGCAGCCCGTCGAACCCCATCGCCGCGTGGCTTCGCATGCCGCAAAAATTGCCGTCGATCCTGCGGTGGAGTCGGTGCGTGATTACCTGCAACGACTACCTGCGCCAGTACGCCGAACGGTTCAACCCTCAGGTCTACATGATTCCCACGTGTGTGGACGTCGAGCAGTTTTGCGTGCCTCCCCCCCGGCCTCTTCGGCGGCGCCCCCTGATCGGATGGATTGGCAGCCACAGCACGGCCCCCTTTCTCGAGGCCCTGAAACCCGTCTTGAGTCGTCTGGCCAAGCGGTTCGAGTTCACCTTCAAGGTCGTCGGCTCGGCGCGTCCGTTTCACCTTCCAGGGGTGGAGGTGATCCAGGAACCCTGGACGTTGGCAAAGGACGTGGCGTATTTCCAGGAGTTGGATATCGGCGTCTACCCCTTGCCCGTGGAGCCGTGGGTGTATGGAAAGACCGGGTTTAAGACGGTGCAGTACATGGCGGTTGGGACGCCCTGTGTCGTGTCCAATGTGGGGCGAAACCGCGAGATCGTTCAGGACGGGGTCAATGGATTTCTGGCGGAGTCCGAGGAGGAATGGATTGAGAAACTGGGGCGCCTCCTGGCCGATCCTGCATTGCGGGCCCGCTTCGGGTTGGCTGGCCGCAAGACCGTGGAAGAGCGATTCGCCATGCACCGGTATGTCCCTTCGTATGTCAACATCCTCCGTCAGGACGCTGGGAAACGTTCTCCGGCGGGACGTGGAGTGTAAGCGTCGCAGATGGTCACGCCGTTCACCCCTCAGATCTGCGTGACCTTCCTGGTCATGAGTTGGGTGGGGGCACGGCTCATCCGGCGATTGGCCATGCCTGTGGCCGGCCCATGGGTCTGTCGCTTGCTGCTGGCATCCTACGGTCTGCGAGTCGTGCTGGCAGTGGTGTTCTTTGCCATTTCGTACTGGCGCCTCCCCATTCTTGATCCGTTGCAAGCGGAGATCCCGGGGTTCTGGCAATTCGCGCCCGATGCGAGCGTGTACCACCTGTGTGGATTGCCGCTCGTGTCGGTGTGGCTCGCCGGTACGCCCATGCCCTACATCACGGGGCTCGGGGTCGAGTATCTCGTGGTGGTGGCGGCGATCTACGCCTTCGTTGGGTCCCATCCGCTTTTGGCTACGGTTGTGAACTGCTTCCTGGGGACCTCGAGCGGGCTGGTGGCCTTTTCGATCAGCCGGAGGCTCTCCGATGAGCGGTCGGCGGTGGTCAGCGGGCTGCTCGTGGGCTTTTGGCCATCCACGCTCATCTGGTCGAGTCAGCTCCTCAAAGATTCCCTGAGCCTGCTCCTCACGCTGGTGGTTCTCCTCTTGATCGTGCAGGCGTGTGCCGCTGTCCGTGATCGGCGCCGGATAGGGATCTTGCGGCTTATCGCCTGGTGTCTTGCCGTTGTAAGCTCAATCGTGTTGTTAACTCGGCTCCGGTTCTATCTGGGATCGATCCTCGCGCTGACGATGCTCGTGGTCTTTTTTCCGGCAGCGACGAGCGCAGTCGTGAGGCGGCGTGTGAGTCTCGGCGTGGGGTACCTGGTCCTGGCGACCATGGTCGTGGTGTCCGTGCTGTTTGCTCGCGGCTTGGATACGGCACAGCTCCTGAGCTCAACCCAACCCGCGCCACGTCACTTCTGGTTGGGCATGCAGGCGTGGAACGCCGGCGAGCTCGCTAAGGCGATGGAAGAGTTCCGGCAGGCGCTCGCGCGGGATCCCTCTCGTGGAGACGCCTATCTCGCATTGGCGGCCGTCCACGTTCAAGAGAAACACCTCGATGAAGCCGTTCATGTCTACCAGGAGTATCTCGCACTGGCACGAGCTGCCCCGCGTCGGCACGCAGAGGTGAGGTCCCTCATGGGACAGCTCCACATCGCGCGAGGTGACGTGGCGCTGAAGGAAAGCAACGTGATCAAGGCACAGGCGGCCTACGACGCGGCACTGGCCCTCGGCGCTGCTTCCAGCGCTCTCTACGAGCGCCTCGCCCTGGCGTTGGAAGGCCAAGGGCAGCTCGAGGAAGCTCTGGCCAGGGCCCAGCAGGCGCTCGAGGCAGCCGCCACACCCCAAGAGACGGATCGGCTTCATCAGATGCTGGGACGCCTCTCTGTAGCCCATGGCGACCAGTTCCTGGAGCATCGGCAGTTCGGGGAGGCGCAGGGAGCTTTTGAACAGGCGCTGCGGTGGGTGGCGCCCACGGCCTCTCTCTACGAGCGCCTCGCCCTGGCGTTGGTGGGCCAAGGACAGATTGAGGCCGCGATCGCGCGGGCAAAAGAAGCGCTTGTCATGGCCGGGGGAGACTCTGAAGCGGTTGAGCGGGTCCGCCACACACTGGTGACCCTCTTAGTCGCCCATAGCAAGAAGTTGCTAGAGGCAGGAGAGCTGGAGGAGGCGCGGACCGTGTATGAGGAAGCATTGGTCGTGGGAGCTTCCCCCAGCCCTCTTGACGTGTACCTCCCCCTGGTGCGTAGAGGAGAGAGAGCGCCTGAGTTGGCGAGAGCACCTGAGCTGGCACACGTGATGCCTGAAGAAACATTGGCGATGGCCCCTGGCCGACCGCCAGAGGGCGCAGGGGCTCCTGCTGAGGTCTCGCTGCGCACACCTCCTGAGATCACAGAGGCTAGTCCCCCTGTCGCGGTCCTTGTTTCAGAAGCTTCCGACCCAGTCGCGGTCCTTGTTTCAGAAGCTTCCGATGAACGCTTCCAGGACCTCGCCGTAGCGCTCCTCTCAATGTCTCGGTCCAATATGAGCGCAAGCGCACTGGATGGTGCGAGACGATACGCAGCGGTTGTGGACAGCTTCCATCAACTCGATGCACAAGCGGTGTCAACCGTTCAGGAAACTACCCCGGAGGCGCTGGGTAGTCGACGCCAGGGATTTGTCACCAGTGGCGGGTACTCCCTCGTCGATCCACGCGCAATGATCTCTCAGCCCGGCCAACTCTTACGTTACCTGCCGCGCGCGCTGGCGATTGGGCTGTTGGCGCCGTTTCCGTGGCAGTGGTTTGACGCGAAAGGCTCAACCGGCGTCATGCGCACATGGGCTGGTTTGGAGATGATGGTCCTCTACCTGCTGCTTCCTGCGATGTGGGTCGGTGCGCGGAGGCTTGCAGCTTCCCGTCGAATCGAAGCGTACGTTGTGCTGGCGTGGATTGTCCTGACCGCCATGCCGCTGTCCCTGGTGGTGGCGAATATGGGTACGCTCTTCCGTTTGCGGTTGGCGTTCGTGCTCCCCTTGCTGGTGGTTGCCGCTGAAGGCAAGCCCCTTGAGGTGTACTCCCGCCTGATCGCCAGGTGGGATCGGTTCCGACGGGAGAAAACGGAGGTCACCGTGTCGTGATGTGCGGCATCGTCGGGATGCTCCAGTGGGATGGCCAAACGGTTGAGGAAGCCGTGTTGGCGGAAGCGCTGGCCAGCCTCTCACATCGCGGCCCTGAGGGAAGGGGACAGGTGGTGCTCAAGAACACTCCCACGTGTTCGGTTGGGCTCGCCCATGCCAGGCTGAAGATCATCGACCTGTCTGAAGAGGCTTCGCAACCGATGTCGAACGACGATCAATCCGTCTGGATCGTGTTCAACGGCGAGATCTACAACTTTCTTGAGCTGCGCGCCTCGCTGCAGCAGCGCGGGGTGCGCTTTCGGACCGCCTCAGATACCGAGGTCCTCCTGCGGCTGTACGAAGCGGAGGGTGTGCGGTGTGTCGAGCGCCTCGAGGGGATGTTTGCCTTTGCCGTCTGGGATGCGCGGCGCCGACAGCTGCTGCTCGGTCGGGACCGAGTCGGGAAAAAGCCGCTCTTCTACTCTGCTGATCCGGGGAGCGGACGGTTTGCATTCGCCTCTGAGATCAAGGCGCTGCTGCGTTATCCCCCGATCATCCCTGAGGTGGATGCCGAAGCCCTGCCGGCCTTCTTCCTGTTCGGGTATGTTCCAACCCCTCACACGCTCTACCGTGGTATTTGCCAATTGCCACCAGGGCATCTCCTCACGCTGAGTGATGAGGGACGGTTGCGGATCGAAGCCTACTGGGATGTGCCGCTGGCTGCGCCAGCGGTGCATCGGGCGCCTTCCGAGGCCGAAGCGGTTGATCGGGTGCGAGCGTTGTTGACGGCTGCCGTGCGGAAGCGGCTCGTGGCTGATGTGCCCCTGGGGGCCTTCTTGAGCGGCGGCATCGACTCGTCAATTATCGTGGGCTTGATGAGCAGGCTCCAGCGAGAGCCCGTGCGGACGTTTAGCATCGGGTTCAGCGGGGATTCGCGCTTTGACGAGACACGTTACGCACGCCTGGTGGCACGGCACTTTGGCACGCAGCACACCGAGTTCCGAGTGGAGCCCTCAGCCGTCGAGCTCATTGAGCAGCTCGTGTGGCACTATGATGGGCCGTTCGCAGACTCCTCGGCCATTCCGACCTACCTCCTGGCTCAACTGACGAAGGCGTATGTGACGGTGGCCCTGAACGGTGACGGGGGTGATGAACTGTTCGCAGGCTATCTCCGATTTTGCGCGACCCTCTGGTCAGAGCGAGTCCCGCTGGCGCTGCGCCGCGCGGCGCGCTCGCTCCTCACCAACCTGCCGCCGTGGGGCGGACCCCGCAGTCTCTGGGGTCGCCTGCAGAAATTTGCCGGCAGCGCGGCGCTCCCGTTCAATGAGCGGTTCAGTCGATGGGTGGCCGTGTTCTATGAGGATCTCCCGCACCTGTGGACAGGCACGAACGGAGCCAGAGCGCCTCTCGCCGCTCTCGATCCGTACGTCCGTCGGTGCCGGGACGCATCACCTCTGACCCAGTTATTGTACCTGAACTTGAAGACCTACCTTCCGGACGATCTGCTGGTGAAGGCGGACCGCTGCTCGATGGCGCACGCGCTTGAGGCTCGCTCTCCCTTCCTCGACCGCGAGCTGCTGGAATACGTGTTCAGCCTGCCGGACGCGATGAAGCTCCATTGGGGGCGGACGAAGGTGATCCTCCGGCAGGCTTTTACCGACATGTTGCCTCAACCGGTGCTCCGGCGGGGAAAGATGGGCTTCGGCGTGCCGCTCCAGCGCTGGTTCCGGACTGATCTGAAGGAGTTCCTGCAGGATGTCCTGTTGTCGTCCAGTGCTTGCTGGCGGCAGTACCTCGATGCCTCCTATGTCGGTTCGTTGGTGCGGACCCATGTGTCGGGCCGGGCGGATCATTCCCACCGGCTGTGGACGCTGTTGACCTTTGAGGTGTGGCTTCGGAACGTGTCCTTGAAGGCCGACGGCCACCCCGCCGGGCTTCCAGCTGCCGGCAAAAAACTCCTTGTGCGGAACTGACGGAGTGTTATAAAATGTGTCGACTGTTCATATTTTGAACACTGAATGGATCTGGACGCCTACCGCCACCTTCAGCTCTTGACCGAGATTTCTTCCAACGATTCGGTCACGCAGCGCCGCCTCGCCAAACGCTATCGTCTCGCGCTGGGCCTGACCAACTTTCTCATCCGCCGATTAGTCAACAAGGGCTATGTCAAGATCATCAACCTCCAGCGCAAGCGCCTGCGCTATCTCATTACGCCCAAAGGGGTGGCCGAAAAAGCGCGATTGACCTACGAGTATCTCGACTACTCCCTCGCCCTGTACCGGCACCTCCGGGCTTTTCTGATGCAAACCCTCTCCGCCATCCTTGAGTCCAAACGGACGAAAACCGTGTTGTTCGGCACAGGGGAGTTGGCGCAGATCGCATTGCTCGCCATGCAGGAGCGCGGCCTGCAGGTCGTGGCGGTGGTGACAGATAAGCCCTCCAATGGCAGCGAGTCATTTTTGGGCCACCCGGTGCGCCATGTGACGGCGCTTTCGAACCTGGCGTTCGATTGGCTTGTGCTGGCGGTCTTCAGGGACCATCAGCGGATCATCCCGCTGTTATGCCGTGCTGGCGTGGCGAGAGAAAAGATCTTGACCATCCCCGGTCGCGACACCTCCACTGCGCCTCGTGTCTCTGGCGGTTCCACGCTGGAAGAGCCCAGCGTATTTTCTGAGGCGCTTGTCCGATGAGCGCACAGGAAGCCCCTCGACCGATCCGCCACGGCCTCTGGGCGTTAGCGCGATTTCTCAGGCCCTACCGCTGGAGAGTCAGCGGACTCATCGTGTTGGGAATCGTGGCCTCATTTTTGGAGACGGTGGGTATCAGCCTCCTGATTCCTGTCCTCGGAGGGTTATCTCCGCACAGCGCCATGAAGGCGATGACGGGACATTTCCTCATGGATGCGCTCAGCCATCCCTTTGCTCAGGTCCCGCCGGCGCAGCGGCTCCAGGTGATCGTCACCACCATGCTTGGGCTGATTCTCCTGAAGAATCTCGTCAGCTACGTCCTTGCCGTGTGGACCGAGGGGACGGTGATCAGCGTGGAGCGCGACCTCAGTCTCCGAGTCTTTGACCGGCTCATGACCGGCACAAGCTACCGGCTGATCGCCCGATGCCCGGTGGGTCAGCTGCTGACGCGGCTCCAGAGCGAACCGGAGCGAGCGGCCCTCGCCCTCCAGGGCCTCATCCAGATGCTCTCGACTCTGTGCTTGACCACGGCCTATGGCGTCCTGCTGCTCCTGATCTCCTGGCCGCTCACATTGCTGACGGTGGCGTTGCTCCTCGGACTCTCGTGGCTGCTCCGATGGCCGGCCCATCGTGCCAATGCCATCGGCGGGCGCAGGAGCCAGGCGATCGCCGAGGTGTCTCAGGCGGGTGTGGAAGCCCTGTCAGGCATGCGCGTCGTGCGGGCCTTTGGACGCGAAGCCTTTGAGCAGAGCCGCTACCGCGATCGATTGCGCTGCGTCAACGCCCTCCAGCTGCGAGGCGCTGGACTGGTGCATCTACCTTTCCCGTTGGCCGAGTCGCTCAGCATGACGGTGCTGGCTGTCTTCCTGGTGATGGCAGCACCCCGCCTCGTGGTGCAGGGCGGTCAGATGCTTCCGTTGCTGCTCACGTTCCTCTTCGTGTTGTATCGTCTGTTGCCGCGCGTGGCCTACTTCCATGCGACCTGGGTGATGACTGCGCTGTATATGGCCGGGGCCTCGGCTGTGGCGCGCACCCTTGGCCCTCAAGAAGCTTCAGCTCCAGTGAGCGGCCAACAACCATTCGATCGGCTGCAGAGTGGTATTCGGTTGGAACACGTCACCTTCACCTACCAGGCCGAGGAAGGTGCTGTCGTGAAGGATCTCTGCCTCGAGATCCCCGCCGGACGCACCACGGCCTTAGTGGGGGTATCAGGCGTGGGCAAGTCCACGCTCGTGGATCTTCTCCTGCGGTTCTATGACCCGGATACGGGACGCATTACAGTGGATGGAATCGATCTGCGTGAGCTGAGTCTGACCCAGTGGCGCGCGGCGATTGGGGTGGTAAACCAGGATACGTTCATGTTTCACGCCACGATCCGGGAGAACATCGCCTATGGCAACCCCCACGCCACGCAAGAAGAAATTCGTGAGGCAGCCCGCCGGGCGCATGCGCATGACTTCATTGTGGCCATGGCACGCGGCTACGACACCATTGTGGGAGACCGCGGGGTGCGGCTCTCCGCGGGGCAGCGGCAGCGACTGGCGATCGCGCGGGCCATCCTGCGCAATCCACAGGTATTAATCCTGGATGAAGCCACCAGTGCTTTGGACAGCGCTTCTGAGCGCCACCTTCAGGAGGCGCTGGCGGAATTACGCTCACAACGGACGGTGCTAGTGATTGCGCATCGTCTCTCGACCGTGGCTGATGCGGATCACATTGCCGTGCTCAAGGAGGGACGGGTGGTGGAGCGCGGGACGCACACGGAGTTGATGGCTCGCGACGGACACTACGCCGCCTTTTGGCGCCTTCAGTCTCCACCGCGGGAGCCGATGGAACATCCGGTGACGGTCTGATGGAGGTTCGATGATCCCACGCCCTAGCAGTCCCGCCGAAGGCGGGGTCGCACGACGACCAGAGGATTGCAACAGCAGGTGCGACGGCTCCACCAAGGGTGGAGCCCTGCCAGGGCGTGGGATGAGGACAAGACGATCGCGCCTGGCGATGCAGGTCCTGGTGTTCGCCGGTCTTGGCGCCGGCATGTGTTGGGCGTTGACGATCCCCGCGTTCACGCGACAAGGGATCAACTTTCAGGTCTCGACCCATCAGGTTCCCTTGTACGTTAAGGCGGTGGACTTCCTCCATCGACACTACCAGTATGGCCTGCTGGCTCATGAGATCACACACGGCCTGCCGACGGATCACGAACGCGCGCTCGCCGTTTTCGCGTGGACGCGACAGCGCATCCGCCCCACCCCGGACGGGTGGCCGGTCATGGATGACCATATCCTGCACATCATCATTCGAGGGCACGGCCTTGAAGATCAGATGGCTGACGTGTTCACGACGTTGTGCACCTACGCCGGAGTACCGGCGTTTTGGTACATCGTCAAGCTGCCGGCGGCGAAGCGCAATCTCATCCTCTCCTTTGCTCGAGTGGATGGACGGTGGGCGGTGTTCGATGTCGGGAATGGATTTGTTTTCACCGACCGATCAGGAACCTTGGCGAGCAAGGAGGAGTTGGCGGCCGATCCAGAGCTCGTGCGCCTGACGGCAGGGGAGTTCCAGTACGGGGGCGGTCCGTATGCGCGGTATTTTTCCAACCTGGCCTCTTTGAAGGCTCCTCGCACGCTTCGGGCGGAACTGCAGATGCCGTGGCGTCGATTCTGGCATGAGGTTCGCGATGCCCTTGGGTGGGGCCACGCATGACCCCTGGACCACGGCTTGACCTCGTTCCAATTCCCCCATCCACCAATGGGGTGATTCGGGTTTCTCGGCCGACCTTCTCCAGCGCCGAGGTTCGTGCCGTCGCCAGGGTGTTGGCGTCCGGTGAGGTGGGAGGCAACGGACCGATTGGGCGAGAGGTCGAGCGGCTGCTGGCCAAACGCCTGAACGCACGGCGAGTGCTCTTGCTGTCGTCCTGTACGCACGCCTATCAAGCTGGGCTACAGGCCCTTGGAATCGGAAAAGGGGATGAGGTCATCATGCCCAGCTTCAGCTACATGTCGATGGCGAACGCCGTCCTCAACGTCGGGGCGAGACCCGTCTTTGTCGACGTCGAGCCCGATCACCTCACGATTGATCCTGTGGCTGCGAATCGTGCGGTCACGCGCCGCACAAAAGCCATCCTTGCTGTCCATTACGCGGGTTATCCTTGTCAGATGGATGCGCTCTTGGCGCTCAAGCGGCGGTATGAACTTGCGATTCTTGAGGATGCGGCGCAGGCGATCGGGTCGACGTACCGTGGCCGCGCACTGGGGACCATCGGGGAGTTCGGCTGTTTAAGTTTCCATCAGACGAAGAACATCGTGTGTGGGGAAGGCGGAGCGTTCGTGACCCAACGCGTGGCGTTGGCAGACCGTGTCGATCTCATTCGAGAAAAGGGGACAAATCGCTCGGCGTTCCTCAGGGGCAAGGTTGGGCGTTACGAGTGGATTGCCCAAGGGGACAACTATGTCCTGTCCGAGTTGCAGGCTGCGATTCTGCGCGAGCAGCTGTTGAAACTGGACATCCTGACCGCCCGACGGCGTCGCCTCGGACTGCGCTACGTCAGGTGGTTGCGACCACTGGAACAGCGAGGCCGACTCCGACTGCCACCGTTCAGGCGGCCTGAAGAGATCGCTGGCTATAACTGGCACTTCCTCTATGTCATGGTGGAGCCGCCCGGTGATCGTAATCGGGTCATCGCCCAGTTGCGCGCCCGAAACATCGAAGCGACCACACATTTCCCAGCCCTACACTGCTCGCCATTGGGGCGGCAGTTTCATCGAGGGGGATCGCTGCCTTACGCGGAAGCGGCAGCCAAGCGGCTGATGCGAATCCCGTTGCATGCTGAGTTGAGTGTGCGTGACCAGCAGCGTGTCGTTGAGGCGCTGCACGAAGTCCTTGAAGGACATTAGGGTGGATGGTCGTCCGAGCCGCTGAGCTTCGATGAGGCTGCCACGATCCGTCAACCCATCCTCGCGTCGTGCTCCACCGACGGCCCGTGCGCAGCGGTCGGGCGCGGGGAAGAACCTGTTCTCGTTGGAAGGGCAGGTCGCTCTTGTCACGGGGGCATTAGGGCAGCTGGGACGGCAGTTTGTACGCGTCTTAGGGGAGGCTGGCGCCCATGTCATTGTCGCTGATCTCGATGAGGGACGGTGTCAGCAACTGTGCCGGCAGCTTCGTGAGGAACACCTCAACGCCTCCTGGGCAGCGTTTGACGTGACCGATCCTGAGGCCGTGCGAGCGGCTTTTCAGCGTTTCAGACAAGCGTATGGGGGATGTGATGTCCTCGTGAACAACGCAGGTATCGCGGTGTTTACCCCGTTTGAGGAACGGGCATTTGAGGAGTTTATGAAGGTGCTGCGCGTGAATGTCGGTGGCATGTTTCTGTGTACGCAAGCGGCGGTTCCGCTGATGAAGGACCGACCGAGCGGCGGCCGGATTGTGAACATTGGGTCAATGTACGGGGTGGTCAGCGGTGATCCGCGGATCTACACCGATACCGCGCGGAACACCTCGGAGGTGTACGCGGCATCAAAGGCGGCGGTCATTCAGTTGACACGGTACTGGGCGATTCATCTCGCCCGGTACCGTATTCGAGTGAACGCCTTGAGCCCTGGGGGAATAGAGAACCAGCAGGGCAGTGATTTCGTGAAACAGTATTCGTTCCGGACCCCGTTGGGACGGATGGGGCAGGTCACGGAGCTGTCTGGGGCACTGCTGTTTCTGGCCTCTGAGGCGTCCTCCTACGTGACGGGGCATAACCTGCTCGTGGATGGCGGGTGGACTGCGTGGTAGCGGGGACACATGGTCATGAGGAGCACCATGGACATCGACGGTCGACGAGTCGGTGAAACCCACCCAACGTTCATTGTGGCCGAGATTGGGATTAATCATAACGGTGAGATGCGGACCGCAGAACGCTTGATCGAATCGGCGGCAACGGCAGGGGCGGATGCGGTCAAGTTCCAGACCTATGTGACGGAGCAGCGGGTTCCTCGGTCCAACCCATTCTTCGAGTTGCTGAAACAATGCGAGCTGCCGTTTCCGCAGCAGGCCGAGCTCAAAGCCTTCGCGGAACATGTGGGAGTCTTGTTCTTCTCAACGCCGTTTGATACTGAGAGTGTTGAGTTCCTGGCTAGCCTGAATGTCTCGGTCTATAAGATTGCCTCATTTGATATCGTCAACCTGCGCCTGCTCCGCAAGGCGGCTTCGACTGGGAAGCCGGTCATCGTCTCGCGGGGAATGGCGACGTTCGAAGAGATCAACCGAGCTGTGGCCGTGTTGGAGGAAGCGAGCGCCCCCTACGCCTTGCTCCACTGCATCTCTGCGTACCCGACGCCTGAAGATCAAGCGAACCTGAACGCGATTCGAACCTTGGTGGAGCACTACCAGTGCCCAGTCGGGTATTCTGACCACACGTTAGGGATCGAGGTTCCGGTGTATGCGGTGGCGGTTGGCGCCCACATCATTGAAAAACATTTCACCTTAGACCGGAGCATGCAGGGGCCCGACCATTCGCTGTCCGCGAACCCCACACAACTTGCGGAGATGATTCAACGCATTCGGAGCCTTGAGCGGGCCCTGGGTCATGCCCAGTTGTGTGTCGTTGAAGCGGAGCAGGGGACTCTGATCTACCGGAGGCCAACCAACTAAGGCATGGAACAGCGGATTCTCTTTCGGTGTGACGGTGGCCGAATTCCTGAGATCGGGACGGGACACGTGAGACGTTGCCTGTTGCTGGCCGACTATCACTGGCGGCACTACCGAAGCGTGGCACGGTTCCTGATGCGTCAGGCGTCAGACGGCGTGAACTTGGTCCTGGAGAGCGGTCTCCCCGTCGAGGTACAGACCTTTGCCACGGATGGGGATGAGGATCGCGCATTCACGGAGGCGCTGGATCAGTTTCATCCAGACGTCTGCGTCTTCGATTGCCTCAACGTCGCTGAGGAGTTGTTGGCGCTCTGCCATAGTCGTGGGACGGTGACGGTTTCCCTGGACGATGTCGGAGCCGGCCTGACCCGGGCGGACATTGTGGTGAACGCCATCGTCGAGCATCCGGGGACCTGCTATAGCGGGCCGGAGTATCTCATCCTGCCAGAGACTCCACCGGCCAGTCCACCTCAACGTGGCGGTCATGGACAAGGCGTGTCGTTGTTTATTTCCGCCGGGGGCTATGACCACCGCCGTCTGGCTGAGCGGCTCCTGCAGGTCCTGAAGGGCATTTCCGAGGTGAAGCGCATCCACCTGATCGCTTCGGATGCTGAAGTCTCACAGCGATGTCAGGGTTTGGTGGCAGAAGACACCACGCATCCAGCGATCACCATTCAGCACGCAGTGCCCAACATCGGGACGATTATGGCCCAATGTGACCTTGCCGTGGTTTCTGGAGGGTTAACCCTGTTTGAGGCGATGCGCTTGGGGGTGCCAAGCGTGGTGGTCGCGCAATATGCGCATCAGGCAACCACGGCAGCCGTGTATGCGTCGCGGGAATCAGTTGTCAGCGTTGGATTGCCCGACCACACCTTTGAAACCAAGGTGCGCCGGGCAGCCGAACAGCTCATTCAGGCCCCTGAAATCCGGTATCGACTGGGTCGGAATGCTCAGCGGCTTGTGGACGGCAGGGGCCTTAAGCGGGTCGCAGAACTCATGAGAATCTGCGAGTTCCTCGAGTGGGATACCACCTTTTTCGGCAGACGCATCGCGGTCCTGAAGCCCCTGAGACTGACCGAGCGGATTCTGAACTATGCGCTTGAGCGCTGTCGGCAGTGGGGCGTCGAGTGCTTGTACTACCAATGCGACTGTCACCATGCCCCGAGCGTGCGCCTGGCCGAACAGCATGGATTTCATTTCGTGGATATGCGGCTCACGTTTGAATACGATCTGACGCGCCCGGTTGTGCCCTTCAACGGGCTGCCACACGGGATCGAGATGCGGCCCTGTCGTCCTGATGATGTCCCGGCCCTGAAGGCGATCGCCAGCGACAGCTATCTGGACTCTCGCTATTACTTTGACCAGCGTTTTGCGCGCGAACGGTGCACCGCGTTCTACACCGAGTGGATTGAGAAGTGTGCGAACGGCTTTGTCGATCACGTGTTGGTTGCCGAGCATCAGGGACAAGCTGTGGGCTACGTGACGTGCAGGTGCGCCACACCCTATCTTGGACATATCGATCTCATCGGCGTTCACCCATCCATGCGCAATCGGCGGATTGGTCGAGCCCTGGTTGACGCAGCACTCCGGTGGTTCCTTGAGCGAGATTTTGAGCGCGTGGAGGTCGCGACTCAGGGACGTAATTACGCTGCACAGCGTCTGTATCAGCGGTGTGGATTCGTGAGCAGACAGACACGCTTATGGTACCACAAGTGGTTGACGTGACTCCGAGGACCCGTTGTCGGGTCGTGGACGCCTGATGCCATCCCACAAGGTCGTGGGTATTATCCAAGCCCGGATGGGCTCCAGCCGTTTTCCAGGGAAAACGCTGTACCCGGTCAATGGTCAACCCATGTTGTCCTGGATGCTGACGCGCGTCGCCCAGGCCCGTCGGCTCGACCACTGGCTGGTGGCGACCACTGACCAGGTAGCCGATGAGGCCATTGTTTCGTATTGTCAGGACCACAGGGTGCCAGTCTTCCGTGGCCACGAACTGGATGTCTTGGACCGATATTACCGGGCCGCTCGGGACGCCGGAGCTGGTGTTGTGGTGCGCTTGACCGCGGACTGCCCGCTGATTGATCCTCGGGTCATCGATCAGGTCATTGAGACCTTTCAGCTCGGCACCTCTGACTATGTGTCGAACGTCACACCCCTTCCTTCCTCATTTCCCGATGGGATGGATGTTGAGGTGTTCTCGATGGCAGCGTTGAACCGGGCGTGGCGCGACGCGGTCAAGCCGTCAGACCGTGAGCATGTGACGTTTTACATGTGGCAGCACCCCGAGACGTTTCAACTCTATCGCGTAGAGCACGAACCGGATTGGTCGAGGTACCGGCTCACGGTTGATTCCCCTCAAGACCTGGAAGTGATCGAAGCGATCATGAAGGCGTTCAGTCCTCAGCACCTCACGACCAGCATGGAGGAGTTGATTGCGTATTTAGACCAGCATGAGGAGTTGCGAAGGCGCAATCATGGGATCGCACGCGATGCCGGGTGGCAGGCAGCGTATCAGCGCGACCGTGAGATGGGGTTCTAGCGAATGACGCGTCCCCCCTCACGCCAGCGGACTCAGTCGGAAGCTCTATGGGACCGGGCGAAGAAAGTGATTCCAGCCGGCACACAGACCTTTAGCAAAGGGCCTGGGCAATTTGTCAACGGGGTTGCACCCAAGTATCTGCGGCGGGGCGAAGGGGCGCACGTATGGGATGTTGACGGGAACGAATTTCTCGACTACGGGCTGGCGCTCGGCCCCGTGATTCTTGGCTACGCGTACCCCCGGGTGAATGAGGCCATCATGGCGCAGCTGCGTGACGGAATTAGCTTTACGCTCATGCATCCGCTGGAGGTTGAGCTGTCAGAGTTGCTCACGTCAATCATCCCGTGCGCGGAGATGGTGCGCTTTGGCAAGAACGGCTCTGATGCGACGGCCGCAGCCGTTCGGCTCGCCCGGGCCTTCACCGGTCGGGAACGGGTGGCCTGTTGCGGCTACCACGGATGGCAAGATTGGTACATCGGTTCGACATCGAGAAGGGCCGGAGTGCCCCGTGCGGTGCAAGCCCTGACCCATCCGTTTCAGTACAACGATCTCGATTCGCTCAGCGCGATTTTTACCACGTATCCAAAGGAGATGGCTGCGGTGATCCTAGAGCCGACGACCGTAGTGGAACCAGCGCAGGGATTTCTTGAGGGGGTTCGGGATTTGGCGCACCAGCACGGCGCCCTGGTCATTTTCGATGAGGTGATCACCGGGTTCCGCCTGGCCCTCGGCGGGGCGCAGGAATTCTTTGGCGTGACCCCTGATCTGGCCACGTTTGGCAAGGCGATGGCCAACGGCATGCCATGTTCGGCGTTGGTTGGTCGGGCCGACGTGATGCGCCTGTTGGACGAGGTCTTTGTCTCGTTCACGTTCGCTGGGGAAACGCTGTCCTTGGCGGCTGCGCTGGCGACCATTCGCGAGTTGCAAACCCAACCCGTCCTGCCACATCTCTGGGAGTTGGGAAGGCGACTGAAGACGGGGTACACGGAGTTGGTCGCTGCACGAAGCCTCCAGGCCATGACGCGATGCAGCGGGTATCCTTGTTGGCCCACCTTGGCATTCGAGGCATTCCGCGGGATCCCGGCGTCGACGCTTCAAAGCCTGTTCTTCCAGGAAGTCGTGAAGCGGGGCATTTTGACTCGGCCTGGCATGTTCCTTTGCTTTGCGCACACGAGGGAAGACATTGAGCGGACCCTCCAGGTCTATGGGGAAGCGCTCGATGTCCTGGCCCGTGCCTGTGAGCGCGGCACAGCGGGGGAATGGCTCGAGGGGGATATCATCGAGCCGGTGATCAGGATGGAGACTTCCCCTCAAACGGTCGTGCATGGAATGTCTTGAAAGCCGGAGGAACCGGGAGAGCTGGGGTACCGCACGGACGAAACCAGCCGGGAAGGGCCGGATCACGGGTTCTCCATGACCCTGGATGCGTGGCGGGAGATGGTCGACCGCACGCGGGAGCTAGAGCGTGCCCTCGGCCATCCAGAAAAGGTGGTGGCGGCACACGAGCAAGAGACGGCGATCCTCCAGCGGCGCTGCCTGCGGACGGCTCGCAATCTCACGGAGGGGACGCTCCTCATGCGCGACGCGATCGAGGTTCTTCGGCCGGCGCCTGGCGATGCGATTCTGCCCCACCGGATCGACCAGGTGGTGAGCCGGCGTCTCCGACGAGCGATGCGACGAGGGGAGCATTTCACCTGGAGCGTGCTGGAGTGAGGATGGCGCGGCAGGCGAGGCGCGTGTCGCTGGTCCAAGGTCGGGGAAAGGACGCGACTGGTGTCGGAGAGCTGCGGGTCCGTCGACGGCTGCGAGGTCGCTTGCTGGTGGGATCACGGCTGTGCCTGCGACCTCTGACAGAGGCTGACGTGACCAAGGAGTATCTGGGGTGGCTGAACGATTCAGAAGTCACGCGGTTCCTCGAGGTCGGCCGGCAGCGCTCCACGCACCAGACGGTGCGCAGGTACCTCACGCGGTTCCACGGCAGCCGAACGGACTTCATCTTTGCGATGATCGATCGGAAGACCGGACGCCACATCGGCAACGTCACCGTCAATCGGATACATCGAGTTGATTGCACGGCCGATACAGGCCTGATGATCGGACGGAAGGACCTGTGGGGAAAAGGATATGCCTATGAGGCCTGGAGTCTTGTGCTGGCGCATGCGTTCCGGGATCTTGGGCTGCGCAAGGTGGTAGCGACGGTGGTGGTGGATAACGTCCGGAGCCTCCGGGCCCTGAAGAAGCTTGGTTTTCACGTTGAAGGGGTCCTCCGCCAAGAGCGGTTCGTCAACGGGACCTACAAGGATGTCGTGCGGCTCGGCCTGTTCAGCCATGAGTTCGAGCCTCTGAGGGGCGGAAGATGAGCACGGAGCGATTGCGGGTCATGGTGGGTCGGGGCTCATCCTGCCCCATTGACATGAACGTGTTTCCAGCCGAGCAAAACAGACAAGCCTACTTTGAAGCCCAGATTACCCATGCGGATCGGAAGTTTCGATACTGTAAAGTGTCGGTGGACGATGTCTGGAAATATCGGGCGACCTGATCCTCGACTCGTGCAGGGCGCGATTCGAACGGGGAACACCGAGGGACGATGAAAGGCGCATTCATCATCGAGCGGTCGAGCTACTACCGCGTCCTGGCGCCGATTATTGACGAGGCGTTGCGTAGAGGATGGCACGTGGAGTGCTGGCATGATTACAGTCAGCCCAGGTCAGGAACCAAGGGGTACCAATTTCCGGCGGTCGAGTCAGCCCCAACATTCTTGAACGGCCGTCCGGTCTTCAAACCGTATGTTGGGGTCATGGAGCCTGCGCGACATCGAGGCGTTTATCGATGCATTCGATGAACCCTATGCTGGGGCATCGACGTTTTTGAATGGAGTACGTGTGCGGCTGCGGAGAGCCACTGCAGAATCGCTCGACGGAGCTTTCCATCCTTTCCAGACTGGTCTTGTCTATCGCAAGAGCCAAGACCGCCTGTTCATTGCTGCCACAGAGGGCTCATTGGTGGTCGGAGAAGTCTTGAGCGACGAGGGCACCAATATCTTGCAGCAGGTACGTGTGGGGGATCGGTTCTACAGCCCCTCGGAGTATCTCGAAGGCGCCAAGCGAATCCGGGTCTTTTATCGCGCAACAGGACTCACGACCGAAGGGCGTAGTGCGTTGGGTACCACACGCGCGAAGCATCCGCGACGTGGCTTGACGAAGGCTGGGGCCGTGGGCTCCCGGACCTGATCAGATGCAACGACGGATTGCCTTTTACATGCCACGCGTGAACCACCTGCGGGCGGTTGCCCCGGTGATCGATTACCTGGTTCGGCACTGCGCGGAGACCTTTAGGGTCACGGTCCTCTACCCGGGATGGAAGACGTCGAAGCTGGCCCTGCAACCGAAGGCTGAGGATTTCAGTAGCCTGTTTGGGAACCGGGTTGCTGTGGAACGGTTGGAGGACCCCTTCGCGCTTCTCCGGCTCATCAGGACAGGCTCCATCGATGCCCTCGTGAACTTACTGACACAGGTGACGGACGTCGACCCGCGGCTGCTTGCGACGTTGCGCGCTGAATCCCGCAAGGTCGGGACGAGATGGATCGCGCTGCCGTACGTATTTGCGCAGTCCGAATTTGTCCTCAAGGAGCCTGAAGCAGCACGCGACATGTGGGATCTGATTTGTGTCGAAGGTTCTTGTTCAGTGGAATACATCGAATCACATCTGAACGGTGCCTCCCGCGCGCTCACACAGGCACTGATGAAACGAGTGGTAATCATCGGCTACCCAGAGCTTGACGGGGTTGGTCTGTTGGCAGATGCGCAGACGATTCGACACAAATACAGCTTGCCTGCTGACCGGCCCCTGATCTTCGTGGCGACCGCACCGACATTCTACCCATTGGTGAACCGCTCAGTAACCATGTACGGACTCGAGCGGCGCTTCCGCGCCGAATGGTGTCTGTCGCTCCGCGACCTCGCGGGCTATCTCGCCTCCCTGCACCACCCTGTCCTAACGCCATATCGCCGGTACCTGTCGGCGCTGCGCAGGTTTGCGGATGCGAACAACGCGTGCCTCGTGGCGAAGACAAGAGCGAAGCATCGTGACCCAAGCTATCTGACAGACTATGTGGATTATGTGTTTGGCGATCAGTCGTTCTTCCCGTTCACCACGCTGGAATTACTGCGAGTCTCGAAATTGTATGTGGGGTTCTACAGCTCGGCGGTCATCGAAGCCCTCGCGCTGGGGGTGTATCCGATCACCATGCTCTTTATGCCCATCGAGCGCGTCGAACCCTCTCCTGTCCGTCGGGCGTGGTTTGAGTTTTTCCACCGCGGGGAGGGCAGCCTGTGGAACACGCGGGGGGTGAGCGAGCTCGTGGACGGCACAAATCGGTCAGGGGCAGCGTGGCTCAAGCGATTTGTGCGCTCGAGCCTTGAGCAGTACGCGGTGGATGGGTCTCGGCAGGCGCAGTTGCTTGATAAGTTCATTAGCTACCGTGGCAGGAGTTGCGAACGGTTTGTCGAGGTGCTGGCGTCCTGCTGGTCATGACACGTCACAAGCCGGGTGCCGAAGCAGGAATGAGAGAACCTGGAAGCCTGAGCCATCGGCGCAAGCTTGCGGTCCGGCTGCTCGCCATCGTTGGTTTCGTGTGGAGTCTTGAGGTCTGCGAGGGGATCTGGGTCCGTCGCCAGACCTATGCGGCGGCCGCAAGAAGGTTGGGTGTTGCCTACGATACACGCCTGCCGTTTGAGGTAGTGCGTGAGCTGAGACAGCGGGGCCTCGATGCCATTCCCGTATTCAATCGGCCATGGTCCACGAACATCCACCACCCTGAGGACGGCGTGTTTGCCTTGGGTGGGTGGGCGAACAAACTGACGGTCTTGTGTAATGAGAATGGGTATTACGCCATGTACGAGAGCGACCTTTATGGCTTTAATAACCCGCCAGACGCCTGGAGGGGGGGCCGCCCGGACGTCGTGCTCCTTGGCGATTCCTTCGTCCAGGGTTCCTGTGTCTGGCCGGACCAGACCATTGCGGCTCGGCTGCGCGAGGCGTCGTTGCAGACGCTCAACCTCGGCTACGGGGGGAATGGTCCGCTTGGGATGCTGGCGACTCTGATGGAGTACGCTGCGCTGTTGAGGCCGCACATTGTGCTTTGGTGCTACTACGAAGGGAACGACATCGCCGATCTGAATACTGAGAAACAGTATCCGTATCTCCGGAACATGGCGTTCCTGAAGTCGGAAGGTCGTCAAGATTTGCGCCTGTGGCGGGCCGAGGTAGATCAGCTCTACAGCCTGCGGGCGACTGGCGGAGTGCTGTCGGCTAGGCAGGAATTCGTGAAGGTGCATGGCCCCGAGGCCATCTCATGGATCGATTGGATCATGTACCGTCGGCTGCATGGCTGGCTGAAGGAGGACTCGCTCGGGCTCTTTGCCATTCAGTGTCTCAAGCTGAGTCACTTGCGCACCCGCGTTGCTACCGTGTTGCGGTTGTTTGATGCAACTCGCCAGTCTCAAGAGGTCCTAGATGAGGAGCTGTTTCGCCACGTCTTGGCCGCGACGAAGGAAGTGATCAGCTCCTGGGATGGACAGATGTACGTGGTGTACTTGCCTGAATGGCGCCGCTACCGCCTGATGGGTCGGCCGAACCGGTATCGTGATCACATGCTGCAGCTGCTGCGCAGTCTTGAGATTCCTGTCATTGACATCGATGAAGCGTTTCGAGCTCATGGGGATCCCCTCAACCTGTTTCCGTTTCGACTCCAGGGCCATTACAATGAGCAGGGCTATCGGGTTGTGGCGCAGGCCATCCTGGAGAGGATCGCCGTTCGCCACTAGCGCCGCTGGCAGGGGATGTTCCACGACACACGATCCTCGAATGCATTAGAACTCGTGCGTAGTGATGAGAGGGTGGGCTGGTTTCCCCCTTTCCCCCAAGTGACTGATGTGAGACCAAGTGCCGATTGGGTCCTGAGGTTCACCAACGCAGCGATATTGCGCACGCGCAGGCCATAGGCTCTGACCCGATGCCGGTAGACCTGAGCGAGGACTTGGTACTTCTTCATCCGGGCAATGACGTGCTCGATTCGGTAGAAGACGAGCAGTAGGAGCAGCAGCGGTGCCAACCGAGTGGCGAGCGTCGTGAACTGCTCCACGGGAAGACCTGTGAGCCGCCGCAGCTGTTGCGGTTTCCCGCTGAGACGCTGAAAACGGAGCATGGCCCTCTCTCCCTTCTCGTTCCGGCCACGACTCCCACAGCGTTCATGTGACCAGGCATGTCAACTACGCACCAGTTCTATTGAAGCAGGAGATGGAGAACATGAAGCTGTTAAAGGACGTCGAGCTGTATCGGGACGTGAGGATCGGCAACATTGTGTATCGAGGGAGCGAAGACAGCCCGGGCGGCGAGGTCGGGTATATCTTCGACCTGTTTCCAGTCGGCTACTTTGAGGGCAAGACCGTGCTGGATCTCGGTTCGGCCGGCGGGGCCATCTGCTTTGAAGCCGCGAGGCGGGGATGCGCCATGACAGTCGGGCTAGAACTCCAGAAGGAACGGATCGCGGGTGCTCGGCGGATCCAACGGCTTGCTGGCATGACTCGCGTGAGGTTTATCCGGCGCGATCTCTACGAGTTTCTCGAGCGGGGTGCCGGACGGTTCGATGTGATTTTCGCCCTGAACCTTTTGCATCACCTGAGCAACCCGCTGCCCCTGTTGCAAAAGATCTGCCGGTCCAGCAAGGAATACATCTGCCTCGAGGGGCCTTGGGACCTGACGGTGGCGCCGTTCCGAGAGTATTGCCCGCGGCTGGCCGCGATGGAGCGCGGCACGACATTCGCGACGGTTGGGGACTACCTGCGGTACTTCGCGCTCATGCACTTCTCCGTGGTAGGACAAGCCCCCTCCGCCGCGGTCAAGGAGTTTTATCTATCAGACCGCAGCCCACGGCGGGTCTCCCTGCTGCGGTATGCGCGACGCCTGAAAGATCGGGACACGCGGCTTTGGGGGATGCGGCTGTTCCAAGGGTACCGGGATGGCTGCGACCGGTATGTCAGGGCGGATCCGTACTTTCTGGCATGCCACGATGTCCAGGAGCTGCTGGCCTCCCTCAAGTCGCGGTTTAACTCTGGCAGATGGAATTTCATCTTGGTGGGGCCTCGGGCTTCTGGAAAGAGCGTCATTTATGAGAACCTTCCTGCGCTCCACAAGCCCACCTACCATTCGAAGATTTTCAAGTTCAGCAACTGGTTGGGTATGAAGGGCCTGAGGCGACACCTCCATCCGACCAGTCAGTGTCACAGCAAGTTCGCCGAGGTGCTGCTCAGTACGATGGATGATGGGACAGCTCATGTCTCGCAAGAGGAGTTCCTGCAAGTCATCAAGGGGCGGCCTGTCGTGTGTGTCGTGTGCTACTGCGGGTTTGAGGAACACTTCGAGCGGCTGTATGCACGGGAAGTCCGTGATTTCTCGACGGAATATCACGATGTATATTTCGACCTCTCCTTACGGTTTGACTATCTCCGGTGGGTTGAGGCGTTCAGGCAGCAGGGAATCCCCTATGTTATCGCCGAACTGGCGCCGATGCACTAACGAAGGATGATCACGCGCGTTTCCTTGCAGCCGATGGTGCGCCATGTGGTGAGGAGTGGCAGGCTCATCCTGAGCAGTCTTGGCCTTGACGCAAGCCCAGGGGCATTACTGCTGGTGACGGGTGGAGGCGATTGGGTGGTGAAACAGATCGCCGTTGCCCTCCAGACTCACCTCACACCGTACTATGGCAAGGTGCAGGTGCTTGACCACCTCTGGCAACAACCGTATGTGACACAGGCGAACATCCATTGCCTGTGCCGCCCTGCCTTTTTCGACGGTCGAGGGATCCCAGCGCTGCATCCCTCTAACCGGCTGGTCGTGAGCTGGCTGCATGGCGGCAAGGATAGCAGGGATTCCCACCTTGTTGCGGCGTGCGAGCAGCTCGAACGGCATTGGCGCAAGGTCAGGCGATTCATCGTGCCCAACACGACGACCAAGCACAAGGTCCTTGAGTGCGGCGTGGAGCCTGACATCGTCCATCTGATTCCCAATGGCGTTGATACAAAGGTCTTCACCCCGTCGGGAATGGATGCCAACCGGCAGCGGATCCGGACGCAGCTCGGCGTCCCGTTGGATGCCTTTGTGGTCGGGTCATTTCAGCGGGACGGGGATGACCAAGGCAACCCGAAACTCATCAAGGGTCCGGACATCCTCGTGGAAACCCTGGCGGCCGTCCATGCGCGTAGGCCCGTGGTGGCCCTGCTGACGGGCTCTGGTCGAACCTATGTGCGGCGACGGTTGGACGAACTTGGCGTACCCCATGTGTATCAGTGGCTTCAGGATCTTCGCGAGCTGCCAGCGATGTACCATGCGATTGATGCGTATCTCATTACCTCACGGGAGGAGGGTGGACCGACAGCCTTGCGCGAGAGCATGGCGAGCGGGGTGCCGGTGGTGAGCACACGGATGGGGCTGGCGGCTGATCTCATCAAGCATGAAGTGAATGGGCTGCTGGCTGAGGTGGGGGATGTGGAGGGATTAGCGAAGGGTCCGCTGGCGCTCATGGATAGCCCCTCATTGCGCAAGCGGCTCGCTGAGGCGGCGCTTGAAACCATCCGCCCGCTCGACTTTGCGGTGATTGCGCGCCGGTATCGAGAAGAAGTGTATCGATCGGTGTTCCGATGAACCTCGCGACGCTCTCGAACGAAGAAAAGCAGAGCTTAATTGATGCCTTCTACTGGTACCAGACCATCCAGTTTAGCGACGGACTGAAGAGCCGTGGGACGGTAGACCACGCCGAGGCGTTTGCCAAGTACGGGTTTCCCAGCGTGGCTGGGCGCACGGTGCTCGATGTGGGGGCGAGCGAGGGCTACTTCGCATTCGCCTTCGAGCGCCTGGGGGCACAGAAGGTCGTCGCGGTTGATGTGGATCGCTGGATCGGGGAGCCTGGGTTTGATTTGCCCGCCCGTACAAAAGCACGACGGCTGCGCAAGTTCCAGCCGCTGGCAGGAGAGGAGGAGGCGTTCCGGACGCGCGAGGAGCTCGCCCGCAGGCTGGGCTTCGATCGTCCCAACCCGTTTTACCTTGCTCGTGCGATGCTACGCTCCAACGTGGACTTCCGATCCCTGAGCATCTATGACCTACCGCTCCTGTCGGAGCAGTTTGACCTTGTCTTCGTGGGGACCGTCACGACTCATCTCCAGGATCTCGTTGCGGCCTTTGAAGCGGTCCGTGCGGTCACACGCATGCAGGCGATCATCGCCTGTGCCGATCTGTTGGATTTTGACGCGCTGGCGGGATGGCGTTGGCTAGCGTTTCAGGCGATCAGAGCGCTACGAGTGATGGGGAGCTTGAAGGACCAGGTGGCGATCCCACGCGAGAGTCCTGTCGCGCTCTACACGGCGAATGCGAGCGGCTCGATCTGGCGCCCGAGCGTAGAGTGCATTCAGGAGTTGCTGCTCTCCGCTGGCTTCAAAGACGCAGCGGTCTACTCGCGGTTTGCGCTCAAGAACTTGCGTCATGGGACCCTGATGAACCATGTCGTGTTTCACGCATTCGTGTAGCAACAACACGTCACAGAACCGACCCAGGGGAAATCATTCCGAGGGACTGAAGCGCCCCATCAAGGTCGCATTTCTTCTGCAAGACTTTACCGTGGGGGGGATTTCAGAGTGGGTCTACACAAGTTGTCTAGAATTACACAAGACCGAACCGGGTCTGTTTGACTTTCACTTTATCTGTACGCATGGGTGGGAGATCCGCCCGAAGTTCTTGAGGGTCGGAACGCCAGTGTTTTTAGGACGGCAAGGCAAGGCCCCCAATTGGGTGGTTTGGCGTCGTGTGAAGAACTATCTACAGCGCTTGGCACCCGATATTATCCAATTCAGCAATTTGGAGCAGTACCGTGACATCTGCTTTCAAGTCAGACCCCCGGTCATTATCGAGCGGAAGGCAGGCATGCGAACGATCAGGCAGTGCGATTCGCATGGGGTCGATGGGGTCATTTGCCAAAATCGGAAGGTGATGGACGCGATAGACGTTGATCCTCATCGGAAATTCTTAGTTTATCATGGTGTCGATATTGACTATATGAGGTCCGTTCCACCGAATCGGTTAGGCTTCTCACGCGACGACTTCATCGTGGGACAGATTTCTCGAATTGGCCGAGGGCAGAATCAGCGGTTGCTCATCGACGCTGTGGTAGCGCTGCGTAAGCAGTATCCGCATGTGAAGATGGTGCTTGTGGGCGGGGTGACGAAACAACCCGGGTCGATCGACATCCTGCCTGAGCTACGCGAGTATGCCCGGCCGCTTGGGGACAACGCCGTCTTTACCGGTGACATCGAGGACCCATTCCCGTACCTCGCTGGTTTTGCTGTGGCGACATGTACCGGGACTCGCGACTTAGGCGAGGGCGCCCCCAGGAAGCTCATCGAGCCGATGGCGTTGGGGATTCCCTGTGTGACGACTGACGGTGGGGCGACGAATGAGGTTGTAGACGACGGCGTGGATGGATTCGTCATCGAGGACAACAACGTTGGGCAGATGGTGGCTCGGCTCGAGCAGTTGATGCTCGACAAGCCGTTGTACCATGCGTTCTCCATTCGCGCCCAACGAAAAGTTGAGCGGATGTTTAACATCGAAGTCCAGGCCCAGAAGCTGAAGCAGATCTTTCTGACGCTCCTGGCAGACGCGCGTCAGGATTCGCAGAGATCGTCACGGGCCGCTCGCTCAGGATTTTGGTTTGTCGGACGGGGCCGGCAGACGATTGCGGTGTAAGGAGCCACCATGTCGACGGTGCCCACGAGAGCGGCGATTCGCTACCGCGCAACAGAGCCGCTGATCTCGCCAAAGGTGCTGGAAAACCTCAGGCGCGTCTTGGAGGAAAAATACCTCAGTCCTGGCACGTGGGTGCGGGAATTCGAGCAGCGTTGGGCGAAGATCTGCGGTGTGAAGTACGCGGTGGCGACGTCGAGCGGGACCGCCGCGCTCCATCTGACGCTGAAGGCTGCAGGCATTGGGACAGGGGATGAGGTCATCGTTCCAGCTATGACGTGTCCCGATACCTTGAATGCCGCCACGTTTGTGGGAGCCAAGCCGGTGATTGTCGACATTGAGCCAGTGCGGTATGGCATGGATCCGCAGCGGATGAAAGAAACGATCACGCGGCGCACCAAGGCGGTGGTTCCCGTACACCTGTACGGTTGTGTGGTGGCGCCTGAAGTCTTTGAGATCAGTCGGGCGAAGGGGTTGTTAGTGATTGAGGACGCGGCCGAGGCCCACGGGGCCGAGCTCAATGGTCGCAAGGCCGGTGCGCTCGGCATCGCGGGGTGCTTCAGTTTCCGGGGGGACAAAGTCTTAGGGGTGGGGACGGGAGGCATGATCGTGACCGACGATGCCAGGATTGCGGAACGCTCCCGCTATCTCCTCGGAATGGCCAGTCCCGGCGGGTTTGACCGGTATGGTAGTACCGAGATGGGCTACAGCTATGAGCTCTCGAACATCCATGCGGCCATTGGGGTCGCGCAAATCGGCATGCTTGAAGAAACGCTGAAGACCCGACGGGCTATTGCAGGTTGGTATGACGAGATGCTGCCTGATGAGGACATCGAGAAACCCGCCATGGTCCCTGGCCATGTGTGGTGGAGGTATGGGGTGCTGCTGAAACGAGCCAATCCCCGGGCGGTGCATCAGACATTACTGGAACGTGGGATCGAAACGATGCCGCCGTTTGTGCCCATGTATCGCATTCCGATGTACCGTGATGGATGCGACCTCACGCAGTTTCCGGTCGCCGAAGATGTCTATCGGCGGTCCCTGGCGCTTCCCATCAGCCCCTATCTACAGCGGGAAGACGTTGAGGAAATCGTCACTGCCCTCCAGCACGCCATGAAGGTATGCCCGTGACGATACCCTTGAACCCAGCGGTGGGTGTGCATCTCCCGCATCAGCTCAGGGTGCCCAACGAGGTGGCGGTCGTTGGTTGCGGCAGGTGGGGGAAGGTCATCTGCAACGTGTTGACCGAATTCTCGCCCCCCATCGAACGGATTGTGCTTGTTGCCGCTCGCAACACGGATCAGGCGCGATCATGGGTGCAGGACAAGCGTGCGCAGCCCGATGGAGCCCGCTATGAGCGGGTGACGGTGACCGGTCGGCTTGAAGACGTCCTCAGCAATGAGGCGATTCCTGTCGCCTTTGTCACGAACATGGCGGCTGAACATTACGCCGTCACCAAGCGGCTGCTTCAGCACGACAAGCATGTGTTCGTGGAGAAACCGTTCGTCCTGACAACGGCGCAGGCGGAGGAGCTGGTCCAATTGGCGCAGGAGCGCGGGCGGACGTTGGTGGTCGGCCATGAGTATCTCGTGGCCCGGTTCATGCATCATTTGCATGCCATGGTGCAACAGCATCTGCCCGATATCCGTGATATGGAGATGGTGTGGGAGGAGCCTCCCGGAGAAGAGAAGTGGGGATTGCGGAAGCAGCCGGATGCCAGCACCAACGTCATCACGAATCTCTACCCCCATGTGCTCAGCCAGCTCTTCGTCCTGTTCGGCTATCAGCCGATCACGCTGGAAACGCTCGAGTCGAAGGATCGCTGTTGGCACGCGACGATGCGCTTGCGCTATGGCGACGTCCCTGTCACGGTGACGCTGGATAAGGCGGGCACGCGTTCCGTCCGCAGGATCAACGTGACCTCCTTGCGCGGTGACCGGATGACGTTCGACTACAGCGAGGAGCCCGGCACGCTCACCCTGAACGGCCGCCGGTTGCCTGATGATCCCCAGGCCCACGCCGGTCCGAGGCCCCTGCCGTTGGAGATTACGCACTTCTTCGCCCAGATCGACTCGGCCGACCCGGCGCTGCCGACGCTCGGTGTGCACGCCGTGCCGATTGTGGAAGCGACCGAACGTGCCGACGCCGAGCTGCAACGCGCACAACTCCTCGTGCTCCGCGCCCACGCGCTCCGGGAGTGTCCGACGGCGTTGTCCCCAGACGTCGTCCGAATGCTGATCCCCCATCTCGTCTGTCCGCTGTTGGATCACGGGCTCATCAGCCATCCGAAGGATGAGCGGGCGCTGGAGCATTGGATCACCCAGGCCTTCCGCATTACCCACCAGTTCTCCCACTCGCCGTGGACCACGCAGGCTCAGACTCAGGAGTTGACCGGGTTGCCGACACAGACCTTGCGAATGTTGAATGCGGCCATTCGAGATTCGGCGCTGCTTCAACAACTCATGGTACAGGAGGGGTTGGGCCGGAAGTACTGGACCACCATCATCCCGATGATCCGGTCAGGGGTGTTGGACGCCGTCTTGACGAGCACCTATCGGTTTCCCCTGCGCACGGGTATCTACCCAGGGGTGTCCTGCATGTTCTTCTGCGGTTTCTGCGGGCGCAACCCCAGAGCGCGGTATGCGTTTGAGTCTGCCCCAACCGGCAACGCCATGTTTGAGGAGGTGTTCGCCAGCACCCCGCGAGATCGCGAATGCACGTTTTCGTTCTCCGGCGGATTAGAGCCGCTCACCAACCCAGGGCTCGGCGGGCTGATCCGAAGCGCCAAGCGGCACGGGATCAGGGTCCCGCTGATCACGAACGGCTACATGCTGGCCCAGCAATACCTGAAGCGACAGCCAGGTCTCTGGAGCTTGGATTCGCTGCGCGTGTCGCTCTACGGCATTGATGAGGCGAGCTATGACGCCGTGACGCGGGTGCGCGGAGCCTTCGAGCAGGTGAAGCGCAACGTGATCGCGTTTCTCCGGATGCGCAATGAGCAGAACCCCGCCCTGCAGTTCGGCTTGAATTTCATCATCCTCAGGAGCTGCACCGAGCAGGTGCTGAGGGTGCTGGATCTCATCGGGGAGATCAATGCGTCGGTGACGAACGGCCGCGGGGTGGATTTTTTGACGCTTCGAGAAGATTTCAGCGTGACGGAGGCGGAAGGGCTGACGCCGGAAGAGCGCGCGCGACTCATCGACACCTTCCGCATCTTCCGACAGCGATGGCAGACCGAGGCGATGCTCTCCGGTCTCGAGGTCGATTTCGGCTATGCGCTCCTTCCGCTGAGTGAAGGGGTGGCGGGGAAATCGCTGGCGATGGTGACCCATGAACAGATGCGGCCGAAGGCGTATCCGCAGATCTCGGTCGTCATCGATCTGCTCGGCGATGTCTACCTCTACCGGGAAGCGGGATTTTTGGAACGGCCGGGGGCCGAGCGCTATAAGATCGGAACGATCTCTACGACGCGATCACTCGAACAGGTGATCCGCGACTTCCTGGACCATGGCCAGCCCATTGCGCCGCTTCCGACGGACCCTGTGCTCCTGGATGCGTTTGATCACATCGCGACCATCCTGATCAATCAAGCGGAATCGGATGCGGCGAGCGGGATTCCGTTCAATGAGGGGCCGGTCCGCGCGCGCTGCTACGAGCCGTCCGATGTCCGGCAGCCTCGTTCGACGACGCGCGTCCACGCCACGTCCATGGCGGGTTCACGATGACGCGCGTTCCCGCGCAGTTCCAAGATGCCGATTGGACGCTGAAGCCGCTGATCAGTCCCTCGTCGGACCGGCCGGTCAGACGGCTGCCGGTGCACCTGTGCCTGTTCTTCACCCGCGGCATGTCGTTATGCGCCTGGCACGAGGAAGGCAGGTTGGAGCGCGAGCTGAAGCTCTACGACGCCCTGGCTTCCCGAGTGGGGTCGCTGAGCTTCCTGACGTATGGCGCGCAGGAGGACCTGGCGTTTCAAGAGCGGTTGGGGCCGATCGCGGTCCTTGTCAACCGCTGGCGTCTTGATTCGAATGGCTACAGCGTGCTGGCGCCGCTGTTGCATCATCGCGCCCTGCGGCGGGCGACGATCTTCAAAACGAACCAGCTCAACGGCGCCTGGTGCGCGGCGATCGCCAAGCGGCTCTTTGGCAAGAGGCTCGTGGTGCGGTGCGGGTTTGTCTGGTCGGATTTCTACGCGCGGGAAACCCCAAGCGCCTGGAAACGCCGCCTGGCCCGAACGGTTGAGCGGTGGACGCTGCGATCCGCGGACCGAATCGTGGTCGCCTCGGAGGCCGACCGGAGCTATTTCATCAACCAGGACGGCATCGCGGCGGACATGATCCGCGTGATTCCGAACTACGTGGACATCGGGCATTTCAAGCCGGATCCAGCAGTCAGCAAGGAGCGCGGCCTGTTGTGCTACGTCGGCAAGCTCGGATACAACAAGAACCTGCCGGTATTGCTGGAAGCGATTCGAGAGATCCCTGGGGTGCGACTGAGGCTGATCGGGGATGGCCCGTTGCGCGAGCCGCTTGAGCAGCAAGCGCACGGCGCACGGCTGCCGGTGGAGTTCGTGGGCACGGTGCCGCATGACCGCTTGCCCGCCGTCCTGAACCGCGCAGAAGCGTTCGTCTTTCCCTCGGAATACGAGGGCCATCCCAAGGCGTTGCTGGAAGCCATGGCCTGCGGGCTGCCTGTGATCGGGTCCGATGCCCCAGGGATTCGTGACATCATCACCCATCGCACAACAGGTCTGCTGTGTGGGCTCTCCGCTTCAGCGATCCGCTCAGCCATCCGCGAGCTGATGGTCGATCCGCCATTGCGAGATCGGCTCGGCGCAGCGGCTCGGGCCGCCATCATCTCAACATGCAGCCTGGATCGTGTCGTGGAGCAAGAGCTTGCGCTGTTGGAAGGCCTCTGTCTGAGCCAACCAGGTGGAGAGCGACCTGGCCCTGTGCAGCAGGCAGGGGACCTGCGCCGCGGATGAAACGCGCTCCCTCACGCATTAGGGCAATGGACCACGAAGCCCAAGAGGCATCGTTTCAACGGCTGGCACGTCTGACCGCGCTGAAACAAGCCCCGGATGGGACGTTCCATCTCGGGCACTGGCGGCGAGGTCCGTTCCTCTCCGCCTTGGTGAAGCGGCTCAGGCCCCGGCACATCCTGGAGTTCGGGACCGGACGCGGGTACGGTGCCCTCTGCATGGCGCAGGCCTCGGTGGAGGGCGGTTTTGACTGCACGGTGTGGACGATCGACGTGATTCCGACGACCCAGCCGCAACCGTGGCTCTTGGATGAAGGCGCCGGGGCGGTGCACATCCACGCGTCGCTGGAGGAGGTATGGTCGAAGCACGTGCCGGTTGAATGGACCCAGCGCATCCGGTGTCTGACCGGCGATTCGCGATCGGTGATGCGGCGGTGGCGACGCGAGGGCCTGCCGCGCGTTGATTGCTGTTTTATCGACGGCGGCCATGACTATGCAACCGTCAAGCATGACTTTGTGGCGGCGCTGAGGATCGCCAATCCACGATGCAGCTTCCTTCTGGATGATTACACGGAGAGAAAAGGCTACGGGGTGAAACGCTTCTTCGACCGCGAGCTGGCTCCCAGACTGCCTGCGGAGGCCTGGGAGATCCTTGATCCCATGGCCTGGGATGAGACGGCCTTTGGCGAGAAGGTTCCGCACAAGATGGTCTTACTGAAAGGGGAAGCCTTCGGGGCCCTGACGCTTGCGCAGTTGTACTCCCCGCGCGAGGTTCGAGCGTTCGATCGATGGGATGCCTGGCGTACTGACAGCCAACGCCTCGCGAGGCGCGTGAAGGCCCTGCTGCGCCTGCGACGCGAAGCGGCCCGCACGACGTGATGAGCGTTCCTCGTGTGAGCGTGATTGTTGCGGTCCATAATGGGCAGCGCCATCTCGAGGCGTCGTTGGCGTGCGTCCTCAGACAGACCTTCAGCGATTTCGAACTGATGGTGGTAGATGACGGCTCAACAGATCGCACCCCGGAGATCCTGTCACGCCTGAGCGATGAGGATTCGCGGCTCCGAGTGATTCAGCAGGAACACCGCGGTCAGACGGCCTCACTGATCCGGGCCATGCGCGTGGCGCAGGGCGCCTACCTTGCGCGCCAGGATGCGGATGACCTCTCGCATCCTGAACGCTTCGAGCGCCAACTGCGCTATTTCGACGCGCACCCATCTGTCGGCGCGCTGGGCTGTGCGACCGAGATCATTGATGAGGAGGGACGGGTGCTTGGCGTGATGCCGATGCGGCATGGGATCGCGCGCGTCCGACGCGGGCTGATGACGCTCAAGGCGACCATGGTCCATAGCTCGATCATGATGCGGCGGCAAACGTATGAGGCCGTCGGGAGATATCGTGAAGTCTTTTGCGTGTCGCAGGACACTGATCTCTGGCTGCGGATGGTGCAGCGTTATGACGTGGACAACCTCCCGGAGCGATTGGTGCAGTGGAGGGTCAGCCGTGACGGAGTCTACACGAGTCAGCGAGAAAAGCAGCTGAAGTATGGGGGGGTGGCGCTGGCATTCGCGCATGAGCGCGCACGCTTCGGCGAGGATTCCTACGATCTGCTGGCCCGCGTGGGTGGTGACCTGGAGGCCTTCGCGGCCCGGTACCGCTTGAGTGGGATGCTCCACGCGATATGGGGGGAGTTGTTGTTTCGCGGGCTGCGCGATCCTGCGGCGGCCCGTCCCTATTTTGCGCGCGCACTGGCCCAAGGCTTTGTGCGGCCCAAGACAGCCTGCTTCTTCGGATGGAGCCTGATGGGACTCGCGTGGCCGGGAGGTGCGCCGTTTTCCGTGCGTCCCGGGCAGGGACAGACCTAACCCGATGCGACGCAGTCTGCTCGACCTCATCTGTTGCCCCGTGTGCCACGGCGTCTTCGGACTCGAGGTGTTCGTCGAAGCCTCTGAGATCGAAGAAGGCCGGCTGACCTGCCAGCGCTGCAGCCGGGTCTTCCCGATCATCAACGGCATCCCGCGGCTCTTACCCGATCCCCTGGCGCACTTGTCCCCGCCCTACCACCGGGACTTCTTCCAGCGCTACGCCCAGCCGATGGCCCCCTTCCTGGCGCGCTGCGCGCAGCCCCAACAGGACCGGTGGTGGCAGGCCGAGCGCCGGACGCTCAAGAGCTACAGCTACCAGTGGCGCACCTTCAAGCAGATGCTGCCCCACTGGGAGCAGATCTTCCGCGACTCGATCCACCCCATCGACCCGGCGTTCTTCCGCGGCAAGGTGGGGCTGGATGCCGGCTGCGGCTTCGGCCGCTCGCTCCACTACGCCGCCACCTATGGGGCGGAGGTCATCGGGATGGACCTCAGCGAAGCGGTCGAGGCGGCGCGCGAGAACACCCGGCAGCTCCCCACCATTCACCTCATCCAAGGCGACATCTTCCATCCGCCGATCGCGGACCACTCACTCGACTTCGTCTACAGCATTGGGGTGCTCCACCATTTGCCGAAGCCGAAACAGGGGTTGCTTCGTTTGACACACCTGGTCCGTCCGGGATCTCCCATCTTCATCTGGATGTACTCCCGCGGCCGCGGCCGCCAGATCGCCTTCCTCACCCTGCTGCGTGCCCTCACGACCCGACTCCCGTACCGGCTGTTGCACGGCGTCTCGCTGGGCTGTGCGGCCCTGCAGTGGGGCTGCTGGATCCTCCCCTATCGCCTCCTGAACCGCTTCGCCCTGACGCGGCCGCTGGCGCAGCGGCTGCCGTTCACCTTCCACGCCCGCTACCCGTTCTCCGTCCTCCACACGGACTGGTTCGACGGGCTCTCGGTCCCGCTGCAGGAGTACTACCGGCGGGAGGAGGTCGAGGCCTGGCTCCACGAAGCGGAGTTGGAGCGCATCACCATGGATCCGGCGTGGGGTCAGGTCGGCGGCGGCGGCCGGGCCTTGGGGTATGCGCCGGCGGAGGTGGGGGCAACGGAGGTCGTTCGCTGACGCCGACGATGTGCGCTCCACGGGTGCTCATGGTGACCGGGGCGTATTATCCCGAAGTCAGCGGGGGCGGGCTGCAGTGCCGTACGCTGATCCAGGCCATTCGGGATCGCGCGGATGTCATCGTGCTCACCACGACGAGAGATGACTCGCTGCCGAGACGTGATGAGGTCGACGGCGTTCCCGTCTACCGCATCCCGATTGATGTCATGCGATGGCGTTCGAAGCTCGCGGCCGCGATGCGGCTGATCGGGTTCTTCGGCCGATCCCACCACCGGTTTGACATCGTGCACCTTCACGGATTCTCGCAGAAATCCATGCTGCTGCTGGCTCTCTCTAGGCTGTTCCGTAAGCACCTGGCGCTCAAGCTTACGCTGGTGGGGGAGGACGACCCGGCCTCGGTTCGGACCAAGGGGCGATTGCGGTGGTGGTGTTACACCCATGTCGATGCGTTTTTCGGCGTCAGCCCGCGCCTTCGACAGCTCCATGACACCTTCGGCCTGCCGCAGGAGAAATTTTGGCTCATCCCCAACGGCGTCGATCTTGGCCGGTTCCGTCCGCCTCAGGCCGGAGAACGCGTTGAGCTGCGCAGGGCGCTCGGCTTGCCTGAGACGAAGCCGCTGATTCTCTTTGTCGGGCTGTTTTCTCCGCGGAAGCGCCCCCAGGTGCTCGTGGAAGCGTGGGGGCGTCTGCGGCAGCGCGACACGGGCGCGCGCGCGACGACCCTCGTCTTCGTGGGAGCCACGCAGCCCAGAGGGTATGAGGTCGATCCCGCCCTCGGGCCTGAGATTCACGCGAGGATCAAAGCACTCAGCGCGGACCGCGACGCCGTGTTCATTGAACGGACGCATCGGATTGATCAGTACTACCGGGCTGCGGATGTGTTCGTGCTGCCCTCGACCGGCGAGGGGCTGCCCAATGCGCTCCTGGAGGCGATGGCCTCGGGTCTGGCGTGTGTCGTGACGAAGCTGGACGGCTCAACCGACACGATTGTGGAGCATGGTGTCAACGGGCTGCTCGTTCCGCCCGAAGATCCAGAGGCGTTGGAGCGCACCCTGGAGGACCTGTTGGCCGATCCGGTGCGCGCCGACATGATGGGCCGTCAGGCCCGGCAGACCGTCGAGGCGCGTTTTGCCATCCGACAGACCGCCGAACGCTGCCTCGAGGCCTACCGGTGTCTGCTGGCCGGGAGTCGGTGATGTGGATTCTCGGGATCAGCACAGGCTTTGCCCACGATCCCTCCGCGACGTTGCTGCAGGATGGGCGCGTGGTGATGGCGGTCGAAGAGGAGCGCCTGGATCGCGTGAAATACGGCAAGGGGTTTCCCCACCGGGCGATCGCGCGCTGCCTGGAGCACGCCGGGATCGCGTGGTCCGATGTCTCGGCCGTGGGGTTGAATTTCCAGCCGTGGAAGATGTACGCGACCGACCTCGCCCTGAACCTCGGCGAGCTCGTGCGTCCCGGGGCGCTGAAGTACGCGGCGTTTAATGCGTGCTGGGCGGCGTACCCCTTCCTATCGACGTTGAGAGAGGTGGAGAAGATCAAGCGGGTGACGAGCGGTACTGCCCGCATTCGGTTCATCGACCACCATCTGTGCCACGCCGCCAGCAGCTTTCTCGTTTCCCCGTTTGATGAAGCCGCCATCCTGACGATGGATAATCGAGGCGAGCGGGTGTCCAGCACCTGGGGCGTTGGGCGAGGCGCGACGATTCAGCGGCTCGGCGAGGTGCGATTCCCCCACTCGTTAGGCCTGCTGTACCTGAGCGTGACGCTCTATCTGGGGTTTCGCTTCGGGGATGAGTATCAGGTGATGGGCCTGGCGGCCTACGGAGAACCCGCGTTCTCCGACGTGTTTGCCGACCTCATCCGAACAGATGACGCCGGCGGCTTTACGCTCAACCGGTCGTATTTTACCTATCTGGGAGCCGAAGGGTTCTTCTCAGATAAATGGCGTCGGGCGTTCGGGCCGCGGAGGATGCCGGGAGAGCCGATCACCAAACGGCATCAGGATATCGCCTGCAGCCTGCAGCGTCGGCTGGAAGAGGTCGTCCTGCACATGGCGCAGCGGCTCCATGCCGCCACGGGGGCGCGCAACCTGTGCCTGGCCGGCGGGGTGGCGTTCAACAGCGTGATGAATGGTGTGCTGTTGAAACGCTCCCCCTTTGAACGCGTGTTCGTCCAACCTGCTGCCGGTGATGCGGGGACGTCGCTCGGGGCGGCTCTCGTGATGCATGATCGCCAGGGGGGTCGGCCCCGGACCTGGCGCATGACGCACGCGCTGCTGGGGCCGGCGTTTAGCGAGGAGCAGATCGAAGAGGCCCTCACCGCCTCAAAGCTGTCCTATGAGCGATGCCCTGACATCGCCACGCGCGTCGCCGAATTGTTAGCTCAGGGACGGATCGTCGGGTGGGTGCAGGGGCCGATGGAGTGGGGACCGCGGGCGTTGGGCGCGCGGAGCATTCTGGCCGATCCGAGACAGCCTCACATGAAGGATCTCCTCAACGCCTGCGTCAAGCACCGCGAATCCTTCAGGCCGTTTGCGCCTGCCGTCGTGGAAGAGCGCGCGGCGGAGTACTTCGACTGCCCCCACCCCTCGCCGTTCATGCTGTTCGTGCATTCGGTGCGTGTCGAGAAGCGGCATGAGATTCCTGCGGTGACCCATGTGGACGGCACGGCTCGGGTGCAGACGGTTCGCCGGCAGGAGCAGCCGCTCTTTTGGCAGGTGATCAAGGCATTCGAAGCCATCACGGGGGTGCCGGTCGTGCTCAACACGTCGTTCAATGTCGATGGCGAGCCGATCGTCTGCTCCCCCCTGGATGCCATTCGGTGCTTTTTTGGGTCGGGCATCGATGATCTGGCGATCGGGCCGTTTCTGGTGTCGAAGCGCCAGCCGGCCCCCTGGTCGTCTCCAGAGCCGGTGAGTGCGCAGGATGTTGCCACGCGCTGATATTTTGTGCCTCTCGTCCATCGACTGGGATTTTATCTGGCAGGGCCACCAGGAGATCATGTCGGCCTTGGCGCGCCAGGGCAACCGGGTGCTGTTTGTCGAGAACACCGGGGTGCGCGCGCCGGGCTTGCGGGACCTGGCGCGGCTCATGCGTCGTCTGCTGAACTGGTGGAAAGGCACCAAAGGCTTCCGCCAAGTGCAGGAGAATCTTTTTGTGTACGCGCCCATCCTGCTGCCGTTTCCGTATTCGAGCCTGGCGCGATGGGTGAACCGGCGCCTGCTCCTCGGAGCCCTGCATCGGTGGATGCAGGCGACGGGGTTTCGCCACCCCATCCTCTGGACCTTCCTGCCGACGCCGCTCATCCATGGGCTCATCCGGGACGTCGAGCCGGCGCTGACAGTGTACTACTGCATCGATGATTTCGCGTCGAGTTCTCCGCAGGCGAGGCGGATCAGCCGCAGCGAAGCGAAGCTCTTCCGTGAAGCCGGCCTCGTGTTTACGACGTCGGAGAAGCTGCGGGAACGGGCCGCTCGCTTCACGACGCGCGTGCACCTGTTTCCCTTCGGGGTGGACTTCGAGACGTTCGAGCGGATCCGCAAGAGCCCTGATGAGATTCCAGAGGAGCTGCGAGCGCTTCCGCGTCCGGTGGTGGGGTATATCGGCGGAATTCACCAATGGGTGGATCAGGAGCTGTTGTCAGCCGCAGCCGCTCGGATGCCCCAGGTCAGTTTCGTCCTCATGGGGCCGCCGCAGACCGACGTCTCCCGTTTGGCGCGGCATGCGAATATCCATCTCTTGCCGGCCAGACCGCACGCCCATGTGCCGCGCTATATCAAGGGGTTTGATGTCGGCATCATCACCTACCGGCTCTGCGAGTACACCGCCCATGTCTACCCGACCAAGCTCAACGAGTATCTGGCGATGGGGATTCCGGTCGTGGCCACCGATCTGTCGGAAATCTCCCGGTTTAACGCCGGACATCACGGCGCCGTGGCGATTGTCCGCAATCTTGATGAGTTCGTTGGGGCGCTGCAAGAGGCGTTTCAGAGCAGACCACCTGAGGTCATCGCGCGACGGATCGAGATTGCCCGACAGAATAGCTGGAGCGCCCGCATTGCTCAGATGTCCGCGCTGATCGATGAACAGCTCAGGACCCGCCGGGATGCGGGGCTCCAGTGGGACACCTCGCTTCGCCGGCTCTATCGGAGCGCTCGTCGACGGGTCGTCCGGCTCGCCTTCGGACTCGCCGCGGCCTACCTCGTGTTGTTTCACAGCTCGTTCATCTGGTGGGTCGCCGAGCCCCTCCGCATGGTCGGCTCACCGCAATCAGCGGACGCCATCGTGGTGTTCGCTGGTGGAGTGGGTGAATCGGGAGAGGCGGGTGGGGGCTACCAGGAGCGAGTCAAACAAGCGGTTGATCTGTATCAGCAAGGTCTAGCTCCGCGCATGATTTTCTCCTCCGGCTATACCTTTGTCTTTCGCGAGGCGGAAGTGATGAAGGAGCTGGCGATCAATCATGGCGTGCCCGCCTCAGCCGTCCTGCTGGAGACGAAGGCTGCCAATACGTATGAGAATATCACGTTCGTCGCCAAGATCCTTCGCCAGGAACGCTGGCGCTCTATTCTTCTGGTCAGCGCTCCCTACCACATGCGTCGAGCCATCCTGACGTGGCGTAAAACGGCTCCCGATATTTCCGTCGTGCCTCTGCCGGTGCCTGCGAGCCAGTTCTACCGGCACGGCCGGGGAGCGAGCATCGGGCAGATTGGCGGGATCATGCATGAGTATGTGGCCATTCTGGCCTACTGGTGGAGAGGATGGATCTGATCGCCATCAAGGCGCCACACGGAGTCGCGATGACCGGCCGTGCGAAAGTCGTCGCCGTCATGCCGGCTTACAACGCCGCCGCGACGCTCCAGCAAACCTGCGCGGACCTTCCGCCGGCCGCCGTGGATGAAGTGATCGTGGTGGATGACGGCAGCCGGGATCGGACGGTGGAGATCGCGCGGTCGCTTGGCTTGACCGTCATCGTCCATCCCGAGAATCGCGGCTACGGCGCGAACCAGAAGACGTGTTACGACGAGGCGTTGCGTCGGGGCGCGGACATCATCGTGATGATCCATCCGGACTATCAGTATGACAGCCGCCTGGTTCCGTTGCTGACCGGCTTCATCGAAGCCGGTGTCTGCGACATCGTGCTCGGCAACCGGATCCGGACGCGCCGCGAGGCGCTGGCGAACGGGATGCCGTGGTGGAAGTACCTGGCCAACCGTGCCTTGACCCTCCTCGAGAACGTCGTGCTGGGGCAGAACCTGGGCGAGTTCCATTCCGGGTTTCGCGCCTACAGTCGCCGCGTCCTGGAAACGATCCCGTACCACCGCAACTCGGACGACTTCGTGTTCGACCAGCAGCTCCTCGTTCAGGCGGTCCACTGTGGCTTCCGGCTCGGCGACGTCCCGGTTCCGGTTCGGTACATGCCGGAGGCCTCCTCGATCAACTTCCGTCGCAGCGTCACCTATGGGGTGCAGACGCTGATGACGCTCCTGAGGTGGGTCATCCACCGAATGGGCTTGAGGCGGGACCCGTTGTTCGTCCCGAAGGCCTGATGGTGAAGCCTCAGCACGTCTCGGTGGTGATCCCAGCCCATAACGAAGCGCGGACGATCGGCGCTGTGGTGTCCCGTCTGCGTCAAGCGCATCCAGAGCTCGCGGAAATCATCGTGGTGGATGACGGCTCCAGCGACCAGACCGCCGCGGCAGCTCAGGTCGCAGGGGCGACCGTCGTCCGTCACCAGGCCACTCACGGTTACGGGGCCTCGATCAAGTCCGGGATCCGAACTGCCCAAGGGGTGTTCATCCTCACGCTGGACGGCGATGGGCAACATCAGGTGACCGACCTCACGAAGTTCTTCGAGCTGTCAGAGCACGTCGACCTCGCGGCCGGACGCCGGGTGCGATGGCTCCACAGCGCCCCCTGGCGGTTGCCAGGGAAGTGGCTGCTGAGGCGACTGAGCAGCTACCTGGTCCAACAGCGGATTCCAGATCTCAACTGCGGATTACGGTTGTATCGCCGCGAGGCGATCCTCCGGTATCTCCCCCTGTGCTCGGACGGGTATTCCTTCACTGGGACGAGCCTCGTGCTCTTCCTCCACCGGGGCTACCGCGTCACGTTCGTCCCGGTGGATGTCCAACCCAACTCCTCCCAGGGACGGGTCACCGTCCGCACCGGATTCGACGTGTTCCTATTGCTGTTGCGGATGGCCACGCTGCTGGACCCCTTGCGGGTGTTCGTACCCCTCAGCGCGGTCATCGCCCTCTTGGGGATCGCTTGGGGAGCGCCCTATGTCGTGGCGGGCCGCGGGATCAGCGTGGGGGCGCTCCTCCTCCTCCTGACGTCACTGTTGCTTTTCGCCGTGGGGTTGCTCTCCGACCAGATCGCACAGCTCCGTAAGGAGCGGCTCTAACCCATGTGCGGGATCGCCGGACTCTTCCAGTTTTCTGGCATGCCGGTGTCGCAGGCCGTCATTGAACGGATGACGCGCACCCTGGCACATCGTGGTCCCGACGGGGAAGGCTGGCATGTCGAGGGGCCGATCGGCCTGGGCCATCGCCGGTTGGCGGTGTTGGACCTCAGCGAAGCGGGCGCGCAGCCAATGGCCAGCGCTGACGGACAGCTGTGGGTGACGTACAACGGGGAGCTCTACAACTTTCAGGATCTCCGCGCCGAGCTGGCTGCCACGGGATACCCGTTCCGCTCCCGCACGGATACTGAGGTGATCCTGGCGGCGTATCAGGCCTGGGGTCCGGCGTGTCTGGAGCGATTCAACGGGATGTTCGCCTTCGCCCTCTGGGATGTCCGACATCAGCAGCTCTGGCTCGTGCGCGATCGCCTGGGCGTCAAACCGCTCTTCTATACGCTCCAGCCGGGGTTCCTCGCGTTCGCCTCGGAAATCAAGGGGATCCTTCCCGTCTGCTCCGCGCCGCCGGCGCTGAACGAGGAAGCACTCCACCACTTCCTCTCATTGAACTACACGCCGGCGCCGCTCACGTTGTTCCGGGGGATCCTCCAGTTGCCCCCGGGACATCACCTCACGTGTCGGCGGGATGGCACGACGCAGCTAACGTCGTACTGGGACCTCCAGCCGAGGGCTGCGACTAGCGCAGACCCTGCCGCGCATCTTGCCGAACTCCTCTCGGATGCCGTGCGGCTGCGGCTCGTCAGCGACGTCGAGGTGGGGGCGTTCCTGAGCGGTGGGCTGGACTCCAGTGCCGTCGTGGCGTGGATGCAGCGTCACGTCCCTCAGCGGGTGAAGACCTTCACCGCGACCTTTCGAGAACCGTCCTATGATGAAGGGGCCTACGCCAGACAGGTCGCGGCGGCGCTGGGGACCGAGCACGACGAGCAGGTCGTGGAGGACGGTGATCTCGACCTGCTCCCGCAGCTGGTCTGGCACAGTGAAGAGCTGACCGCGGACTCCTCGATGCTGGCTCTCTATCGCCTCGCCCAGCGCGCACGCCAGAAGGTCAAAGTCGTCCTCACAGGTGATGGAGCCGATGAGCTCTTCGGCGGTTATTCGACGTATCTGGCGACGCGTGTTGCTCAGGCCTATCGGTGGGTCCCTCGTCCGGTCCGTGAATGGGTCGTACGGCCGCTCGTGAACGCCCTCCCCCCCTCGACGAGCAAGGCCAGTGTGGAGTCGCAGTTGCGCCGCTTCGTCAACGGGGATATAAGCAACATGGCCCACGCCCACGCCTCGTGGCGCGTCATCTTCACCGAGGAGGAGAAACGGACGCTGGCCAAATCCCCTGGCGACTGGCCGCCGACAGCGAGGCTCTACGAGCCGTTCCTCGCCCAGGCCAACGGCGTGGATCTCATCAATCGGCTCCTCGACGCGGATCTACGGTTCTACCTGCCCAATGACATGCTGGTCAAAGTGGACCGCATGACGATGGCGTGGGGCCTAGAGGCGCGGACCCCTTACTTGGACTACCGGCTGGTGGAATTTGCCGCCTCGCTCCCCTCGAGGATCAAACGGGGCAGAGGATATTCGGGCAAGCAGCTGCTTCGGCAGGCGACCGTCGGGCTGCTTCCCGAGCCGATTCGGCGCCGGTCGAAAGCGGGGTTCAACATCCCCGCGTCCCAGTGGCTCAGGGCGGGGCGACGCGCGTTTGTCGAGCAACATCTGCTGGACACGCGGCCCTCCCTGTTGACCATCTTTGAGCGGCGCGAACTCGAACGGGTGATCCGTCGGCATTTCTCGGGACAAGAAGACGGGTCGCATAAACTCTGGGGTCTCCTGTGTTTTTCGCTGTGGTCCCAGCGATTCCTGGATGGCCAGCCATGATGCTGCTGCTCGTTGGGATCACGGGGGTCAAACTCCTCGTGGCGTCCCTGTGGGGGACCACCGCGGACATTCCCCAAACGCTGGAGCAAGCGCAGTCGTTCCTGGCCGGGGAAGATGTGTTGAATCCCGCCAGCACCGGGGGCAACCCGTCGTTCTTCCCGCTTGGACACTACCTTCTGGCGTCCTGGTGTCTGTTGGCGTCCCAGTGGACCGGGCTCTCCTTCGCATTTCTCATCAAGGCGCCGGCCATTCTGGCGGACCTTCTCGTCGCCCTCCTGCTACGCCTGGTGCCGCGGGGAGGAGACCAGGCGGCCTTCCTCTATCTGGTGAACCCGGTGACGTTCCTCCTCTCGGTCTACCACGGCCAGCTCCACACGGTCGCCATGGCCGCGGCCGTGCTGGCCCTCTGGCTTGACGCGCGGCACAGCCGATGGCTTGTGGGACTGGCGCTGGGGATGGCGGCGGGCATCCGGCAGCACTTCGGGGTGCTGATCGTGCCGTTCTTGCTGCGGCGGGACACGCGCCGATGGGTGATCGCGTTGAGCTTCGGGTCCATGGTGGGGCTGATGAACGTGTGGTTCTTGACGAGCGCCTCTCCCGAACGGCTCCTCGCGCCGACCTGGACGTACGGCTCGTGGGGCTATACGATGCTGCTCCTGCAAGGCCCCCGCGTCTTGGCGGCACTCGGGTTTCACGGGCTCACGAACGCGCTGGCGCAGGTGAACGCGCTCCTCCGCGCCGTTGGGCCGGCGATCTATTGGGTCTGGACCATCGGATTCCTCTGCTGGGTGTGGCGACGGTCGCATCGGACAGGGATTCATCCCTGGGAGGCCGCCTTGCTCTTCCTGGTCGGACTCTACACGGTGAGCCCGGGGTTTGGCGTCCAGTGGCTGGTCTGGGCGATCCCGTTTTGGCTGGTGGTGAATCGCCTGGAGGCGATGGGCTACTGTGCGCTGGCCGGAGCGTTTCTCATCGGCTCCTATTGGCAGTGGAGCCTCAATGCGCACTACGGTGGCGGCGCGCTCACGACGAAACTCCACCTGCTCACGAAGGTCCACCTAGCCGGCGTCATCTTGGTGGGCGCAGCAGGGGTGGCGACATGGCTCTATGCGGCGAGGACCACGTGGCGGCTGTGGCGGACATGAAACCCTGGGTTGGGATCATCCTGGCAGGGGTGGTGGCGCGGGTCGTGGTTATCGCGCTGTGCGGCGGGCTCCACCCGCAAGCGCTTGAGCCGTCCGTCATCGCGGCCAACCTCAATGCGGGGCGCGGGTTCACCTTTGAGCAATACGGCGCCGTCTACCACGCCTGGAAGGAACCGTTGTACATCGGGCTCTTGGCGATCCTGACGCGGTGGTTTGGAGAGCACCCGCTGCCATTACTGCTGTTTCAGGGGATGTTTGGGGTCGCTACGGCGGTGGGCGTGGCGATCGTTGCCCGCCGGATCCTTGGCGATGCCACCAAGGCGACCGTCGCCGGTGTCATCGCCTCGGCCAACCCGTTTCTGGTGTTCTATGATACACAGCGCATCCACCCCTTGAGCATGGACGCCTTCCTCTTTATTGCAACGACCGGCGCGGTGCTCGTGGCGGTCATGGGGCAGGGCGCTCGATGGCGCCAAAGCCTGGTGGCGGGGCTCGTGACAGGCCTGGCGCTGTGGCAACGGGCAACGTTGTTGGCCGCGGCGGCGATGTCGTGGTGTGCGGCTGTTATTCGCGCACCAGCCCCCCATCGCGCGCGGCGGGCGCTCTCGGCGGGTTGTTCGCTCATCCTCGCCCTCTTGGTCGTGTCTCCATGGCTCATCAGGAATTATCGCGTGCTGGGGCGATGGGCCGTCACGACGGATGCCGCGCACGTGTTCTGGCTGGGAAACAACCCCTGGTCCAACGGCACGTACTCCGATGACAAGGGCAGGCGTGTGTTCTATGTTGCGGACGAGGCGTTCCAACGGCATATTCTGGGGGCATCGGAGCTTGAACAGTACGATCGGTTCCGTGAGGCGGCGGGGCAGTTCATCGTCCAACAGCCTGCCCGATTCGCCGGGCTGGTCCTTGGGCGGCTCAAGACGTTTTTTTGGTTCTCCCCCAATTCAGGCCTCCTCTACACGACAGAACAAAAACTGATCTACCAGATTGCCTATGTCGGCCTGCTCAGCCTTGGGCTTGTGGGGCTGGCGGGGTTTTGGACACGGGCCACCGAATCCAGGCGTTACGAAGCTGGGGTGATCATTGCCGGGGTCCTGGGGTTAGCAGCCGCGCACAGCGTGATCGTGATGAACTTGAAACACCGGGTCCCGCTGGAACTTGTGTTGGCGATCTTTGCAGCGGAGGGCCTTGTGCGCGGTCTCACCGTGCTCCGGGCGTGGGGAAAAGCTGTCAATGCTAAAGACGAAAGGCCGGCCGGCGAGAAGTAAGCGGACGACGATGCGGTATCGTGCGACTGAGCCGCTCATTTCTCCGAAGGTCCTTGAGAACATCCGCAGGGTCCTGGAGGAGCGCTATCTGAGCCCTGGTCGCTGGGTGCGAACGTTTGAGGAGCGATGGGCCGCGGTGTGCGGCGTCACGTATGCGGTGGCCACTTCGAGCGGCACGGCCGCGCTTCATCTGGCGATGCGGGCGGCTGGCATTGGGCCGGGCGATGAGGTCATCGTCCCCGCGGTGACCTGCCCGGATACCTTGAACGCAGTGACCTTCGTGGGCGGAACACCTGTGATCGTCGATATCGAACCCCTGCGATTCGGCCTGGACCCCGCGCGGGTTCAAGAGGCGATCTCAAAGCGGACGAAGGCGGTCGTCCCCGTGCACCTGTATGGCTGTCCGGTGTCGCCGCAAGTCTTTGAGCTGTGCTCGGCGCGCGGCCTCCTGGTCATCGAGGATGCGGCAGAAGCGCATGGGGCGCAGCTCGATGGCCGGATGGTGGGGTCGCTCGGGACCATGTGCTGTTTCAGTTTCCGAGGGGACAAGGTCCTGGGCGTGGGCACCGGGGGCATGATCACGACCAACAACCCCCAGCTGGCCCAGCGCGCCCGATACATGCTGGGGATGGCCAGCCCAGGCGGATTTGACCGCTACCAGAGCACCGAGATGGGCTTTAGCTATGAGCTCTCGAACGTGCACGCGGCCATCGGCGTCGCGCAAATTGACGTCCTTGAGGAAACCCTGAGAGCAAAACGTCAGATTGCGAGATGGTATGACGAGCTGTTGCCGGAGGACGCCCTCGACAAACCAGCGATGATTCCAGGCCACGTCTGGTGGAGGTACGCCGTGCTGCTGAAGACCGCTAACCCCCGAGAGGTCCATGCGCAGTTAATCGATGTAGGGATCGAGACGATGCCGCCGTTTACCCCGATGTATCGAATCCCTATGTATCGCGGAGGCCACCGGCCATCCGATTTTCCAATTACTGAGGATCTCTACCGGCGATCCTTGGCGCTGCCGATCAGCCCCTATTTGGAGCGGCCGCAGGTGGAGGAAATTGTCAACGCCCTCCAGCAAGCGGTCAAAACATCCCGAGGGGATGCCTTAGAGCTTCGGAAACAATAATGCCGACACCGCAGGTCGCATCGCCACAGGTCTCGCTGATCCTTCCGACCTATAACGAAGCGCACAACATCGTGCCGCTGATCCAAGAGCTCAAACGGCACCTCAACGGCGTGTCTCACGAAATTCTCCTGATGGATGACAACAGTCCGGATCGCACCGCCCAGGTAGCGGAGGCGGCGTTCGCGGATGATTCCACCGTTCAGGTCCATATCCGTGTACGGGACCGAGGTCTGGCGAAGGCGGTCAGGGAGGGGGTGGAGCGCTCGCGGGGCGCCTATGTATTGGTGATGGATAGCGATTTTAATCATGACCCCGCGATTGTGGGGCGGCTCGTTGAACTCAGCCAGCATGCAGACATGGTCATCGGCTCGCGGTTCTGCGACGGCGGGGGGATGGCCAGCCGCTGGCGCTACCATTGCAGCCGGCTCTACAGCAACTGGTTCGTCCGTCCGCTCCTGGGTATGGGCGTGCGCGACAACCTGTGCGGCTACTATCTCATTCGCCGCGACAGGCTCATGCGTCTGCCCTACGATGAGATTTTCCACGGCTACGGCGACTATTTCTTTAGATTGTTGTGGCACGCGCGTGCGGTGGGCTGCTCGATGATCGAGACGCCGGTCTTCTACAGGCAGCGACCCAGCGGCAGAAGCAAATCGAATCTGCCCGTTCTGCTGTTCAGCTACACCTGGACCGTCTTGGATCTGTGGCTGCATGCTGGACAGCCTCGCTGGCCTGCTCCAGGGTCCGACAAGCCGGACACCCCGCATGGCTGAGTTCTGTGGTCCTCGCAGGCCTGGGCGGTGGGCGTGGCGAAGCATCCCGTATGCAGTCGGGATCCTGAACCTGCTCCTCTTTCATGTGGTGTTCCGTATCGAGCGTGGCACGTTTTTTGGCGGAGATTCCGGGCAGTATATGGCGATCGCGGAGGCGTTGCGCTCGGGAGCGTTATGGAACACCGCCGAGAACGGCAAGCCGCTCGGCTACCCCTTGATACTAGCTCTCGCAGGCAGCCTACCGGGAGACACCGTTGTCAATGCGCTTCTGTTCAACTGGCTGTTCTACCTGACCACCATCCTTGCGATTGGGCACATCGGGCGCCTGCTGACCGGATCGTCGATGGTCGGCTGGAGCGCCCAAACCCTGTTTGCCGTGATCCCCAACACCGCAGCTTGGGCGAACCTTGTGTATTCAGACACGATGGCGATGGGACTGTTCGTCAGCAGCTTCTGGGTCTTCCTGAGGATCATCCACGTCCCTGCGGAGGCGCTCGTGCGCTGGAATCTCATGGGGCTCGGGCTGCTCCTTGGACTTCTGGGTATTACGCGCACCGAATACCTGGTGCTCCTCCCGCTCGTGACGCTGCTGCTCTGTGGACTGCACCTCTCCCGAGGGGTTTTCATAAGGCGGGCGGTCAACAGCGCGCTGCTCCTGTGGCTGTGCAGCCTGCCACTGCTGCTGCTTCAACCGACGGTTTCTGGCTGGCGGGGGTTGGCATCGCTGCTCCCTCCAAACCAGTCTGGACCCTTGCAATTGTGGGCAGGGCGGTTCGACCTCGACTTCAGTCAGCTGCGTATCTGGAAACTCATCGACCTTGTCCACCTGACCAGTCATCGTCCGTCAATGCTGGATATTGCCGACGTGCAGCGCCAGCTTGACGCGCTCAAGTATACCCAGCGCGGCGAGGATCCAATTGACGATCAGGTCCTCAGGCTTGCCGTCCACGACCTGCAGATCTTGCACACACTCGTGACAGCCCGGGGGCTTGCGCCGCTTGATGCCTACCGGATCCTCGCGTGGCAGACGCTGACCCAAAACCCGTGGCGGTTTGTTGCGCGGGCGATTCGGCGGTTTGCCCTGTACGTTACGGCTGCCGAGCGCGAGTGGTCACCAGCCCATCCTGCGTATTGGGTGTACACCACGCTGTTGCGTCCGCTTTCAACGCTCGGGTATCTGTTCTGGGTGATGCTGGTCATGGTCAACCGAGGGGCGGCGCGCTGGAAGATGGCGGCGACCGGGCTCTGGATGGCATTTCCTATCCTGGTGCATTCGTGGTTCATGTTTGAGCAACGCTGGGCTTACCCATCAGTGCCGCTGCTGTGCACGGTCTGGGCGATGGCAGGACAGACGCTATGGGGTTGGTACGTGCATCGGACCGCTGACACCAGATCCGTCGTACTGGTATGCGGGCGATGAGGTCAGTGGTGGGCAGGCGAGGGGAAGGCAGACGCGGGCAGAGCAGCCTGGGGGGTCATGATGCATTCGTAGACTTCCCAGGGCTCGTGATACATCCGCAGTTGGTCGATGACGCGGAATCCCCGTCTGCGATAGAAGCGGGTTGCTGGCTCGTTCTTCGCCTTCACTGCCACGCAGTAGCGGGCACATCCCTGCGCACGGAACCACTCGCTCAACGCGGCGACCAGGTGGGTGCCGATCCCACGCCCCTGTCTGGAGGGATCGACCGCGATCGCCATGAGCTCCGGTCCCGCATATCGGCTGCGCCTGGGATACGCAAGCGTCTCGAGGGCAAGTGGAATCAGCCGCGGATGGCTGACACAGCGTAGACATGTCTTCAATCCCAGGGGCAGCCATGCCCGTCGCAGGACTGCCGGCATGACGCGGCTAGCGTTGAGGCACCCAAGGACAAACCCCTCCGCCTGCCCGCGCTCCTCATAGACGAAGGCTGCGACGTCGGGACGGTGCAGGAGTGCGGCATAGAGGCTGGTCAGGAACGACACCCCCAGGTCGGGCAGCACGTCACCCGGGCGGGCGGCAACATGGATGGCGGCGACCTGCGCGCAATCTCGAGCTTGGAGAGGGCGAATCATGCGCTCATCCTACCACAAGCGGCAGCGCACCGCTGCAACAGCTGCCTCTGTCTTTCGTCAGGGGTTTTGCGATGATGTGGCGATGACCAATCCTCTTCCTCTAAAGATCCTCCGGATCCTCACCCGCATGAATATCGGCGGGCCAGCGGTGCACGCGTCAATCCTCTCCACCCAGTTGGATCCCCATCGCGTGACCACCCATTTGGTGGTCGGGCGGCCGGACGCGACGGAAGGCGATCTCAGCGGGTGTGTCCACGGTCCGCATGTGCGCGTGACGCAGCTGAACACCCTCGGCAGAGCGCTCCATCCGTGGAAGGACGTGGTGTCGCTCGCCAGGTTGCTCAAGATGATCTGGCAGGACCCTCCGCACATTCTTCACACGCACATGGCGAAGGCCGGTGCCCTCGGTCGGCTCGCCGGTATCCTGTACAACCGGGTGGGACCAGGCCGCCGTCGTTCCAAGGTGATCCTGGTCCACACCTTCCACGGCCATGTCCTTGACGGGTACTTTGCGCCGTGGCTCTCCCGGTTCTTTCTCATGCTCGAACGATGGTTGGCACGCCACACGGATTGCCTCATTGCGGTCAACCAGGCGGTTCGCCGTGAGTTGCTCAAGCACGGCATCGGTCGCAGCGAGCAATGGCGCGTGATTCCGATTGGCCTCAATCTGTCTGCGCTGGCGCAGCTCCCAGTTCCAAACGGCACGTCGCCGGTGCGATTCGGGATCGTTGGCCGCCTTGTTCCGATCAAGAATCCCCAGCTGTTTCTTGAGGGTCTGCGCCGCATGGTCCGAGACCAGCCGGGAGGTTCTGTGGCGGGGATTATCGTCGGTGATGGCCCCCTCCGCGATGCGTTGGAGCGCGTCTCGGAGCGCTTAGGGCTGTCCGAGATCGTTCGGTTTGCCGGATGGCAGCGGGATCTCCGCATGGTGTACGAAGGATTGGATGTGGTGTGTCTCACCTCATGGAACGAAGGCACGCCGGTCTCACTGATCGAGGCCATGGCTGCCGGGCGTGCGGTGGTCGCCACCGACGTCGGCGGGGTTCGCGAGCTCTTGGCGGACGGCGAGGATTCGCGCGTCCTGATTCCTCAACGGGGATTTCACATTGCCCAGCGGGGGATCCTGGTCTTGCCGGGAGATGGAGCAGGTCTGGCGGCGGCCCTGAACCGAGTTGGTCACGATCCCGCCCTGCGCTGTCGACTCGGACAAGCGGCCCGCGCCTATGTGGTCGGCGTGTATCACGCCGAGCGGCTCCTCCGTGATATCTCGGTCCTCTATGAGGAGTTGGTCTGGTCAGGACCCGCCAGGGGGGCGGGTCGGATGGGGGCATCGGGGAAGGATCGACCATGAAGCCGCGGCCGGCGCCCTCCAGACGTTCGAACACCTGCTTCGCGGAGCGATCCGAACCGCCGCTGGGTACCCCTGACGTGGTATCATATGTGACGTTGCGAAGAGGCGTTGGGGCGGACGGGTGAGGCGCGCCTGTGCTACACGAAAGCGTCGGAGGCGGGAATCGGTGCAGCGGCTCGCCGCTTAGCGAACCGTCAAGGGGAGACCATTCAGACGATTGACATGGCGGCTCTGTCGGTGAATGAAAGGGAGAGAAGGATGCGCATGTTGGTTACAGGTGGGGCGGGATTCATCGGGTCGCATTTGACTGAGCGGCTGCTGCAGGTGGACCATGAGGTGACCGTGCTCGATAATCTCTCCACCGGCCACTATGAGAATATCGCGCACCTCGACGGCCACCCGCGCCTTCATTTTGTCGTGGGGACGATCCTCAACGAATCCCTGGTCGATAAGCTGGTGGAACGCTGCGATGTGGTGTTTCATCTAGCGGCAGCGGTCGGGGTTGAGCTTATCATCAAGAAGCCCCTCGAATCCCTGATGACCAACATTCGAGGCAGCGAGGTCGTCCTGGAGATGGTGCATCGGTACCGCAAGAAGGTGCTGATCGCCTCGACGTCGGAGATCTACGGCAAGAACACGAACGGTCCACTTCGGGAAGACACCGATCGCATCCTCGGCTCTCCGCTGAAAAGCCGGTGGAGCTACTCCACGTCAAAGGCGGTCGATGAGATCCTGGCGCACGTCTACTGGAAAGAGAAAGGGGTGCCGACGGTCATCGTGCGTCTCTTTAACACGGTGGGTCCCCGACAAAGCGGCGCCTATGGGATGGTGATCCCCCGCTTTGTCAGCCAGGCGCTGAAAGGAGAGCCGCTCGTGGTGCATGGGAGCGGGAAGCAATCCCGCTGCTTCCTGCATGTGAAAGACGTGGTGAACGCCCTGGTGAAGCTGATTGAGCATCCCCGGGCGGTGGGGGACGTTTTCAACCTGGGCAGCCAGGAAGAGGTGACCATTGAAGCGCTGGCCAACCTCGTCATCCGTCTGACCAAAAGCCCCTCGCGAGCTGTCTACGTGCCCTATGAAGAAGCCTATGAAGAGGGGTTTGAGGACATGCCACGGCGGGTGCCGGATACCAGCAAGGTTCGCGGCCTGATCGGTTTCCAGCCCACGATGAATCTCGAGGAGATTATCCAGAGCGTGGTGGACAGCATGCGCCAACCCTTTCCAGCACCCGCCAAATAGCCAGCCTGTCGATGGGCCTCGAAACAGCAAGAGAGCTCGGCCGAGTCGGATTGGCTGGCATGACGGCGTTCGTGATCACCCTGCTGCTTACCCCCCTGGTGCGGTTGACCGCCGTCCGGTTTGGGTGGATCGTCAAGCCGGCGGAATCACGTTGGGGCAGGCGCGTCGTCGCCCGGCTGGGCGGGGTCGCCATGTTTATCGGGTTTGTCGCGACGACCGCCTTGTGGGTGCCCTGGGAACGATCGGTCTTGGCGCTGCTCGGGGGGGTGAGCCTCGTCTATGTCGTCGGGCTCGTGGATGACTTCCGTCGAATTCCTCCGTATGCCAAGCTGCTGGCCCAACTGCTCATCGGCTGCGTGATCGTCCTCAGCGGCATCCGGTTGGCGTCCGTCCCCTGGGCGTGGGTGTCGATTCCGCTGTCCGTCTTGTGGTTTGTCTTTGTGATGAATGCCTTCAACCTCCTGGACAACATGGACGGCCTGGCGGCCGGCGTGGGGGCGATTGCCGCGGGGTTCTGCGTGCTCCATGCCGCCCTGAGCGGCCAGTGGGTCGTCGCGACGCTGGCGGGCATCGTGAGCGGCGTGTGTCTGGGCTTCCTGCGCTACAACTTTCCTCCGGCCAAGATCTTCATGGGCGACTCCGGCAGTCACCTGCTGGGTTTGAGCCTGGCGACGGTGGTCCTGATGGAGAGCCGACCGCACTCGACGCAGCTCGTCAGCATCTTGGCGGTGCCCGCCCTCGTGCTGGCCGTGCCGATCTTTGACACCTGTTTCGTGACCGTGCAGCGTCTGCTCCATCGGCTGCATCCCTTCGCCGGCGGTATCGACCATGTCTCCCACCGGTTGGCGATTCTGGGGCTCAGCCCTCGTCAAACCGTGATCGTCCTCTACGGGGCCAGCGCGGCTCTGGGAGGCTTGAGCGTGTTCTCGACGCGTCTCAGCCCTCTTCCGGCGATCGCCATGTGGCTGCTCGTCCTTGTCGGACTGATCCTGTGCGGCCGCTACCTGGCGCGGGTGAACGTGTACCGCTTGCAACCCGCCGAAACGCCGGCCGCCAGGATGGGGAGCCCTCCGGTGACGCTGATTGAGACGATGCTGCTGCACAAGCGCCGGCTGGTCGAGGTCTTGGTCGATTTCGGCATCGTGAGCAGCGTCTATGTGTTCGCGCATCTCTTGCGGTTTGAGGGAGCGCTGACGAGCCACCTCCAATCGCTGCTGGTCCGCTCCCTCCCGATCATCCTGGTGGGCAAGTTGATCTGTTTCGCGGGCTGCGGGCTCTATCGCAGGGTCTGGCGGTATCCAGATCTCTCCGACCTCTTAGCGGTCTTCAAAGCGGTGTCGCTCGGCTCCATCCTGTCGTCCATCGCGCTCCTCTACCTCTGGCGCTTTGAAGGATATTCCCGCGCCGTGTTGATCATCGATTGGATGCTCTGCTTACTCGCCATCGGGGGCTCACGGGTGGTTGAGCGCGTGCTGGATGAGTGGATCAGCGCCGCGAGCAACCAGGAAAGCGTTCCGGTCCTCATTCTCGGAGCCGGTGAAACTGGGGAGCGGGTGTTGCGATTCCTCAGGCTTCAAGGCAGAGGCACGCGCCGAGCGGTTGGCTTTCTTGACGATGATTGGCGCAAGCAGGGCAACCAGCTCCACCGTGTCCGCGTGCTGGGGACGCGGGAGCGGCTCGCAGCGGTGCTCGCGGAATACGGCGTGCGTGAAGTCCTGATTGCGATCAGCGATCCGCCGGGCGATCTCCTTCAACACGTGCGCCAGTGTTGCGAGCCTCGGGGCATCGCCTGGAAAATGGTGACGGCGGACGTGACTGACGCCGTATAACCCACACCACAGAAACACAGTCCGCCAACAGAATTGGCGGATCCGCCACGCTGTGTGGCAGAAATTCCACAGAGGCACAGAGGCGTGTCGACAAACGTGCTCTGTGTCTCTGTGGGATTCGTTCTGTGGCCTCTGTGGTGTGGTTCTGTGAGGGCTTGCGTGGATGACTGTGCGGTTAGGAAAGGTTGGGAACAGGGTCCAAGAAGGCAGCCTCTATGCGCTGCTTTTTTTATTGCCGTTTTCGAAAGCCGCGGTTGAGATCTTGTTCGGGTTCATCTTCTTCGGGTGGATCTTCCAGCGGCTCGACCCCCGAACGCGTACCGATACGCTCTGGCTGCGCCCCGCACTCCACCCACTGGCATGGGCGCTCATCTCGTACCTGAGCGTCTGTGCGCTCTCCATCGTGTCCAGCACCTCCCCGTGGTTGAGCATCAAAGGATTTGTTGGCAAGTGGCTCGAGTATCTCTTGTTCTTCGTGATGGTCGCCGATGTCGCTCGTCAACCCATGGTCGTCAGGCGAAGCCTGAGGATCCTCGTGTATTCTGCGACGTTCGTGTTGATTGAGGCGTTCACTCAGGAGCGATATGGAAATGGGTTCTTTTCCTCCCACCGGTTGGATTTCTTCAGCCGAATGACCGGCCCCTATGAAAATCCCATTGATCTGGCGACGTACCTGATCGTGGTCATTCCAACCCTGCTCGCTTTTGCAACGGTCCGCCGCAGGGCCAGCCGCTGGCCGCTGTGGGGCGTGCTCCTGCTCCTAAGCGCATGCCTCGTCAGGACCAAAGCGGTCGGGGCGTGGTTGGGGGTGGGGGTGGGGATGCTCGTGATGATTCTCCTGAAGACCGCAGTGCGGAAACCTGCGCTCATCCTCCTCATGACGCTCGCGCTGACCGGGGGGGGCGTGCTGTCTCTGGGGGGCCGCTTCAAGGCGGTGGTGTCCAAGTCTGATATCGGGATGTTGGACCGGTGGCACATGTGGCAGGCGGCGCTCAAGATGATCGGCGAGCGGCCGGTGTTGGGGTTCGGGCTGAACACCTTTATGGCAAACTACCTCGACCATTGGGTTGGAGGTCAACAGCTCCCGCGCTACGCCCACAACTGTTACCTGCAGGTTGCCGCGGAAACGGGCCTCCCGGGTCTCCTGACGTTCCTGGCGCTGCTGTATCTATTCTTCGCGCGCGTGGTGGCCGAACTGCGCCGCCTGCGCCCCAACGATCAGTCGGTCCTTGCCGGTCTGACGGCGGGGCTCCTCGCGTTTGCCGTTCAGTCAGCGGTCGACACCAACTTCTATGCCTTACGCCAAGCGGCGCTCTTCTGGGTGCTCGCAGGACTGGCGCTTGGGTTGAGCAGCAGGAGCGTCAGCCCGGCACCCCAAGCTTCTCCTGTTAGCCGACAGAAGCTCGTGGCATAGGGGGGTGTTGTGGTTTCGATCCAGCGGGCGCGTCACATCCTCTTTCTCCGCACCGATCGGCTTGGCGAGACGTTGTTGAACCTCCCAGCGATCGCTGCGCTGAAGCAATTCCTCCCCAACGCCTCGCTCGCCTTGCTGGTTCATCCGGATCTACAGGTGCTTATGTCGAGTTTCCCGATCATCGATCATGTGATTCCGTATCCTCAGGATGCTCACCGTGCGTGGTGGATCCGCGCGTACCAGGTCGGGTGCCTGCTCAGATCGCACAGGTTCGACATCGCGGTCGTGTCCAACCCGATGAAGGAGCTGCACCTGGCGGCGCGGCTGGCTGGCATCCCTGTCCGGGTCGGGTACAACCGGAAATGGGGTTGGCTCCTCACGCACCGCCTCGAGGACCGCAAAGCGCTTGGCGAACGCCATGAAGCCGAGTATAATCTTGACTTAGTGCGAAGGCTTGGGTTCCAGACCTCGACCCCTCAGTGGCCCGTCCCTCATCTTGAGCGCGAGCAACTCGAAGTCCTCCAACTGCTTGAGCAGCAGGGGATTCAGCAGTCAGAGCCGTTTATCGCGGTTCACCCGTGGACCTCGAACCCTCTCAAAGAGTGGCCGGCCACTCGGTTCGCAGCGTTGATCCAGCAGGTGGGAGAGCGTGTCCCCCTCAGCGTCGTGGTGATCGGGGGTCCGGAGCACCGTCACCAAGCGGATGCGATTATCCCACCAGCGCTGCCAGTGGTGAATCTTGTCGGCCGTTTGACGCTCAATCAGCTCGCGGCCCTGCTGGCGCGCGCGAGGCTGCTCGTTTCAAATGACAGCGGCCCGGTTCACTTGGCCGTTGCGGTCAAGACCAAGACCCTCGTGCTCTTTGGCGCGTCGAGTCCGGCCACGGGCCCTCGCCGCTGGGGGCCGTGGGGGGAAGGCCATGCGGTCATCTGGAAAGCCTCGATGGAGGCGATTACCGTCGAGGAAGTATTCGAAGCGCTTCGGCAGATGCTCGAGACCAAACAATGACCTCGAATGTGCCTCGTCGCATCCTGCTCGTCAATCCGTTTGGCATCGGCGATGTGCTCTTTACTACGCCGCTCATCCGCGCCGTGCGTCAGGCCTTCCCGCACAGCCGTCTGGGGTATCTCTGTAACCGGCGCACTGAGCGGATTCTCCAAACGAACCGGCACCTGGATGAGCTCTTCGTGTACGAGAAAGACGAGGTCGTGGAGCTGTGGCGCTCCTCATGGTGGCGAGGGGCGGCTCATGTGGCGAGGTTGGTGCGCCGCATTCACGGGGCGCGTATCGATCTCGCCATTGATCTCTCGCTGGGGGATCGGTATAGCCTGATCCTGAAGCTGCTCCGGATCCCCCGCCGCGTCGGCTTTCACTATCGCACCCGCGGACGCTTTTTGACCGACCGTCTCACGATTGACGGCTACCACGATCTCCACGTGGTGGAGTATTATCGCCGGTTGCTGCGCTTTCTGGGGATCGAGCTGCTCGACCACTCCCTGGAGCTGCAGGCGTCCCAGGAGGATGAGCGATGGGCCGACCAGTGGTTGGAGGAGCACAACCTCAACGGCCGCCATCCCCTCGTCGGGATGGTGCCGGCCGGAGGCGTCAGCTGGGGCATCAGCGCGCCGTTCCGCCGATGGAGCTTCGAGGGGTTCGCGGCGGTTGGGGATGCCCTCGTGAAGCGCTTTGGAGCGCGGCTCATCCTCTTCGGGGAGCCGTCGGATCAGTCGGCGTGCGGGACGGTCGCCCGGCTGATGCACTGCCCGGCCGTGGATGCGAGCGGACAGACGACGCTCGGGCAATTCGTCAGCCTCTTGGGCCGCTTGGAGCTCGTCATCTGCAACGACGGCGGACCCCTCCATCTTGCGGTCAGCCAGGGAGTCAAGACGGTCTCGATCTTTGGACCGGTTGATCCCAACGTCTATGGCCCATACCCTCAAGTCCACTATCATCAGGTTGTCTGCAAGGAGGAGCTCCCCTGTCGTCCCTGCTACCACCAGTTCAAGCTCCCCCCCTGTCCGTATGAGCGCGCCTGCCTGACCACCATCATGCCAGAGGAAGTGATCGAAGCGTGTGGAGCCCTCTTGAGCGGCAGGGCGTTACAGCCGAGGGCAGAACCGAGCCATGCGTGAACCCCGTACCACGGCTTCACAGCCGGGGCTTCCAGAAATACGTTTCGCGCTCCAGGCACATTCCTCCCCACGTTCACACGCGGGGCTTCCTGTGGTACGGGGTGAAGCTGGGCCGGTGGTCCTCTCACTCGTCGAGCGGGGCTGGCAGGCTGCCAGGGAATGCTCGCTCGAACTGCAGCCGCAGGGCATGGAGTTCCTCCACATCATCAAGGGTCGGCTCGACCGCGCGGTCCGCAGCCTCATTGAGCCATGGCCCCACATCCGGATCATCAGCCTCCCGCGCACGCTGTTTTGGCCCGTGGTGAGCGCGCTTGTGCTCGGCTTGTGGCTGACGGGGAAGCTCCGCGCCCTCCTGGTGGATAATCCCCGCTCGTACCGGCGGCTGTCGCGGGTGAGCGGTTTGGTGCGAGTGCCCTTGACGCTGGTGCAATGGGGGGATGCGGGGTACGAACTGTCCGTGGACTCGGCGCCGATCACACGGGCGGCCTGGTGGACGCAGGTTCAGCGACGGGGCCAGTGACCCACGGGACGGCCGGAGCGGGACGGATGCGGATCGCCCTGATCTTCGATAAGCCCCGAGCGGATACGACCGGGGTGTATTTCGAACGGGCCTGCCGAACGCTGGGGCTTGCGTATGACCACTGCTCGCTGCGCGACGCGGCTCGACTGACGGCCGCTTATGACGTGTACCTGCGGATCGATCATGGAGGTGACTACCTTGTCGGGCTGCCCGCGGGCCTTCGGCCGCGGGTGTTCTTCGCGATTGATACGCACCTTCCGCATAGCTGGAAGAAGATTCGGCGGATCGCCTCACGGTACGACGTGGTCTTCTGCGCGCAGGCGGAGGCGGCCAGCCGGCTGCGAAACGGCGCATGGCTGCCGCTGGCGTGCGACCCAGCCATCCACGGGGCGCCTGACGAGGCTGCCGCTTCGCCGGTCTGGGATGTCGCGTTCGTCGGGACCGACGGCGGCATCCCGAGGAAATTCTATCTCCAGGCGCTCCGGGAGCGCTACCCGAACAGCTTCATCGGTCCCGCTGACCATGCCCAGTTGGCCTCGATCTACCGGCGGGCGCGGGTGGGGTTTAACTACTCGATCCACGACGATGTCAATATGCGCATCTTCGAGGTGCTGGCCGCGGAGACGCTCCTCGTGACGAACCAGCTTCGCCATGATGATCTGGGTCGTCTGGGTCTGGAGGATCGCCGCCACCTCGTCCTCTACCGGAGCCCGCGGGAGCTCTTCGACCTCATCGAGTACTACCTGGCGCATCCAGCCGAACGGCAGGCGATCGCGCAGGAGGGGGCCCACGTCGTGCGGGCGCGGCACACGTACGTCCGCCGCCTCGAGCAGCTCCTGGCGACGGTGTCACGCCAGCCGACCCTCACCGTGGGCCAGCCGGGAGGGGAATCCGGTGTGAGATGAGTGACACGCCCGTGTGTGATCTGGTGCTCTTGAGCTGGAACCATCTCGAGGAGACGCGGCCATGCCTCGAAACGTTGTTCGCGTCCACCGGCGTCCCGTGCCGGTTGCTCATCGTGGACAATGGGAGCGAGCCGGAGGTCCGCGCCTTTTTGCGGACGGTCACGCCGCGCGGCCACATCACCGAGGTCACCCTCCTGCAGAACGAGCAGAACGAAGGCTTCCCGAAGGGCATGAACCGCGGCATCCAGGCCTCCACGGCGCCGTTTGTCTGCCTACTCAATAATGATCTCCTGTTCACGAAGGGTTGGCTGGAGGAACTGATCGACGTGGCCGGCACCCATCGAGAGATCGGCGTCGTCAACCCGTCCAGCAGCACGCTCGGCAATCGCCCGTCGCGCGGGGAGTCGTTGCAAGAGTACGCGGACAGCCTCCGGCCGCTCCACGGCGTCTACACGGAAGTAGGGATGTGCATCGGCTACTGCATACTCATCAAGCGGGCGGTCATCGATCGGATCGGCGGCTTGAGCGAGGAGGTGGAACGGGCGTTCTTTGAAGATGAGGACTTCTCCGCGCGGGCCCAGCAGGCCGGGTTCCAGTGCGTCGTCGCCGAAGCCTCCTACGTGTACCACGCGGAGCATCAATCGGTGCGCCACCTCCCGGAGCGGGAGGCGCTCTTTGCAAAGAACCGGAAGTGGTGCGAGGAGCGATGGGGTCGGAGGATCCGGCTCGCCTGGCCGCGCTTCGAGCCGGTGGTGCCGGGGTCCGACGAGCTCCGTCCCTGGCTTGAGCAGATGATCCAGTGGGCGCGGAAGCGCACCCTGGTCTACGTCTACTCTCCGATGCCCTCTGGCGTGAGTGCTGAGGTGCTGTTTCGATCTGTGGGCCTGGTGCCACATATCGATGTCCACTGGCATGCCGTCCCTGCGGCCTTCGCGCCGTGGGCGACGCTCGGATTCATCCTGCAGCGGAGGAAGAAGCCCTTTGACATCATCGTGGCTCCCACCAAGCGGTGGGAACGGCGGGTCGCGCGGTTGAAATGGCTGCATGGTGCCGATGTCGTCCCGCTGGGCGATGACGCGCAGTTGGTGAAGCGATGGCAGCACCGATCCCGATGCCTGCGCCGGTGATGGCGCGGCGGCTCATGGATCAGCCCAGCGAGGGGTTTGAATCCGTGGGGTGCATCCTCTGCGGATCAAACAGGACAGCGCCGGTGGTCGCGGCCCCGGATCGGGACCCTCGAGGGGATCCGAGCGTGTGGTTCCAAGTGGTGAGGTGTCAGGGCTGCGGACTCCACTTCCAGAACCTTCGGCCGACGGCCGAGCGGCTTAACGCCTATTATCCGGAGCACTACTACGCCTATCAGCCCACCGGGTCCCCGCCACCCAGGGGTCTCAAGGCGATAGGGCAGAGGCTCGAGTGGTGGACGAAGAGAGGCCTTCGGCAAGCCTTCTTCGGATACCCCTGTCCAAGCGGAGGGGCCAGGCGGTTGGTGCTGCGGCTTGCCCTGTGGCCCCTGTGGCTTCGGATGCGGCTCCTTGGAAAGGATGTCAAGGTGGTGCCCTATGTCGGTCGCGGACGGTTCCTGGATCTTGGCTGCGGGACGGGAGGGGATCTCGCCTACCAGCGCCGATGCGGCCTGACCGTCGCCGGCGTGGAACGGAGCCAGTCGGCTGCGCGGGCAGCTCGGGAGCGCTACGGGCTTGATGTGCGGGGAGGGACCCTTGAGGAGGCGCGGTTTCCGGACAGGGCGTTCGATACCATCCACATGTCCCATGTCTTTGAACACCTGCCGAACCCGGCAGCGACCCTCGACGAGATGCATCGAGTTCTGGATCCCAACGGGGTAGTCATTCTGAAGGTCCCGAACATCGCCAGCATGAGCGCCAAGAGGTTTGGCGCGTACTGGCTGGGCCTGGAGCTGCCACGGCACTTCTACCACTTCTCGCCGGAGACGATCACCGCACTCCTCCAACGGCACGGGTTTGCGGTGAGCGCGATTCGTCACGATCCCAGCTCGTGGGGGTTGTGGCGAGAGAGCCGGCGCTGCCAGATGCGGGAGACCCAGGGCAAGGAATTGGGCAAGAGCTGGTTGGGGAAGTGCGCCCACCAGATGGCGGAGGCCTTCGCCTGTTGGCGCGGCCGAGGCGGTGTGATAGTCGTCTACGCCTCGAAAGGCTGATGGACACACCGATCCCGCTCTCCGTGGTCATCCTGACCAGAAACGAAGCCGGCCGGATCCGGGACTGCATCCAGAGTGTGCGCTGGGCCGATGAGGTGCTGGTGATCGATGATGAGAGTACGGACGACACCGTGCAGATTGCCGAATCGCTTGGCGGCCGAGTCCTCAGGCGCAAGATGGACATCGAGGGGCGCCATCGCAACTGGGCCCATGCCCAGGCCAAGCACGAGTGGATCTTGAGCCTGGACGCGGATGAACGGGTGACCCCGGCGCTCGCTGAGGAGATCCGGGCGTTGGTCGAAAACGGCGCCGCCCATCCGCTCTACGCGATTCCTCGGCGGAACTACATCGGGACCCGCTGGATTCGCTACGGAGGCTGGTACCCGAGCGCGCAGCTCAAACTATTCCAGAAATCCGTGTTCCGGTGGGAGGAAACGACCGTCCATCCCCGCGCGATCGGCAGCGGCTCCTGTGGGCAGACCCGTTACGACCTCCTGCACTTTTCCTACCGGGACGAACAGGACTTCCTGCAGAAGGTAGACCGGCAGACGACGCTGGAAGCCGAGAAGTGGGTCGCGGAGGGCCGAGGGGTGAGCCTGGCCAAGGCGCTGTGGCGGACGTGCGATCGCTTCGTCCGGACCTACGTGGGCAAGCAGGGGTTCCGCGAGGGGCGGCTGGGGTGGTTCATCGCGCGAATGGCCGCCCGGTACCAGTGGCACAGTTACGTGAAGTATAAGCGCCTCTGGCGCCAGCGGGACGCGAGCAGGGTGACGGCGAGCTACGGCGATCCCATGAACGCCAGGAAGACGTAGATGTGTCGGAGACTGAGCGCCGTCATCCTGGCGAAGAACGAGGGAGGACGAATCCCGGCGTGCCTGGCGAGCCTCGGCTGGGTGGATGAAATTGTGGTGGTAGACGATGAGAGCACCGATCGGACCCGTGAGCTGTGCCGGGCGTTCGGGGCCACGGTGATCACACGCCGCTCCGGCGGCGATTTTGACCAGCAGCGCAACGCCGGAATCGATGCGGCGTCCTGGGAGTGGATCCTCCAGCTCGATGCCGATGAGGTCGTCTCACCCGCGCTGGGGGAGGAGATCCGCAGCGCCATCCAACGCGCCAGCCCCACCGGGCGAGACGCGGTAGGCGGGGCCAGCCCCATCGTCGCGTACCGTGTGAGACGGCAGAACATCTTCCTCGGTCGCGAGATGCGCTACGGCGGATGGGGGTGGAATGGCGTCAAGCTGTTTCGGAAATCCGCGGCTCGGTATGTCGGGCACAGCGTCCATGAGACGCTCGCCGTCAACGGTCAGGTGGCGGAGCTCACCCAACCGATTCAGCACTACCCCTTCCAGAGTCTCACGCAGTTCCTCGAGCGGCAGAACTTCTATTCGGATGTCGAAGCGAGGCTGCTGCGCCAGTCCCAGGGGACCATGACGGAGCGTGCGCTGCGGTACCAGCTTTTGATTCGACCCCTGAAGCTCTTTTGGAAGTCCTACGTGAAGCAAGGGGGCTACCGCGAAGGTCTGCACGGCCTCGTCTTTGCGGCGCTCTTCGCGTGGACGCATTTTCTCAAATGGGCCAAGTGGTGGGAGGCGGGCCTCACTCTCGCGCAGCCCCAGCCGCTCGGATCGGTTGAACCGGTGCACGGCATGTCTTCGCGAGCGGCTGGCCAACCCGCAGGGATGGCGCGAGACCGCGAGACGCTCTCCGTGGTGATCTTGACGAAGAACGAGGAGGAGAGAATCGGCCGATGCCTGGCGAGCGTCCGGTGGGCCGACGAGGTCATCGTGGTGGACGGGGAGAGCCAGGATCGGACTCCGGAGCTCGCGCGGGCCTTCGGCGCGACGGTGGTCTCTCACGCGTTTGACGGCAGTTTTGCGACCGAACGGAACCTGGGACTGTCGCACGCGCACGGCGACTGGGTCCTCCAGATCGACGCGGATGATGTCGTGACGCAGGAATTCCACGCGACGGTTGACGCCGTCCTCCGGGAGAAACCCTCTCACGCCGCCTATAAGTTCCGGCGCCGGAGCGTCCTGCTGGGGCGGGTCATGCGCTATGGAGGATGGTACTATGCGGTGCCGAACCTGCTCCGTCGCGGCCGGGCGCGTTACGAGGGGCTGGTCCATGAGCGGCCGAGCGTCGAGGGGACGATCGGCGAGTTGAACGCCGATATCGAGCATCACCCCTGCGAGCGCCTCTCGGTGTTCGTGGGACGCCACAACCGCTACACGTCGCTGCAGGCCGAAGAGCTCTGCCGCACGCTGGGCACGGCGCCCGATCGGCGCCTCTGGAGACTGCTGTGGCGGATGCCCTGGAAGACGTTCTGGAAGAGCTACGTCAAAAAAGCGGGATACCGGGAAGGACTGCACGGCCTGGTCTTCGCGGAGCTCTACGCGGGTTTTGAACTGCTGAAGTGGGCGAAGTACTGGGAGCGTTCCCGCCTGCAACCCCCATGAAGATCGCGGCGGTCTATTCGGTTTTCAACGAAGAGGAGTATATCGCCTACTCCATCCGGTCTGTGCGGGATCACGTCGATCAGGTCGTCGTCACGATCAACGAAGGGCCGTGGGTGCGCCCCGGCGGCTCACTTCCACGCGCCTGGGTCGCAGACCGAACCGAGGCCATCGTCAGGACGTTGGCTCAGCAGGATGCAAAGATCACGATCCTGAAAGGCTCCTGGCCGACGGAGGTGGCTCACCGGCAGGCCGGGATGGCGTCCTGCCTCGAGCGCGGCGTTGACTACTACTTCCTCGTGGACGGGGACGAAGTCTACCGCCCAGACCATCTGCGCTGCCTGCTCGACGACGTCCGCTCCCATCCCCACGTGGGCACCTTTCTGATCAAGTGCGCAATCTTCTGGAGGAGCTTTGCCTACCGGATCCCTCCCCAGGCGATGAAGTGGACGCCATGGAGGGTCTTCAAAATCGATCGGCGGCGGCGCATCCTCGGGATCCCATTCCCCTATGAGACCATGTTCATCGGCGATAATCGAGCGAACAGCCTCGGCCCGCGCTACCTCGTGCCACCCGAGCGGTGCTTCTTCTACCATTTTTCGTATGCGAGGTCCGAGCAGAAGATGCGGCAGAAAATCGCGACGTTCTCCGTCGCCGATCAGGTGCGAAGCGACTGGTTCGAGAAAATCTGGCTCGCCTGGCCTTCGCAGCGGGACATGCGCAACATCCACCCGATGGTTCCCGAAGAGTTTCCGATCGCCCAACGGATTGAGCCATTGGATCTGCCGGAGGTGATGACCGCCCACCCCTACTTCCACATGGAGATTATTCCCTGACGGCCGATTGATGAAAAAGCTTGCGAGAAAACTCACCCATTGGGTGCTGCGGCGGACCGTTCGTGAGGGACGAAGCCGGCGTCGTGGGGCGGTGGCGCTTGGCGTGTGTCTGAATCACCGCATTTCACGGTTCAGCCCATTTCTGCGACTGGCCGGTGACGAGTTGTTGGCTGTCCGACTGGGTGAGGAGCTGTTTGCGCACTGCCCGGAGATTCGATCGTGGCGGCTGTATGATGCGAAAGAAGCTGCTCGCATGAGGGCGGACCTCCTCATCGTGATGTCGCCGGACTACCCGGTCCCAACCGGATCGCGGTCAAAGAACGTCATGTGGTTGGGATTCGCCGGCTGGGCGAATCGAATCCCTCACCTGTTGGAGCGGTTCGAGTTGGTCTTCTGCGCCTCGGCCAGGCCCTGTGCCCAGCACCGGCAGTTGATCTACCTGCCGGTGCCGTGCGAAGATGAGCGGTTGTTCCGTCCTATTCAGCCGGATCCGCGTCTTGACTGTGAGGTGTCTTTCCTCGGAGGGTATTCGAGCGACTCGAGGCCTCCCGAGCATCTTGCGCGCTACCTGGTGCCGGCCACGCCCTTTCGATTTGCCATCTGGGGCTCCGATTGGCAGCACGCGGAGCCGCCGGTGCTGCGCGCGGCCTACCGGGGACGGTTGCCGGTGAGACTCGGGCCGGCGCTCTGCGTCTCCTCCCGGATCTGCCTCTCATGCCACGGCGTGTTTCACCATGAGGAGGATAACATGGTCTCACGGGCCATGAACATTCTGGCCTGTGAGGCGTTCGTCATCTCCGATTACCTGCCGTCGATGGAATGCCTCAGGGACTACGTCGTCTTTACGGAAGGCGGAAAGGACCTGGAGGAAAAAATCCGCTACTACCTCGCCCATCCTGAAGAGCGGCAGGCGAGAGTTCGAGGTGCGCGCTCATTCATCCTTCAGCGCCACACGATGCGGCAGCGAGCCCAGATCATGGCACAGACGCTCGGCTTACGCTGGGACGACACAGATGATGTCGGTTGAGACGGGGCAGCGGACGACGTGCCGCGTCTGTGATGCCAGGGCCCTCATCCCGGCGATTGACCTCGGTTCGCAGCCGTGGTGCAATCATTTTTTGCGTCCCGATGAGATCGGGAGGGAACCGTTCTACCCCCTGCGGGTGGTCTACTGCGAGCGGTGCCGCACGGCGCAGCTCGACTACACGATCCCAAAGGAAGTCATGTTTGGCGACCACACCTACTTGACCGGAGTGACCCGGACCCTGTCGGAGCATTTCCGGCGCGTGGCCGAGGAGGTGGATACGCGGTTCTTCCAAGACGCCCCGGCCAAGTCGGTGCTGGACATCGGATCGAACGACGGCACGCAACTGCAGTGTTTCCAGGCGCTGGGCTACAACGTCCTGGGGATCGAATCGGCAAAGACGCCTGCACGAATTGCCGCCGAGAAGGGCGTAGAGACGGTCCAGGCCTTCTTCAACCGTGATGTGGTGCGACGGATCGGACGCCGCTTCCACGTCGTGACGGCTGCCGGGGTCTTCTTTCACTTGGAAGAGCTCCACTCGGCAACCGATGGCATCCGTGAGGCGCTGCGGGACGACGGCGTGTTTGCCATCCAATTCCTGTACATGAAATCCATTGTCGAGGAAGGGTCCTTCGACCAAATCTACCATGAACATCTCGTCTACTACACGTTGGAGTCGCTTGAGGGGCTGTTGAGTCGTCACGGCCTGGCGCTGTTTGATGCGTACGTGGCGCCGATCCACGGGGGCTCCGTGATTGCGTTTGCAACGCACCAGGGGCGGCGGCAACCGACGCCTCGGCTGCAGGAGCTGCGGCGGAAAGAATGTGAGGGCCGGGCCAATGCGCTGGAGACCTATCAAGGGTTTGCCCAACGGATTGGGCGCATGAAAGAGGGAGATCTCGTCATCCTCCGGCGAACCAAGGAGGCGGGCAGGCGGATCTATGGACTGGGGGCGCCGGCAAAGGGGAACACGCGGCTGAACCACTTCGCCATCGGCCCAGACGTGATCAGTTGCCTGGTGGAGCGCAATCCGCTCCGGAAGGGGCTGTATTCGCCAGGCACGCACATTCCCATCGCGCTTGAGGAAGATCTGAAGCAGCCGCCCGATGTGTACTACGTGCTGGCGTGGAACTTCCGAGAGGAGATTCTGGCACGGCATAGGGAAGACGTGGCTCGCGGGGTCGAATTCTGTTTCCCAACACGGCTCAGGCAGGGATGAGGATCTTCGTGACAGGTGCGACCGGCTTCTTGGGGCGAGCCCTGTGTGCGGCGTTGGACGAACAGGGACATGAGGTCGTGGGGGTTTCTTCCAGGAACTGCGATCTTCGACAGCAGGGCAGCCTGCGTCGGTTCAACGACCGGCGCTATGACCAGATCTACCACTTGGCTGCGTGGACGCAGGCCGGGGATTTCTGCCTGTCCCACCCCGGTGAGCAGTGGGTGGTCAATCAGCGGATGAATACCGAGGTGCTGGCCTGGTGGCAGCGGGACCAACCGCAGGCCAAACTCATCGCGATAGGGGCGAGCTGTGGGTATGACCCCCGTCTGCCTCTGATCGAAGCGCAGTACCTGCGAGGTGAGCCCATACCAGGCCTGCTCGCGTATGCGATGGCGAAGCGGATGCTGTATGTCGGGCAGCGGGCGCTGCACGAACAGTTCGGGTTGTCATACCTGCACGTTGTCCCGTCCACCCTCTATAGCCCCGGCTATCCTCGGGATGGTCGGCAGCCGCATTTCATCATCGATCTCATTCGGAAAATCATCCATGGCAAAGTCACCGGGGAGCCGGTCGTGCTGTGGGGGGATGGGTACCAGCGTCGCGAGGTGGTGTACAGGGACGATGTGGTCCGCTCTCTGATCGCGCTGGCCGAGATGTGTACCGACGACTTGATCAATGTGGGTGCGGGTGAAGAATTCACTATTCGGCAGTTCGCCGCGTGGATTTGTGACCGGGTCGGATATCCGGTCGAGTCGATCCACTTTGACACCACTCGCTATGTGGGGGCGACGTCGAAGTGTTTAGTCATTGAGAAGTTGAAGCGCCAGCTCCCTGATATGGCCTGGACGCCATTGGATGTGGGCTTGGGGCGGACGATTGAATGGGAATGGGAGCACTGCAGCGCGACGGCAGCTGCCCGGAAGGACAGCAAACCGGCTGTGGGATAACCCATGCAGCGGACCGTGAGGAAGATCCTGCGCGCGGTGGCTGACTACGATCCAGACTACTATGACATGTACGCGGACGCGAACGAGGCCTTCTTCGCCACGCTCTATGTGGAGCGGATCCGGCAACACGCGGCAGCGGCGGGGATCCTCCCGCCGGCCACACTCCTGGAAGCCGGCTGCCAGGCCGGGCGGCTGGTCATCCCCTTCGCCAGGCTGGGCTTTCAGGTGACCGGGGTTGACACGTCAGGCTACGCGTTGCGGCGCGTCCAAGAGCATGCCAAGGCGGCGGGGGTTGGCGCGACCTTCGTGCGCGGTGACGTGATGGAGGTATTGAGGCGCGATCCGCAGCGACGGTTCGATATCGTGGTCTGCGCAGAAGTGCTCTACCTCTCGCCCCGGTACCGCGACATGCTGCACGCCTTGGCCGGCGCGGTCAGGCCCGGGGGGCTCTTGTGCGTGTCGCATCGGCCGAAATTTTACTATCTCTTGGAAGCCTTCCGGCAGTGTGATCTCGCGACGGCGGAGGCCGTGCTCCGACGAAACGAAGGGCCGTTCCGCGACAGCGCCTACTACAACTGGCAGACCGAGGAGGAGCTTCGCGCCCTGTACGGATCGTTAGGGCTGCGGTGGTGTGCCAGCTATCCGATTGACCGGTTCGCCTGGTTGAGCGGTTTGGACCCTTCCAAGCTCACGGACGGCCAGCGCGAGGCATTGCGCGACCTCGAACTGCGGATGCCAGGCGACGGTGCCGAGTGCAGCCGCTACGTCCTGGTCGTGGCCCAGCGGCCTCTTGACTGATCAGAACGTATTTCAAGACCATCTTGTGGCAGGCAGCGAGCAGCCAGCAGCGAGCAGCGAGCAGTAGAACGGATGACTGCTAGCCGCTAGCTGCTTGCTGCGAGCCAGTGGTACGGCTGCTAGTTCCAGGAGGTTCGTACCGATGAGCCGGTTCGCCTATCACATTCCCATTCTCGGCTACCACCGGGTGGGAGACCTGAAAGGGGACCACGTCCCCACCGTCTCGCGGGCGGCCTTCGGGCGCCAGTTGACGTGGTTGGCCCGCCGCCGCTTTCGCATCATCAGTTTGGAGGAGGTCGCAAGCCGCCTAGACGAGAGCCGGTCCATGCCGCGCCGCTGCGCCGTGTTGACCTTCGATGACGGCTACGAAGAAACCTGCACGGTGGCTTGGCCGCTGCTCAAGCGATTTGGGTTTCCCGCGGCGGTCTTCGTGACCCCCGCGGAGGTCGGCCTGCCGGGATTCGCGACGTGGGAGCAGGTGGCCCGGATGGCTCGGGACGGGATGACGATCGGCAGTCATACGATGCACCACAGCTACCTTCCACTCGTGAGCGAAGAGCGTCTGATGGAAGAGCTGGTCGAGTCAAAGCGCCTGATTGAGCAACGCATCGGCCGTGCGGTGGATTTCCTCAGCTACCCGGTGGGCGGCTTCACGCCTCAGGCGCAAGCGGTCATTCAGCAAGCCGGCTATCGGGCGGCCTGCACCACCAACAGGGCCGTCTCGCGCGCGACGCTCGATCGATATGCCCTTCGACGGATCAAGGTGACGGAGCGCGACGCCCATCCGCTCTTGTTGTGGGCCAAGGTGTGCGGCTACTACGACGCGTTCCGACAGTTGAATCAACCTCACTAGCTGACCATCCGCATCCTCGTCTTGTACGTGACCGCAGGCGCCGGCCATCGCCGCGCCGCCGAAGCCATTGCGGAGGCGGCCACGAGCGCATTCCCGCAGGCGAAGATCCAGTGTCGCGATCTCCTCGAGATGGTGCCCGGATGGCTTCGGCGAGGCTATCCGGGGACGTACTACGTCCTCATCCGGCATTTTGCTTCCGTGTGGGGCGCGTGTTTTGAGTTGTTAGACCGGCGGCTCGTGTATGCGCTCGTCCAGCCCCTCCGGCGCGCCTGGAACTGCCTCGTGGCGCGTCGGTTCATCCGTCAATTGAAAGCCGATCCCCCGGGGCTCATCATCACGACGCACTTTTTTCCCACGGACGTGGTGGTCGCTTGTAGAGAAGCCGGCTGGCTCCGGGCACCCCTCGTGGTGGCGGTCACCGACCTCTACCCTCACCGCTTCTGGCTCTCGCCGCGCGCGGAGGCGTATGTCTTCGCCACGAAGGCTGGGGCGCTGACGGCCGAGCGACGCGGGATCCGGCCAAATCGGCTCCATGTGCTCGGCATCCCGATTGCCCGCGCCTTCTCCGCCACGTTCGAGCCTCGCGATCTGGAGCGGTTATTTGGGCTCTCGCCTGATCGCCGGACCGTCCTCGTGACGAGCGGGGCCACGACCGTCGGGCCGTTCGAGCGGGTGGTGGAGGCGCTGATCGGCCTTGAGACTTCGTTGCCGGGCCGGATTCAGTTGCTGGTCGTCTGCGGAGAAAACGCGGCCGCCGTCCGCCGCCTCCAGGCGCGCGCCGGCCGGGCGGCCATGCCGGTGAAGGTCTTCGGCTTCATCGACACGATGCCGGAAGCGATGGCGGCGAGCGACCTCATCGTGGCGAAGGCCGGGGGGCTGACGGTGACTGAAGCGTTGGGGCGGGGGGTTCCTCTTGTCCTCTACCACACGATTCCAGGGCAGGAGCGGCTCAACGCCCAGTACGCGTCACGGCATGGCGCCGCGCTCATCGCGCGCGACCCCGCAGAGGTCGCCGCCGTCGTGCGCCGTTGCTTCGAGGAGCCCGAGAGACTTTCCGCCATGCGCAAGGCCGCGGAAGACATCCGACGTCCCGACGCGGCTGAAGCGATCATCTCGCAAGTGGTGAAACCACTCCTGACGAAAGCGCTCGAGGCTGAAGGCTCAAGGCTCGAGGGAGGGCCTAGAGCCTCGAGCCCAGAGCCTTGAGCAGAGGGTGAAATCCGAATGAGTGATGAGCGGCGCTCGCTTGCCCGAGCGCTTCGCCACCATCTCGAGGGGCTCAGCGCCTTTGGCGTCTCTGAGGTGCCGCTGCCGTCCGGCGAGATAGCGGAGGCGGTGGGCGTCACCGGCTCGAAAGAGGAGCGCCTCGTCCGCCTCACCGAGGAGGTGGAACGTTGCCGGCGCTGTCCCCTCTACCGCGCGCGGACGCATGCCGTCATCGGCGACGGGACGCTGCACGCCCGGCTCATGTTCATCGGAGAAGCCCCGGGGCGCGAGGAAGACCTGCAGGGTCTTCCATTCGTCGGGGCCGCCGGGGCGCTCCTCACAAAGATGATCGAGGCGATGGGGATGAGGCGCGGGGATGTCTACATCTGCAATGTCCTGAAGGACCGCCCTCCAGGCAACCGCACGCCGCTTCCAGAAGAGATGGAGGCGTGCCTGCCGTTCCTGCGCGAGCAGATGGGGATCGTCCAGCCGAAGGTGATCTGCACCCTGGGCGCCGTGGCCACGAAGGCGCTCCTCGGTCCCCACGTTTCCATCACGAAGGTTCGGGGAGAGGTCCGCGAGTACGAGGGTACACCGCTCATCCCCACATTCCACCCGGCGTATCTATTGCGCAACCCCGCGGCGAAGCGGTTCGCCTGGGCGGATCTGAAGACCGTGAAGAAGCTACTGGAGGAGTGACGAGTGACCAGTGGCGAGTGGCGAGGAAAACACAAGGCTCGCGTCAATCGAACCACAGAGGAAATCCGCACTTTTGCTGGACCGACGAGGTCTTATAGCATGGCAGTTTCTGATCACTCACCACTCACCACTCACCACTCACCAATCATTGCGGAAGTCGCCTTCAATCTTCCGCTCGAGCGCGCGTTTCATTACCTCATCCCCCCCGCGCTCCAGGGGACGCTGCAGCCGGGGATGCGGGTCGCCGCCCCCTTCGGTCCGCGCGAGCGGGTCGGGTTCGTGGTGCGGGTGCTGGCCGCGAGCCCGATCAGGGAGCTCAAGACGATCCGCCGCCGCATCGATCCGGCGCCCGTGATCGCGGACGAGCGCTGGGCGCTCGCGTCGTGGCTCTCTGCCTATTATTACTGCAGTCTGGGCGAGGCGTTGGCCGTGATGGTTCCCAGCGCCCTCCGCCTCCCGGCGGCGGCTTCCGTCCGTGCGGGGGACCTCCAGGGTGAACGCGCTCCCCACCCGAGGGGACATGCACTGACCGTGCATCAGCAGCGCGCGTGGAAAACGATCGCAGCGGCCCTCGAGTCCTCCAGACCCCAAACCGTGCTGCTCCACGGCGTGACCGCCTCAGGGAAGACGGAGCTGTATCTGGAGGCTGCCAACCGGGTCCTGGCGCAAGGCCGCGGCGTCATCTTCCTGATTCCTGAGATCGCGCTGACGCCGCAGACGATCGACCGGTTTCGCGAGCGGTTCGGGGAGCGCGTGACGGTCTGGCATAGCCGGTTGACCGCCAGGGAACGAGCGGCGGCATGGGCTCGTCTCTCGAGCGGACGGTGCCGCGCCGTGGTGGGCGCCCGCTCGGCGGTCTTCGCCCCGGTCCGCCGGCTCGGGCTCATCGTCCTTGACGAAGAACACGAGCAGACCTACAAGCAGGAGGATGCCCCTCGCTACCACGCCCGGGACGTGGCGCTGGCGCGGGCGCGGCTGACCCGAGCGACGGTGATCCTGGGCAGCGCCACCCCCTCCATCGAGAGCTACTACGCGGCCACGCACGGGCGCGGCCGTCTCGTCTCATTGCCTGAGCGGGTTGAGGGACGTGGGTTGCCCACGGTCGAACTCATTGACCTGCGGGAGGAGCTGGCGAGCCGCTCCGGAAGGGGCCCGCTGTCGAATCGGCTCCAGCGCGCGCTGCAGCAGGCGGTCGAACGCGGGGAACAGGCGATGTTACTGCTCAACCGTCGAGGGTTCGCCCGCGTGGTGCAGTGCGCCACCTGCGGAGAGGTCAAGCGTTGCGAGCGCTGTTCCGTGCCCCTCGTCTATCACGCAAGCCCGCCGGCCCTCGTCTGTCACTACTGCAATTTCCACGAACCCCCGGAAGAGCTGTGCAGCCGGTGCCGGAAGGGCTATCTTCGTTTTCGAGGCTCAGGGACCGAGCGGGTCGAATCAGAGCTCCACCGGCTCTTTCCGGCTTCGTCCATCGCCCGTATGGATCGAGACATGACGAGGGGGCGCGAGAGCCACCGCCAGATCTACGAAGCGGTCAAGACGCACCAGGTCGGGTTGCTCGTGGGCACCCAGATGATCGCGAAGGGGCTCGACTTCCCGCAGGTGACGCTCGTGGGCGTGGTATCGGCGGATACGGCGCTCAACCTGCCGGACTTTCGCGCCGGGGAGCGGACGTTCGATCTCTTGACCCAGGTCGCCGGGCGGGCGGGTCGCGGCCAACAGCCGGGGCGAGTCCTCATCCAAACCTATTGCCCGGAGCATTACGCCATTCAGGCGGCGAGAGCGCACGATTACCTTCAGTTCTACCAGGAGGAGATCCGGATGCGCCGCCGCTTGCGACTGCCGCCGTTCGTCCACCTCATCGAGCTTACGCTGGTCGGCTCGTCCCGCCAGCGCGTTGACGAGGCGGCGGCGCGCTTGGCCGCGCTGCTCCGCCGCGCGGCAAGACGCCAGCGGCTCCGCATGCTGGGACCGTCCCCGCACCGGATCCCTCGCGTGCGCCGGACGTACCGGACGCGCATCCTTCTCAAGGGTCAGGCGGTCGAGCCGATGGTCGCGATGCTGCGGAGGGTCCTGCAGCCGGGGAGGAAGTTCCGTGGGCTGCCGGTGATCGTGGATGTGGATCCGCTCTAGGACGCGTCATGTGAAACGCTGCTCCGTTGAAAGGCCTCTCGGCAGCGGGTGGCGAGCCGTTCGGTGAGCGGCACGTCTGATTTTCGAGCGGGCACGGTCCCCTTGACGCGTTGCGTCAAGGGGGAGCGAGAAAATCAGCCGAGCGAACGGCCGCACGCTGGGCGGCCGGAGCGCTGCCGCGAACCGAATGCGAGCCAGGACCCGCTGCTAGGCGGTGAAGCCTTTCTTGATGGTGCCGAGGGCGTCCAGATTCCGGAGGCTCTGTTGGGCTTCGAGATCGCCCGGATGCAGGTGCAGGATGCGCTCGAAGCCGTGTCTGGCTTGCGGGTCGTTCCCACGCTTCATGGCCAGGCGCGCCAGTTTGCGCAGCGCCCCGAGATGGTTCGGGTCAACGGCCAGGACTTCCTCGTAGGCTTGTATCGCGGCGTCTTCAAGCCCGCTGCGAGCGAGCGCCAGCGCGAGGGACATCAACGACGAACGGGATTGCGGGGCGAGGCTCAGGAGCCATTCGTAGAGGTGGATGGCGAAGCGGTGGTTGCCTCGCAGGCGCGCCAGCGTCGCCCAACCCTGCACGGGCAGCGTCAGGAGCGATACCCCCACCTGCCACACCGCGGAAGGCGGATGCTGGTTGAACAGCTTCTGAATCGCAAGGCGGAGGTAGCGCCGAGCCTCGGTGGCGTCGGGGGCGTGCTTGACGACGACGGTGAGCAGGTCGACGGCGTACTCGTAGCTGCCGGAGGTGTAGGCCTGGATGCCCTTCTCAAAATAGGGTTGGAGGTCGGTTGGAACGGTGACGGTGGCTGCTGTTCCCATGGCGGCTCTTATCATACCACAGAAGCACAGAATGGCCACAGAAACACAGAAGAGGACCAGTAGACGCTTCTTTCTGTGCCTCTGTGGGATTCTGTGTCATCTGTGGTGTGATCAGGCATTGGGCTAGCTCAGATACCACATTGCTTTTTTCCTCGACATCGTTAGAATAGCGGGAATGGTCCCCCCACCTACTTCAAGCTGCCGAAGGCAGCTGGTGTTTGAGAAACGCTCCTTATGTCCACATGACCAAGCACGGTCCCGCCGACAGGCGGGACCGAAGTAGGTGGGGGGATGTGCGTCCATCCCCTGTGCCTCGCGCCTCATCCCGTCTTGCGGATGACGGCGCGGCCTGTTGAGGCGTTCACGAGCGAGCTCCGCCGGCTGGCGCAGGATCTCACTGAGACCATGTACGCTCACGAGGGGATCGGGCTTGCGGCGCCGCAAATCGGGCAGGACGTGCAGGTGTTCGTGGCCAACCCCTCGCAGCAGCGGGGCCGGGAAGTGGTGGTGGTCAATCCAGTGCTCGATGCCGCGGAGGGCCGGATCAGCATCGTGGAAGGATGCCTCAGCCTCCCGGACATCTGGGAGCGGGTGAAGCGCGCCGCGCGCATTCGCATGCGCGGTCAGGATGTGTTCGGCAAACCACTCCTCGTGGAGTCTGAGGGGTTGCTCGCTATCGCGCTCCAGCACGAGTTCGACCACCTGCAAGGCCGGCTCTTCATCGATCGTCTCTCATGGATTCGCAGGCGCCGCTTGGCCGGCGCGGTGCGGCGTCGGGGATGCAGGTGATTTTTTTTGGGACGGCAGCCTTCGCGGTGCCGAGCCTCGAGCAGCTCGTCACCCATGGCCATACGGTGGAGATGTGCGTCACCCAGCCCGATCGCCCTCAAGGCCGCGGGCTCAGGCGTGAGCCCTCCCCGGTGAAACGCGCGGCCCTGCAGCTTGGGCTGCCGCTGGCACAGCCCGAGCGGTTGCATGGGGGTCTCTTTGAAGGGCTTCATCCGGACATCGGGGTCGTCGTCGCGTATGGGACGCTCATCCGGCGTGAGCTGCTGGAGCTGCCCGCCCATGGGATGATGGGGGTGCATCCATCGCTGCTGCCGGCGTATCGCGGCGCCGCCCCCGTGGCGTGGGCGCTCCTCAATGGAGAAACGACCACCGGGGTGACGGTCTTTAAGCTCAGCGAGGGGTTGGACGCAGGCGACATCGTCTCACGGCAGACGGTGACGATTGGAGCGGACGAAGACGCCGAGGCGCTGACCCATCGGTTGGCGGCGTGCGGGGCCGTGGGGCTCATTCGAAGCCTCGAGGCGGTCGCCGCGGGCCGCGCGAGGTTTGAGCCGCAGGATGAGTCGCAAGCGACCTTCGCGCCTCGCCTGACAAAGGCGCAGGGGCGCATCGATTGGCAAGCGCCGGCCGAGCGGATCGTGCGGCTGGTCCGCGCGACCGTCCCGTGGCCGGGCGCCACGACCACGTGGGGAGGGAAGCCGCTGAGAATCTGTCGCGCCTCGGTCGGCCTCCGACTGCGTCGTTCGGCACTTCCTTCGCCGACCCCCGCTGCTTCGCTTTGCGAAGCAAAGCTGCGGGGGTGCCCCGGCTCAGTCGCTAGCCGCAGGGACGGCGCCATCCATGGTCCTCGTGATGCGCTCGACGGACAGGGCCTTGCCGGTCGTCGGGTTGACCTCGACGAGCAAGCCCCGGAGCTGGACGTTCCCCTCGGCGACCTCGGACTTGGTCGGGAGGCTGGAGAGAAATCGC
>JACPSR010000143.1 GCA_016193175.1 Candidatus Omnitrophota bacterium
GGCTGAGCGGCTCCTTCAGTTGGGGAGTCTTTCGTTCGTTGGGTGGGCCGTCAAAGGTCTCTTGAGCGCGGTGGATCCGAACATCGTCATGTTGATGGCGGTCATCGGGCTCATGAGCTGGATGGGGGTCGCGAGGCTCGTGCGCGCAGAAATCCTAAGCCTCAAAGAACGGGAGTTCGTCCTGGCCGCGCGCGTCCTGGGGGCCTCTTCGTTGAGGCTGATGACGAAGCACGTGCTCCCCAACGCCATGGCGCCGGTTTTGGTCAGCGCGACCCTCGGGGTGGGGGGCGCCATCCTCACGGAGTCGGTGCTCAGCTACCTCGGGCTTGGGGTGCAGCCCCCGACGCCAAGCTGGGGCAACATTCTCAACGAGGGCCGGGTGGCGCTCGGGGTCGCGTGGTGGCTGACGCTCAGTCCGGGGCTGTGCATCCTCGTGACCGTCCTGGCCTTCAACCTCCTGGGGGAGGGGATCCGGGAGTGGCTCGCTCGGAGTGATAACTAACAGACATGGCTCGTCGGCAGTAAGCAGTAGGCAGTAGGTCATACTGCCTACTGCTGTCGAGCCGTCGAGCCAATGGGGCGACCGGGTCGTTGGAGATGAATGGCACTCTTAACGGTTGAGGACTTGTCGGTCATCTATGCGCAGCGCAGCACGGCGGTGCGGGCGGTGGACCGCGTGAGCTTCACGATCGAGCCTGGAGAGATCGTGGCTCTCGTGGGGGAATCCGGCTCCGGCAAAACGAGCGTCGCCTTGGCGCTGACGAAGCTGCTGCCGATGCCGCCGGCGGCGATCTCCGGCGACGTGCGGCTCAGCGGAACAAGCCTCTTGGACGCGACCGGGGACACCCTGCGCTCGATTCGCGGCGGGACGATCTCCTACGTCTTCCAGGATCCGGCCACGTCGCTCAACCCGGTGCTCACGATCGGGGAGCAGCTCGTGGAGGCGATCGAGCTCCATACGGACGCGCGGGGCAGGGAGGCGAAGCAGGAGGCGATCCGGTGGCTTCAGCGCGTCGGCATCCCCTCGGCTGAGGAGCGGCTGGGCGCCTACCCCCATGAGTTCTCAGGGGGGATGCAGCAGCGCGCCTGCATCGCGATGGCGCTGGCCTCTCGGCCGGCCCTCCTGGTCGCCGATGAGCCGACGACGGCGCTCGACGTCACGATCCAGGTGCAGATCCTGCGCCTACTGCGCGATCTCCAGCGGACGCTGAGCCTCTCGGTGCTGCTCATCTCCCATGACCTGACCGTCGTGGAGCGGATCGCCCATCGGGTCGGGGTGATGGCGGGCGGGAGGCTCGTGGAGTTGGGAGCGGTTGAGCAGGTCCTGCATCAGCCGGCGCATCCCCACACGAAGGAGCTCCTGCGCTACCGGTCGATGATGACCCTCAAACGAGAAGGTAAAAGGTAAAAGGAAAAAGGAAAAAGTGCGTACAACAGCCTTTTACCTTTTGCCTTTTTCCTTTTGACTTCATGATGGCTGCGCCAATTATTGAAGCGAGGGCGGTGAGCAAGTGGTACCCCCGCCGCGCCGGCGTGTTGCGACGGCAGGTGGGCGCGATCCGCGCGGTCGACCGCATGAATGTCTCGCTCGGGGCAGGCCAGACCCTAGGGCTTGTGGGCGAGTCGGGGTGCGGCAAGACGACCCTGGCCAAGCTTCTCGTCAGGCTGCTCGAGGCCAGCGAGGGCGAGGTCTTCGTCCATGGGCAGCCCTTTGCCTCGCTGAGAGGTCCGAGGTTGCTGGCGGCCAGGCGAGCAATTCAGTTTATCTTCCAGGATCCCCTGAACAGCCTCAATCCCCGACTGACGGTTGAGGAGACGCTCGCAGAGCCTCTCGTCATCCACCGTCTTGCGCGCGGTGAAGCGCGCCGGAGTCGCATTCGAGAGCTTCTCGTCGCGGTCCAGCTTCCGCCAAGCTACCGCTCGCGCCTGCCGCGGGAGCTGAGCGGCGGGGAGCGCCAGCGGGTCGGGATCGCTCGCGCCCTTGCGACGGAGCCCGAAGCCCTCATCTGTGATGAACCGATCGCCTCGCTCGATGTATCCGTGGGCGCGCAGATCATCGAGCTCTTGCGCACCCTCGCTCACCGGCGGCGCACGGCGCTCCTCTTCATCTCGCACGATCTCGGCGCCGTGGCCTCGCTGTGCGACCGCATCGCCGTGATGAAAGACGGCCGGTTGGTGGAGTTCGGCCCCACCGAGGAGCTGCTGAGCCGGCCGGCTCATTCCTACACCGAGCTCCTCATCCGCAGCGCCTCGCTCGACCTCGAGTTCGTCCCGCCATAACTTCGCCCCGCGAAAATTATTCACCACCCCCCCTTGACAGCGCGTTGGAAGATCAAGTATCTTTAAGGAAAGAGATTTGAAAAGGCTTTCCGATAAAGGCAAATCCGCCGCAAGGCGGAGACGCAAAGCCACGGGCCCCCGTGAGTTCGTGAACAACGAACACACAGGATCGCCGGGCTGCCGAAGAAAGCAAAATGGCAGCTCGGCGTTTTTGTTTGGGCACCCATCGAGGCCGTAGGATGCAGCACGGATGAGAGCCGTAGAGCGCAGGTGGAGCCTCCTCATCGGGCTGGCCCTGCTCCTGGGGTCTCCGAGCCTGGTGTCGGCGGAGGCCGAGCCAGACACCCACGTCTATCGGGGTGAGGCCCAGAGCGGTATCTATATCGCCGGGGAGCTCTTGCTCACCGTCACCGACGAGACCGCCCAGGCACTGGAGCAGGCGATCCGGCAGGCCAAGGCGAGCGGCCGGTTCACGACGACAGGCCTCCCCGCCCTAGATGATGCGCTCCTGCCGCGCTACCCCCTCCGGGTCATCGAGCCGGACGAGACGCCTCCTGCCGACCACCCGCCCCGCGACTCAGCCGAGGCCACGAACTCCCCCAGCGCCCCTTCCACCGCGTCCCCTGCCAGCCCGCACGTCTATACACTTATCTTCAAGGACTCCACCCTGGACGTCCAGAGGGTCCTGGAGGTCCTGACCCACGCGTTGCGCGCCGAGGCGGCCCTGGCCCCGTACATCCTCGCTGCCGAGCCCCATTACGCCGTGCCAGCAGCCGCCCCAGCGGAAGGATCGCCTACTCCCGAGCTCCCCTCAACCGCCGAGGTCCCCTCGTCGCCTCTGGAGAGTCCCCAGCCGCTGGTCGCTCCGGAGCGAAGTCAAGCGGTAAGCCTCACCAAGCAGCGGCTCAGTCTCGCAGCGGCGGCCCAGATTGCTCTCCAGCAGCCCCTGAGTGCGCTACGGCCCACGCCCAGCGTCTCCCTCGTAGAGGCGGCCCGCCGGATTGCTCTCGAGCCCCCGCAGCCCCCGCCACGGGCTACGCCCAGCGTCCCCGTCGCAGAAGCGCTTGCCCAAACGCTCCCGCAGCCCCCGCCACCGCCGGGGACTCCTGAGGCTCTGGAGATTTTCATCAAGGCGCAGCAGGCGCCCTCCACTGAACCTGACGTGACCGCCTTGCAGACGACGCCGGCCCTGTTTAACGAGATCGATCCCACGCAAAATCCCAACGTCCGGACGGCCATCCAGGTGCGCCGTCCCCCCGGCTTCCCCACGGTTCACGAGCTGACCTACGATCTGGCGACGACCGGGCAAGGATTTACCGGGGAGGTGTTTCGGTTCGTCAACGGGGATCTCTCCGGGCTGCCGGAACTCACCCTGGTGGATCCTGTCACCGGGCAGCCGATGCACTACGGACGGGCCCTCCTGTTTCAGGTCCGCAGCGAGGTGACCACGAGGTTCCAGTTCGAGGTGTACGATCGGCAAGGGCATCGGGCAGACTTTCGGTTCACGATTCCCGGCACCCCCTCGGTGCCAGGCCAGCCCCTCTTGTGGGTGGATGTGCCGGTGCCGCTCAACCAAATCCTTCGACGCAGTCCGGCGTTCCGGCTGGATCAGGTTGACCGGGCCGCGGTCACGTTCATCGTCCCAGGCCGGCCGAACGCGGTCCTCCAGCCCACCGGGACGCTCTGGCTCTCCGGGCTAGGGACCGATCAGCCCCCCCCGGGCACGGTCTCCGCCCTCGTGGTCCCTATTTCGGGGGAGCCAGGCGCGCTGAGCCCGCCCGTGACGGTGCTGCAGACCTTGAGCCCGATTCCGTTCCAGCCGCTCAACAGCCCCGCCGGGATCATCCAGGTGCGCCGGCGCGCCGATGTCCCCGCGGCCATGGACGTGACGTACGATCTCACGCTGCCGGAGGTGGACGTCGTGGGCGTCTCGTTCCCGCTGGCCCCGGGCCCGCAGCGGGATTTCACCCAGTGGCCCCCGGTCACGTTCACGGATCGCTCCGGGCGCGTCCGCACGGAGCCGGCCTTCGTGTTCGCTGTCCTGGTGCCGCCGGGGAGCACCCGGGTCTTCCAGGGCGAGCTGAAAGACCGGCTGGGGAACCCGGCGCCCTTTGCCATTGAGCTCCCGGCGGCCTGGGTCGGACAGCCGGTCGCGGTCATCGTCCCGCTCGCTCAGATCCGGCAAGCCAGGCCGGGGTTTGCGCTGGACGACGTCCGGGAGGTCGCGCTCACGTTCAAACGCCCTGACCCGCGCGACCTGACCTTGCAACCCGCGGTCACCACCCCCCGCGGCACCGTCTCGGTCTATGGGGTCGGGACGGAGCAGCTCCCCCCCGGGACCTTCCCCGTCCGGGTGAGCCGCGGCCTGCCGACGGAGCCCCTCACGATCCTGACCTCGGATCTCCCCGTCGCGGTGGGCCATCAACCCGGCAATCCCCAGCGCGCCCTGACGATCACCCCCGTGGTGGAGGGGAGCGGGGGAATCCAGTTGGAGGCCGCCTATCCGGAGGGCTTCGTGGCGGCCCAGATCCCGGTGGATGCGGCAGGTCGCACCCTGCTGGCTGGGCCAGGGCCGATTCGCTTCAGCCTGGAGAATCTTGGTGCGGAAGCCGTGCAGGTGGGGCTCGAGGTCGTGGAGCGGGGACCGTCCGGGGAAGCCCGGCGGCTCTCGAGCGCGTCCCTCACCCCCATCCGCATTCCAGCCGGCGGGACGGTCACCGTGGCGTTCGACCCCACGGCCCCCGGCCTGAACTGGGCCAACATCGGACATCTGGCCCTGGTGTTTGAGCCGGCGCCGGGGTTCCCCACGCGGGCTCGCCTCCTCCTCCGGGGTCTGGTCGACGAGCCCCAGGTGCTGCTGAGAGGTCGGCCGATCCCGGCCGTGGTCAGCGCGGATAATGGCGGCACGCCGACCCTGCTGCCGGTGACTGGCGCACGGCCGTTAGGCGAGGAGATGGGGCTGACCTTTGCCGATGCGCGCGTTGCCAGGCGAGCCGGCACGCTGCCGCTTCAGCTCAGCTATGATCGGCGACCCAATCAACCCTCTGCCTGGTTCTTCCCCTTCGGCACGACGCCGCAGGATCTCAGCCGGCAACCGGTCGATGTCTTCTATGCCGCCGGGGTGGCGGGACCTGAGGGACGGGTGCCGTTCTTCACCGTCAAGATCGCGCTGGAGGGGGGCGCCGAACACAGCTTCAGGGTCCAACTGCCCCAGGCCTCTGATCTGCAGTCCGGCCGGATCATCTGGCACACCGTCACACTGCCCTGGAGCAGCATCCCTGATCGCTCCCAGGTCGTCGGCGTCACCGCCGACTTCAACGACTTCAACGACCCTGACGCGACCAGCGGCCGGTTCCTCTTTGACGGATTCAACTGGCTGACGCTGCCTGCCAGCACGCGCCAGACACCAACCACCTTGCAGTTGCTGCCGCCCGATCCATCCGTTGCTCCATCGCAACGGCGGAGCTCCATCGTGCAACTGGGCGATGCGCACCTGACGCCCACGGTGAGTCCGACAGGGCAAACCACCGCGGAGCTCCGCTACACTCGGGGCGGCGGGGTCGAGGGCCTGCTCGTGAAGCTGGGCCCGCCAGATCGTGAGGCGATCGCCCGCGCCAACGGCGTCATCAACCTCCCGATCGCCTGTGGCGCCTGCACCCAGGCGACGGCGCCGCTCGTCCAGGTCATCGTCACGGACGAGGCGGGTCAGCAGGCGGTCTTCTACGTCCCGGCAGGACCGGGCGATCCAGTCGACCGTGTGCACCCGCTGGATCTGACGCAATCCCCGAACCTCAACCGCAGCCGCTTACAGGAACTGGTGATCCTGCCCTTGACCGGTTCCGGCTCGCTCAAGTTGGACGGGCTCCTGAGCGCCAGGGCCTTAGCCGAGCACGGGATTCGACTGCCGCCCATCCCAGCACGAGTGCTTGATCCGGTCCAGGGCATCCCCACCGGCGTGCAGGTGCCGGTGGAACAGGTCCGCGTGCCGCCTGGGGACTTGATCCCCGTGCTGGGCGTCGGGGGCGTCGGGGATGCGTCGGTGGTCGAAGGCTCCCGGAGTCTCTTTTCACCCTACCGGGCCTTGGAGCTCCGCGCGACGATCGGGCCGGGGACCCCGAGAGAGGTCGGGCTCTTCCTCCGGTTGGCTCCAGGGCAGGATTTCTCGAGTCGGGATCAATTCCTGTTCTCCGTGCTGGATCAGCATGGGCTGTTGCCAGGCCCGCTCACGATTCAGCTCAGAGATCGCATGGGGCGGGCGGTGGAGTTCAGCGCCTCGCTGGAGGGTCGAAACGATGTGCGGGTCGTCGCCCTGCCGCTTCACCAGGTGCGGAACTTGATTGACCTCACGCAACTGGAGGTGCTGACGATCCTCCTGCCGCCCAGCCCCGACCGCGTGATCGACTTTGGACCTGCCGAGCTCGGCAAGAGTCCGTTCCTCGTCGCCTTTGGGATCGAACGGGTACCGGCGCAATCCACCAGCCGTCTCACTGGTTCGGGTCTTGTCGATCCACTCCTCCGAGAGACCGTCACGATCGAGCCGACGACAGCGGCCGGCGCCGTCGGGACTCCTCCGCCACCTCCGCCGAGCGGGCCGTCTCCTGCTGCTCCAGCCCCGCCTCCTCCCCCACCCACCACGAGCCCACCACGCGAGCCGCCGCCGCCCCAACCGGCGCAGCCTCCTACTCCTGTTGCCCAGCCGTCCCCACCGGCGAGGCCATTGGAAGCGCCACGCATTGGGAACGTCACGATCGCCTCGGCGGATCCGGTGGTGCCGGGGGACTCTCTGGCGGTGCATGTCGGTGGGTTGAATTTTGGCTCCACCATGGGACGACTGGACGTCTTCGATGCCCCGAACCACCCCATCGCAAGTTTCATGGCCTCAGACACGGATCAGTGGGACTTTACCTGGAGTGACACCGAAATCAGGGTGGTCGTCTCGCCAACCTATACCCAGCACTATCAACCAGGAAACCATCGGCTCGGGTTCCAGGTGACCGATGCCCAGGGTCGTCCAAGTCTCAATGCCCAGGGTCGTCCAGATCCTGAATGGCCGACGTTCACAGTCGGCCGGGCCACACTTCCCCTTCCGACAACCCTCACCCCCAATAGGACCACAGTCCCTGAGCCAGTGACCTTGCAATGGAGCCCTGTCCCAGGAGCGGTCAGCTATGCCCTGAGAGCCAGAGACGACACGGATTTCACGTTCAACCACGATCCTCATCGCAGATATCCTGGGGGCAACAACTGCCTCAACAATCCGTTTTTCTACCTGTGTGTTGACGATGTCCGCACCACCTCCTTCTCCCTCCCGGTTCAGGCGGGGCACAACTACTTCTGGTGGGTCTACGCGGTGAGCGCCGATCGTCACTACAGCCCGGTGGCCTATGCTGGCTTCAGCGTCCAGAGCGGCGTCCCTGTTCCCACCACCATCGGCGCACAAAGGACCGCGGTGCTCCTGGTGAACTTTGCCGATGACTTACAGGAGAGAGGGAGGGAGGAAGCGCCAGGCCCCCGAGAACCCTACACCCGCCAAGAGGTCTACAACTACCTGTTCAGCAGAGACCCCGATTCGGTGAGCACCTACTTCCAGGAGGCCTCGTACGGCAAGACGTGGTTGACCGGAGACGTCTTCGGCTGGTACACCCTTCCCATCACCCGCCGGTGCATTAACCAAGCGCAGGATCGGGTCGCCATAAGAAATGCGGCGATCAGCAGCATCGCCGATCCGCAGGCTGATTTCCGCCAGTATTCACGGATCCTCATCGTGATCCCACGGCAAGAGTGTGCTGATGTGATGGCAGGTTGTCCACAATCGAGGACGTTCAACTGGAACGGCTTCGGCGGCTCGCCCGCGCCCATCGAAACCCCCAATGGACCCGTGACCGCTTCTCTGGCCTGGATCAATGAGACGGACAAACCGTGCATCGAGGCTGGAATGGATAAGGCGACTTGTTTCAAACAGCTTGTCACCCACGAATTGGCCCATGGTTTTGGAGTGTCTCATTCCAGGGTTCGCAATAGCACCCTTGATTTCACGTGTCGACTGGATGATTACGGCGATCCGTTCGATCTCATGGGTGCTCTGAGGACCGCTCTGCCCCACTTCAATGCCTCGCATAAATATAGTTTTCGATGGCTGAGCGAGGCCAACTTTGTCCGGACGGTCACCCAGAGCGGAACCTATTCGATTTTGCCATTAGCGATCGACGCCCGGACACTCGCGATCAGCCCGAGAGAGAAAATCCAGGCGATCCAACTCGTCAAAGAACGCGATCCTCAAGGGCGACCCACCTCGTGGTACTTCCTGGAATACCGCCAGCCGATCGGCTTTGATGCAAGCTTGCGAGATACGGCTGCCGTGAGGGGTGTGACCATTCGCGTGAGGAATCTGTATGACACCTATTTGGTTGACACGACGCCTGGGGATAACGATTGGACGAACGCCCCGCTGGGTGCAGGACAGACCTTTACCGACCCAGCGGCTGGGCTGACCATTGCCATCCCACAAGACGGGCTCACCCCTGAAAGAGCGACCGTGGAGATTCAACTGCCTTCAGTGACCCCGCGCATCACGATTGAGAATGTCACGCACCCGCGCATGCCCTTGCGGGTGGGGGATGTGCCTCGCTACATGCTCACGCAGGCTCCACCGCAGGCAGAACTGCGCTGGTCCAGTTCGAAGAATGACACTCCCACAGGAGAGGTGGAGACGTTCTACGGTCACCGGACTGATGCCAACGGGAGTTGGTCAGGCGATGGCCATGCGTGGACCGAGACGGATATCGGTGCCTGGCGCAAGCAGGTGCGGGTGGGGAACACCGTCGCCTCGGTCGAGTTCACGGTCACGCAGACCGCAGAGCAGCGCGAGCGGCTCAGACTCGAGCGGGAAACTTCACCCCCGCCCCCCCGCACCACGATCGACCACTTCCAGGTCCTCAGCCCTGCCACCCTCACCCTGCCGGCCGGGACGAGCACCGCGACCTTCGCCGCGACCGTGTCCAATGTGGAGGACCGCATGGAAGCGGATCTGACCTACAGCTGCGTCGAGGGGCTCACCGTCCTCACCGGGCCCGGGCCGCAGCCCTGCGGAGCACGCTATCGCGTCCCGGTCCGAGGGACGGCGCTCCGGGACCTCCTGCGGAGCTTCCCCCTCACCGTGCGCAACGAGCGCACGGCAGCCGGTTCAGCGTCCGTCACCCTCACGCTGGATGTCTACGGCACCGGCGGCGGTGACACCAAGACCGTCTCGCTCACCGTGACCCCCGCGCCACCGGCTGGTCCTCCTGATCGGCGCCTCACGCTCACCGGCTCCGTCCGGATGGCGAGTGGCCTGCCGGTCGCCGGGGTGCGCGTGACGCTCCAGGAGAGCCTGAGTGGACAGGCCCTCACCGAGGCGACGACGGACCTGAGCGGCACCTACACCCTCACGTACCTCGCGACCCGCTCGAGCTACGTCGTGAAGCCCCAGCACGCTGGCTTTGGCTTCGAGCCGCTCCACCGGGAGGTTGAGGTTAGGGTGGTGGACCCCACCCGCCCCACGATCGAGGTCTCTGGCTTCAGCGCCTACTCGAGCGCACCCACCATCCGCTTCTTCAGGGCCGAGCTGCCGTCTGGGCCCATTCGAGCCGGGGACTCGATCAGGCTATCCTGGGAGAGCGCGAACACGACAGGCTGTACCGCCTTCGGGGGCTGGAGCGGGACCAAGCCGCCCACCGGCTCCGAAGAGGTCCGCCCCACCGTGACGACGACCTACACCTTGAGTTGCACGAATGCCACCGGGCCGAGCGACACGAAGGTGGTGCGGGTGGAGGTCGCACTACCCCCACCGCCTCCGCCCCCTCTACCGCCGCCGATGCCGGCGCCGACGTGCTCGCTGACGTTCCAGGTGCTGCCGGGCGGGCTGCCGTGGAGGTCCGTCCAGGGGCCGCGCGACGCCGTGGTGAGCTTTACGTGGAGCACGACCGGCGACGCTGATGGCCAGATTCCGTTCGTGTGCACCAATCGTGGGGGGGCTGTCATCAACAGCGGGACGCTGGACAGGCCCTTCGGGACGGGGACAAGTCAACCAGGGCAGAGCGTGGACTGCACGATCACCGCCCAGAACGCGGCTGGCGCCACCGCCCCCATCTGCTCGGCGAGCTTTACCGTAAGGTGAGTGATAGGGGTGGCAGCGGTTGAAGGGGGGCGGTCAGTGACGGCGGCTGGGGCTACAAGAATCACACAGACGACAAGCGGTTTGGCGAAAAAGGCAAACTTCCGCCACCAAGCGTGGCGGATCCGCCAAGCCTCGCCACAGAACGTGGCGAGTCCGCCAAGCAGGTTGGCGGAAGTGTGGCGGACCGAGTAATCGGAGGACGCAACGCCACGGATCCCCGTGAGTTCGTGAACAACGAACACACAGGACAGCCGGGCTGCCGAAGGAAGCAGAAGGGCAGTCCGGCGTTTTTGTTTAGGAGAGATCCCCGCAACCAGATGACGCGACCGCGCCTATTGACTCTGGCCCTCCTCGCGATCGGGAGCGCCACGCCCCTTGTCTTCGCTGAGGCCCAGCCCCACGCTCCGCATGAGACCCCCACCCTGGAGGGGGTCGCTGGCAGCGAGGCCGGTCCGCGCTCAGCCCTGCCCGACTCGCACGCTCCACAGTTGACGCCTCCGACGCTCCCGATTCAGGGCGTCCAAGTCGACCAGCCGCTGACCTTCAGCGTGCGCGCGATCGATCCCGAGGGAGAGTCGCTGACCCTCAGTACGGTTATCGTGCGGCGCGACACCCGGCCGGGCACGGCGAGCGCTCCGCCGCAGCCCCTCCCAGCAGGGGCCCGCTTCACGAGCGTCGCGTCAGGGCCTGGCCAGGTCACAGGCCTCTTCACCTGGACCCCGACGGCCGCCCAGGTGGGACTGCATGAGTTCACGATCCTAGCCAGCGATGGCGCCTTGGCGGGAGAGACCACCGCCCTGCTCTTGGTCAGTGAAGCGGCCCCTGCCCCAGAGGACCCCGCCACCCTCCGCGAGGCCCAGCAGGTGGCGTTGGTAGATTCCCCCGGCGATTCGGCGATCCAATTTACGGCCGCGCCAGGGACTGCGCAGGCGCCAGGACGATCGCTCCTCCTGGAGCATCCTGCCGGTTCTCCCCAGGGCCTCTTGGAACGGAGCGCGAGATCCGAGCCGCCCCCACGCGTCCTCACCGAGCCTCCCGCTGTGACGAGTTCCTCGAGGGAGCCGGCGTGCCCGCTCTCTCCACCATCCTCCACTCCCCCACGGGAGATGCGCTTCGGCAGCGGGATCCAGCAGATGACCGTGAGCACGGAAGGCACCCCCCGGTCTCTTCCTGGACCCACGCAGACCCGCACGGTATCAGAGACCAGCGTAGGTTCCAACGCCTCTACGCCGCCCACCCCAGCGACTCCGCCGACGCCTCCCCCTTCCGTGACAGGAGGAGCCAGCGACGAGACTGTACCAAGCGCTCCGGGATCTGCGATGCCCGACACTCTCTTACCTCTCGCGAATCAGCAGCAGAACGAGCCACCGCCTCCTCCAGAAAGCGTCACCCCTCCTCCTGGGCGCATCACCATCACCTCCGATCCTTCAGAGGCAGAAATCTGGTATTCCCTAGACGAAGGCAAGACGTGGATTGATTCAGGCCGCCTCACCCCCCTCATCGATTTACCGGTTCAACCAGGCGAAGTTTGGATCAAGCTCAGAAGGCGGGGCTACCATGTTTGGCAAAGTACGCAGACCGTGAGTCCAGGGAAGCCGATCACGATTGAGGCAGATCTTTCCTCCCCGGTATCCCCCTTTACCATCATCCGCAACCCATTGTCCGGTTACGTCGGAGAACAGAAGGCCGCGGTGCTCATGGTCAAGTTCCGGAATGACACACGGGATCCCCCCTACACCGAGCGTCAGGTGAGAGAGGCGGTGTTTGGCAGCAACGGGTTGGGCGGGTTTATCCACGAAGTCTCCTATGGGAAAGCCTGGCTCGCCGGAGATGTTTTTGGATGGTACACGATGGATCTTGATGCCACGCAGGCCGTCTGTAGATTCTCAGTTGTAGAAAATGCTGCGATCGCTGCGGCCGATGCCGTGGTCAATTTTGAGGGAGTCAAGCATCTCATTCTTGTCTTAGCAAGCGACCCATGCGATCCGAAGAAGTCCCGTCCTCTGAACACGGGGATACCAAAACAGACCCTCGTGACTCATGAAGGGGCCATTAACGCGTCTGTGACGTTTATCTCGGCAACTGGGCGGACAGATCTTACCCCTTTCTACATCTTGATCCATGAGTTTGGACACAGCCTTGAGCTTGGCCACGCAAGTTACTGGCACTGCGGAGACGCGGCGGTATTAGGAACCCAATGTGAGAGCCGAGAATATGGTGACCTGTATGATGTGATGGGATTTGGCGACCGGGAACATTACAACGCGGCCTCGAAGCAGTTGTTGGGGTGGCTTGGTCCAGACGAGACGCTCGAGGTCACAACCAGTGGCACGTACGAGCTCTATCCGCTCGAAGCCGCCGGCCCCTACGTCAAGCTGCTGACGGTGCCAGGGTACGATCCGTATTATCGGATGCCCATGCGATACTATCTTGAGTATCGACAGCCGATCGGATTTGACACGTTGATGAGGCTCGAGTACGTCACGGAACGGCTGGCGAATGTCTTCCAAGGTGTCTTGTTCCACATCCCGAATGAGGGCGGCTTCTTCTCCTCAGGACGTTTTCGCTACAAGCCATACGAGACCCAGCTGCTTGATATGAATCCCGAGCCAAACCTGCGGATTGATCAACGGTTTGCCAACGCCGCCTTAGAGATCGGGCAGACCTACACCGATCCATCGACCTCCACGAGCATCCATGTGGTGGGAAAGCGCGGCTCCCGTCTCACCGACCCCTTGGTCGTGCAGGTCACGATGCTGCCGGATGCCACACCGCCTTTCATCAGCAATGTGCACGTTTCTGCGATTACCTCAAGGAGCGCCACGGTCTCTTGGAGGACCGATGAGCCGGCTGACTCGCAGGTCGAGTGCGGCCTGCCGGGCTACGTTCCCTCCAGGTTCCCGCCTGTACGAGAACGAAACCCGGCGATGGTCACGGACCATTCCATCGTCCTCAGGGGTCTTGTGCCCTCCACGTACTACAACACCTGCCAGATACGGTCGCGGAATCAAGCGCATCTCGAGACCTCTCATGGTGTTGGGTTCATCACACTTTCGCCGTCGGATACGGTGCCCCCACCAGTCGTCATCACCAGCCCAACGGCCATCATCACCAGCCCGGTCGATGGGACAACGGTCTCCGGCACGGTCACCGTGAAGGGAGAGGCACATGATCATGTGGCTGTCTCGAAGATCGAGGTATTTGCGGACGAGACCAGGGTCGATGAATTCATGTTTCCTCAAGGCACCGAGAGCGCCAGCGTGCGCTTTACCACGCGATGGAACGCGCCTGCAAGGGCTGATCCGTATACCCTCAGGGCCAGGGTTGTTGGCCCGAGTGAAAACATGGCCGAGTCTTCACCCGTCCACGTCACCGTCTCTCGTCCTTTCTTACCGATCCTTGAGTCTGTCGAGCCAGCGACGTTGACCAGAGGGGAGTCGACGACCCTGACCTTCACAGGTGCCAATTTTGGCTCGGGCGATGTCCTGGTCTTTGATGGGCCAATCCATTTCGAAGCGACGCCTACCTTTGTTGAGCCTCCCACGCGCTTGAGGTGGACGTTCACCCCGACCGAGGCTTACCCACCGGGGTTCTATCATGTCAATGTGAGAACTCGAGATGGGCAGCTCTGGCCTGAGGGGCGCCGCCCCATCCGAGTGGTGACGTGGTATCCCCGCATTGAGCGCGTGGACCCCACTAGCCTCACGCTCGGAAACACCGAGACGCTCATCGTAACCGGCGAGCACTTCCAGCAGGGAGCGGTCCTTGTCGTCGAAAGGCCATCTCGAGACGACACGCCCAATCAAGTTCATGTGGTTCCTCCCACCTTCATCTCTTCCGATGGCACCACCTTACAGCTCACGTGGACTCTCCCGGCTGACCAGGCTCTCTCGGGGAGCTACGAGGTGCACGTCCGAAATCCTGATGACCAGATCTCCCGATTCGTCCAGATATGGGTCGCTGAACCCACTCCGACCACGCCAACGCCACCCACCCCGCCATCAGCACCCCAACCTCCCCAGCAACCCGCCCCACCGAATTCTGGAAGTCCTGCTCCAAGGCTCGATGGGGTGTTCTCCCGCAGCCTCATCCTCAACGGCCGGCCTCAGACCCTTACTGTTGAAGGGGAGCATTTCCAGCAGGGGACGATGCTTGTCTTTCGTAGGGAGGGCTCAACCACGGAGCACGAGGTCCAGGCCACTTCGGTTTCCCAGGACGGGAGGAGCTTGGAGGTGCAGTGGACCCCGCCAGTCGATTTCAATTTGGTCGGGAAGTATATCGTGTATGTGAAGAATCCACCGCCTGCTCACCAGCGCTCGGTGCAAGAAAGCTTTGTCCTGCTCGTGCGACCGAGGCATCTGGTCTGGGGCCGGGTGATCCGCAGCGATGGCACGCCCCTGGGCAGGGTGAACGTCCAGTTGAACGAAAGCTTTCCTCAAAACCTGGTGCCCATCCCCAGCCTGTTTTCCCTTCCTCAAGGGGCCACGACGGATGCTGACTCTGGGCACTATGGTTTTGTCGATGTCCCCGAGGGTGGTAGCTACGACATCATCCCACGCCTCGAAGGCGTCACGTTCAATCCCCCAATGCAGACGATCGTCCTCGCCGACGCGGATGCGCGGGTACCAGACTTCATTGCCACGCCCCCTCCGCTCGCCCCCACCCCGGTCCTGCAGCCCTTCCCCCCCACGACCATCACGGCGGACATTCTCCAGACCCTGACCTTCCTCGGCACTAACTTCCAACCTGGGGCCTGGCTCGTCTATCGCCCCACGGCCGGGAGGGCGCCCACCGTGATCCAGGAGGGCATCCAGGTGGCGGCGACGGGGACCTCGCTCACGTTCACGTGGACCCCGCCCCTCGCCGCGGTCGGGACGTATGACGTGGCGGTGCGCAATCCGGACGGACAGGTCTCCCTCCCGCCCTATGCCCAGGTGACGGTGGCGGCTCCGGCGCCTCCCCCGGACCTGACGGCGAGCGTGGCACTCACAGCC
>JACPSR010000037.1 GCA_016193175.1 Candidatus Omnitrophota bacterium
CAGGCCTAGCCGGCGGCTAAGTCCGCCTTTCCCAGTTCAGCCCCACAAGAGAATCCTTTTCTGCCATCCCGCATCGAAATAGGTAGAAGGGAGGGAATGGCAGATGTTCAAGCTACTTATCTTGCTCCTGCTGAGTGTCGGCGCCGTCGCGTGGATGATCCGGCGATCCCACCACCTGTCTGTTGGCCGGAGGCCGTCCCGCCGTTGGCGGGACGCTCCGCCTGCGGCGGAGCCAGCCAGGTGGTGGGAGTGCAGCAGTTGCGGGTGCGGCGTGGTAGAGCTCGAGGGAAAACCCGCATCCCGCGCGTGAGAGGGCGACGGCGATGGAACTCCTCGGCGGATTGCTGGTGCTGGCCGTGATGGCGTGGGTTGGACTGACGATTTGCGCCGGTGGGTTGTGCGCAGAGCAACCTCACCAAGACATGACCCGGCCGATTCCGAAGGCGGGGAGGATGGAGTTCAGTTGCTGGGATGAGGCATGTGACGTGACCCCACCCCCTGCGGCGTCGCCGAAGGCGACGGCTCGGCAAGAGTCGAGCGTGCCGCGAAGCGGCACGGCCACAGGGGGTGGGATGATGTCGGGCTGATCCCACGCCCTGACGCTGGCCGGAACGGCCCTGCGCTGTGCGCAGATCCCGCCTGCGGGCGGGATGCGGCAGGGCGTGGGATGATCGCACGTTGTGTATTCGTCCTCGGGGTCCTATTTTTGCTCAGCCCGGTGCAGACCCCGTGGTATCTGGGCTGGTTGGTCCCGTTGCTGTGCGTAGTACCCTCACGAGCGTGGCTATTGTTGAGCGGATCGATCCTGTGCTACTACCTGGGATTTTTCGTCGAATATCACTATCCAGCGCCGCAGCGGAGTGGGCTCTGGAACGCCGTGAAGACGCTGGAGTATGCGCCGTTTTTCGGACTGGTGCTCTGGCAATGGGTGAGACAACGTCAGCAGGTATCGGATGAAAACCGTCGTGTGGTGGCTTGCGCTCGGCCTGCTCTGGCCGCAAGCGCCGCCCACCGCATTGGCTGAGAGCTTCGATCTCTCGAAGTCGAGCGTGCCGCGGGAGGAGATTCTCTCCGGCGGGCCGCCGAAGGATGGCATCCCCGCGCTGACCAATCCCCAGGTGGTGTCGGGTGAGGCCGCGACCTATCTCCGAGCCGATGATCGAGTGCTGGGCGTTGCGATGGGCGACCAGGCCCGCGCCTATCCTATCCGCATTCTGAATTGGCATGAGGTCGTCAACGATCGGCTGGATGGCGCGCCGGTCGTGGTGACCTATTGCCCGTTGTGTGGGACCGGCATGGTGTTCCGCGCCGAGCGGCGTGGGCAGCGTGTGTTCTTTGGGGTCTCCGGCCTGCTCTACAACAGCGATGTGTTGCTCTACGACCGGGAGACGGAGAGCCTATGGTCTCAACTCAAGATGGAAGCCGTCGCCGGCCCGCGTCTTGGGGAGAACTTGGAATGGCTGCCCGCCCAGCACACGACGTGGCAGGCGTGGCGCACAGCCTATCCCCACACCGACGTGCTTTCGCTGAACACCGGCTACGACCGCGACTACGGCCGCGATCCGTATGCCGGCTATGCGACCAACTCGCGGCTGATGTTTCCGGTGCGGCACCAGGATCCGCGGTTGGCGCCGAAAGAGTGGGTGGCGGGCGTGCTCATCGACGGCCAGCCGAACGCGTATCCGCTGAAGCGTCTGTCATCAGGCCGCGTGCTCGAAGACCAGATCGGCGGCCAGACGCTCCACGTTCTGTACGATGCCAATGCACGGTCGGTTCAGGTGACTGATGCCAACACCAGCCCTGTGCCGGTCGTGCAGGCCTACTGGTTTGCCTGGTCGGCGTTCTATCCAAGTACAGGACTCTATGAACCGTAACGAGTTCGTCTGGACAAACCTATGAGGCGCACGACTTCCTCCCCTCATCTGAGCCGAATGCTCGCGGGATGGTTGCTGCTAGCTCCTGTCCCGGCGCATGGTGACGAGCTCCGCTTGGCTAACGGACAGAGCCTGGAAGGCATTGTGGTCGATGAGACAACCTCCCAGGTTAAAGTCCAGGTGAC
>JACPSR010000136.1 GCA_016193175.1 Candidatus Omnitrophota bacterium
AAGGCGGGCAGCTCCACGGTGTTCCAGAAGAACCCCATGGGGAGCAGTGTGACGATCCGGGCGGAGGGAAACAGCAAGAGGTACGCCCCCAAGACGCCGGCGATCGCGCCGCTGGCTCCGACCATCGGAATGGACGAGCGGGGCGACAGGAGGAGCTGGGTCACAGCCGCCACGACGCCGCTGCCAAGATACAGGCAGAGGAAGCGCAGATGCCCGAGCCGGTCTTCAACGTTATCGGCGAAGATCCATAGATAGAGCATGTTGGAGGCGAGGTGCAAGATCCCCCCGTGGAGGAATTGAGACGTGATGAGCGCGAGGAAGAGGCCCGGCCAGTCGAGGAAATCGCTCAGGCCGTTCACCATCCAGTGGGTCGGCACGACGCCAAAGCGGTAGATGAACGTTTCCAGCGCGCGCCCCTGCCTGAGCTCGAGCAGGAACCCGGCGATGTTGACGATGAGGAGGGTCCGCACGACCCACGCCACGCGGCGGGAGGGAATCGTGTCTCGGAGAGGGATCATGACCTGGGATCAGTGGTGACCGTGCACCGTTGGTCCGGGGAATCAGGCCGCACGGCCACCAGCGGACTGCCCGTCAACGGACCGCGGATCGACGCCGACGAGACAGACGCCGGCGGCATTGGCGGCGGCGATGAGGCGATCACGGTCCAAGAGGAGGGTTGTGCCCGCCTCGACGGCGAGGCAGGAGACGCCGGAGGCCGTGAGCGTCGAGAGGGTCTCCGGACCGACCACCGGCAGGTCAAAGCGCCGGTCCTGATGGCTCGATGCCATCTTCACCACAACGAGTCCGTGGTCAGCGAGCGCGTGGGCGCGTCGGATCGCCGCGTCGGTCCCCTCAAGCGCCTCCACAGCGACCACCACGCGCTCCTTGACGATCACCGTCTGCCCAATGTCGAGGGCCGCGAGCCCCCGGGCCGCTTGCAGGCCGATCCGGACATCCTCCTCCTCGACGGCGCTGGGTCCCCTCGCCGTCAAGACCCCGACGGGGCAGAGATTGGCTTTGAGGAACGTGGAGGAATCCAACAGCGTGATCCCTTCGCCGGCCAGGCGCGTCCCAATCGCTCCCAGGAGTGCGGGGACGGAGAGGTCCCGCGCGTGACGCAGGATGCCCAGCGCCTCGGCATCAAAACTCGTTCGCTGATCCAAGAGGACTTCCTTGGTCACCTTCCCGGCCATGATCGCCTGAGAGACGCCATGAGATTTCAAGCGGTCAATGAATTGACGGAGCTGTCCGACGGCCACCTCTTCATACGCGTCGGCCTCTGCAGCCAGCGAGCGGTCCACCCAGCCCTGGATGCCCATGACGATCACGGCAAGACCCTGACGCTTGGCCTCCTGGGCGACCGCGAAGGGGAAACGACCTGCCCCGGCGATAATCGCGATTCGAGTATTCATCCTTAGGAGGCTTTGAACGGTGCACTAGGCGCGGCAGACGCCGCGCTTGGATTGGCGTATGAAGTCGAGGAGGTAGTGGAGCTCGGGGGAGTGATCGGCGTCTTCGGCGACCTGCTTGAGCGCATGGCTCATCGACAGCTTCGAGTGGAAGAGCACCCGGAAGGCGTGGTGCAGATGCGCTTTGGCCTCACGCGACACCCCGGCGCGCCGGAGCCCTTCATTGTTGAGACCGAACACTTTGGCGGGGTAGCCGACACAGATGGCGTACGGAGGGATGTCTTGCACGACCCGCGAGCAGCCCCCGATGAACGAAAGGGCTCCGACGCGCACGAATTGATGGATGCCGACAAGGCCGCCGATCACCGCGCGGTCTTCCACGGTGATGTGGCCAGCCAGCGCCGCGCTGTTCGCCAGGACCACATGGTTGCCGATGAGGCAGTCGTGGGCGACGTGGGAGTAGGCCATCAACAGGCAATCTGAGCCGATGACCGTCTTCCCTCCGCCCCCGGACGTGCCGAGATTGATGGTGACGTACTCGCGGATCTTGTTCCGATCGCCGATGATGAGCGCGCTCTCCTCCCCGCGGTACTTGAGATCCTGAGGGACGCTCCCGATGACCGCGCCGGTGAAGAGCTGGCAGTCCTCCCCGATGGTGGTGCGGCCCTCCAGCACGCAGTGGGCGCCGACGCGCGTCCGCGGGCCGATGCTCACGTGCTCCTCGACCACGGTATAGGGTCCGAGAGACACCCCGGCGCCGAGCCGCGCCTTCGGATGGATGATCGCGGTCGGGTCGACGTGGACGGCGGTCGCGGCGGCTCGTGCGGCCCTGGCGCTCATCGGCGCTACTCGGTCAGGGCGAACATCAGCTCGCCCTCGCACACGAGTTTCCCCTCGACGAGCGCGCGAGCTGTGACCTGCCCCGTGCGCGTCCGTAACTTGCCCAGCTCCGCTTCAATGATGAGCACGTCCCCAGGCACGACTGGCTTTCTGAATTTGACCCTATCGACCGCCATAAAATAGGCCAACTTCCCCAGGTTCTCGCGCTTGTTGAGGAGGATGATCCCGCCCACCTGGGCCATGGCCTCAATGAGAAGGACGCCCGGCATGACCGGCCGATCGGGGAAGTGTCCACGGAAGAAGTAGTCGTTGATCGTCACGCACTTGATGCCCACCGCGCGCGTCTCGGTGAGCTCTGTGATGCGGTCGACGAGCAAGAACGGGTAGCGGTGCGGGAGGATCTTCTGGATCTGGGTGATGTCCAGTCGGGGCCCCGCCATGACCTCCGATGTCGCGGATTGGAGCGACCCGGTCCGCCACTGCCCGAGCGCCTGGTCGAGCTTCTTCAAGAGCTTCACGTTCAAGGGGTGCCCGCTCTTGATCGCAATCACGCGGGCGCGCAGGTGCGCCCCCAAGAGGTAGAGGTCGCCTAAGAGATCCAGGACCTTGTGACGGGCGAATTCGTCTTCGAAACGGAGCGTGTTGTTGATCACGCCCTCCTCGCCGACCACCAGCGTGTTCTCGAAGGTGGCGCCCTTCCCGAAGCCGGCCGCCCGGAGGGCCTCCGCTTCTTCCTTCAGGCAGAAGGTCCGAGCGGGCGCGATCGCCTCCTCAAACGAGGCGCCATTGAGGATGTAGGAGACGAACTGCGACTTCAAGAGCGGGTGGCCGTAGCTGAGCATGTAGGAGATGCGCAAGGTCTGATCGGGAAACACCCCGATGGAGGAGTCGCCCTCCTCGACAAAGACCGGTTCACGCAGCGAGAGGTAGCGGCGCGGGGCGGCCTGCTCAACCGTCCCGGCCGTTTGAAACCGCTGGAAG
>JACPSR010000038.1 GCA_016193175.1 Candidatus Omnitrophota bacterium
GGAGATCATCGCGTCGCTCGAGCGCTATGATCGGGGGCCGTACGCCGGGGCCGTGGGCTACTTCAGCTTTTCCGGGAACTTGGATACCTGCATCACGATTCGGACCATCCTCATCAAAGACCGGCGCGCCTACATTCAAGCTGGGGCGGGGATCGTCGCAGACTCGCAGCCTGAGCGCGAGTATCAAGAGACGCTGAGCAAGGCCCAAGGGATGCTCAAGGCGATTGAGCTGGCCGAGCATCGGTTCACCTGTTAGGCCGGTTTGCCCGTTGGCCGGTTCACCGGTTAACAGGCCAACCGGCTAACGCTCTGGAGCATGTCATGATCCTCATGATCGATAATTATGACAGTTTTACCTACAACCTCGTCCAGTATCTCGGGGAGCTCGGCGAGGAGCTGCTCGTCAAGCGGAACGACCAGATCACCCTCAAGGGGGTGGCGCGCTTGAGGCCGGCCAGCATCGTGATCTCGCCAGGCCCCGGGACCCCCTCGGACGCGGGGATTTCCAACGACCTCATCACAACGTTTGGTGAGAAGATCCCCATCCTCGGCGTCTGCCTGGGCCACCAGTGCATCGGGGCGGTGTTCGGAGGGGACGTCGTGCGCGCGAAGCGGCCCATGCATGGGAAGACCTCGCAGATCTACCACATCCAGAAAGCCCTGTTCGCCGGGCTGCCCAGCCCGTTTGAGGCGACGCGCTACCACTCGCTGATCGTGAAGCGGGAGACGCTGCCGAGGAGCCTCACCGTCACGGCGTGGACGCGCGAGCGCGAGATCATGGGCCTCCAGCACCGCCGCTTCCCCGTCTACGGGGTGCAGTTCCATCCGGAATCCATCCTCACGACGGTCGGGAAAGAGCTCCTCAAGAATTTTCTGCGGCTCTCCCGTGCGTTTCGGGCGCCATCGCGTCAGTGAGCGATCGATGTCGTTTGAGCAGCCCCTGAGCGCCGCGGCGATGCAGCGCACGTTGGAGGCCATCGTCTCAGGCGTCACCCCTGAGGAGGATGTCCGGACCTTCCTCACCACGCTCGCTCGCCGAGGTGAGACCGCCGAGGAGATCGCCGCGGCGGTCCAGGTGTTGCGCGCCCACGCCGTCCCGTTGCCGCTCTCGCGGGCGTACGAGCTGTGCGATACCTGCGGGACCGGCGGGGATAGGCAGGGGACGATCAACGTCTCGACCCTGGCCGCCCTCGTCGCGGCCGCCGCCGGGGTGCGGGTGGCGAAACACGGCAATCGGGCCGCCTCAAGCCGCTGCGGGAGCGCGGACCTTCTGGAAGCGCTCGGGCTCAACCTCCAGGCTTCACCGGAGCAGGTCGCCCGCTCCATCGAGGAGCTCGGCTTCGGGTTTTGTTTCGCCCAGCGGTTCCACCCTGCGATGAAGGCGGTGGCGCCGATCCGGAAAGCGTTGGGGATCCGCACGCTGTTTAACCTCGTGGGTCCGCTCGCCAACCCCGCGCGGCTGACGTTCCAGTTGGTCGGCGTGTCAGACGCCCGGCTGCTGCGGCCGATGGCGGAAGCCCTCATGCGACTTGGCATCCGTCACGGGGTGGTCGTCCACGGCCGTGATGGCATGGATGAGGTGACGACCACGAACGTGACGGATCTCTTGGACGTCCGCGACGGCGAAATCACCGACCAGCGGCTTGACCCGGAGGGCCTCGGGCTTTCGCGCGCGACGCTGAACGACCTGCGGGGGGCCGACGCGCGCCACAACGCCAGGATCGCTCGCGAGGTGCTCGAGGGGACGCGGCAGCCGACGCGCGAGATCGTGCTCGTGAACGCCGGCTGCGCGATCTACGCGGCGGACCGGGCCCCAACGATCGCGGACGGGATGCGGCAAGCGGCCGAGGCCCTCGACTCCGGGCGTGCCGCGACACTCCTGGAGCGCGTGAAGCAGTTCAGCCATGCTTGACGAGATCGTCTTCACCAAGCAGCGGGAACTCGCCGAGGCGAAACAGCGCCTGCCGTTCGAGGAGCTGAAGGACCGGCTCGCCGCTCATGTCACGGAACGCGACTTCCGCGCGGCGATCAGTGTGCCCGGGAAGCTCTCGCTCATCGCCGAGCTCAAGCGCAAATCGCCCTCCCGCGGGATGCTGCGCGAGCGTTTCGATCCCGTGAGCCTAGCTCAGATGCTGGCCCAGGCCGGGGCGGCGGCCCTCTCCGTGCTGACCGACGAGCACTACTTTGGCGGGCACCTCGACTTCCTGCGGGATGCGCAGCAGTTCACGGACGTGCCGGTGCTGCGCAAGGACTTCATCGTGGACCCCTACCAGGTCTACGAGGCGGCGCTGTTCGGGGCTGACGCCGTGCTGCTCATCGTGCGGATCCTCTCGGAGGACGCGCTGGTCGCGTGCCTACAGGCGGCGGACACGGTCGGCGTCGAGCCGTTCGTCGAGGTGCACTCCGAGGCCGACCTGAAGTCCGCGCTCGGCGTCGGGGCGCGCGTCCTCGGGATCAACCACCGCGACCTGCGCACGTTTGCGATGGACCCGCACCTCACGGAGCGGCTCATCCCGACGATTCCCGCGGGCAAGATCATCGTCGCGGAAAGCGGCATCCAGTGCGCCGAGGACGTCACGCGGATGCAGCGCCTCGGCGTCCACGCGCTGCTCATCGGCGAGGCGCTGATGACGGCGCCCGATCCGGCTGCCAAGGTCCGCGAGCTCTTCGCCGGCACGTGGTAACGCAAGGCAAAAGTCAAAAGGCAAAAGTCAAAAGTACAAGGTAAAAGGTAAAAGTGTCAGGCCGAGCATGGCCGTGTATTGGCTTTTGACTTTTTACTTACACTTTTACCTTCTACCTTTTGCCTTTTGACTTATGGGGCGTCGCGCTGTCGGTTTGTTGTTCCATCCGAGCTTCCTCACTCACGACACCGGGGCGGGGCATCCGGAGCGTCCCGAGCGCCTCGAAGCCATCTGCGAGCACCTGCGGCGCACGGAATGCTGGCAGAACCTGACGCACCTTGATCCTCCGCGCGCCTCCCGCGAGATGCTCGCCCTCGTGCATCCATCCCACTACATCGACGCGATTGAGCGCGCCTGCCGCCAGGGGCCGACGGCGCTCGATCCCGACACGATCGCCTCGCCAGGCTCCTGGGAGGCGGCGCTCCGGGCCGTGGGGGCTGTCACGACGGCCATCGATCAGCTCCTGGACGGCTCGCTCAACGCGGCGTTCTGCGCGGTGCGCCCGCCCGGCCATCACGCGCTCGCGGATCGCGCGACGGGCTTCTGCCTCTTCAACAACGTCGCGATCGGCGCTCGGTACGCGCAGCGCCGCCACCGCCTCGCCCGCATCCTCATCGTCGATTGGGACGTCCACCACGGCAACGGCACCCAGGCCATCTTCTACGACGACCCTTCGGTCTTCTACTTCAGCACGCACCAGTTTCCGTTCTATCCAGGGACCGGGGCGCGTCAAGAGATTGGCCGGGGCGCCGGCGCCGGGTGGACCCTCAACGTGCCGCTCCCTCAGGGATCCGGCGATGCGGAGCTCCTCCGGGCGTTTCAGGAGGAGCTCGTGCCCAAGGCGCTCACCTTCGCTCCGGAGCTTGTCCTGATCTCGGCCGGTTTCGATGCGCATCGAGACGACCCGCTGGCGGGCCTCGCGGCGACCGAGACCGGCTATGCGGAGCTGACGAGGATCGTGCGGGGGATCGTGGACCGCTCGTGCCGAGGGCGGATCGTTTCGGTCCTCGAGGGCGGCTACGACCTGCGCGCGCTCGGCGCCAGCGTGGAAGCGCACCTCCGCGAGCTGATGGCGTGAATGGTTACTCAGCGAAATATTGACGAAGTCCTCCGCATCCTGAAGCGGCTCGTGCGCCAGTGGCGCGTGCCGATCGTCGGCCACTATCGGGACGACCCCTTCACGACGCTCATCAGTTGTCTCTTGAGCCTGCGCACGAAAGACGAGACCACGCGCGGCGCCTCGGAACGGCTCTTTCGCCTCGCGCGCACCCCGCAGCGGATGTCGGCTCTCTCTCAGCGGACGATCGAGCGGGTGATCTACCCGGTGGGCTTCTACCGCACGAAGGCCAAGACGCTCCGCTCGGTGTGCCGGACCCTCCTGAAGCGGTACGGGGGCAAGGTTCCTGATGAGCTGGATGAGCTCCTGACCATCAAGGGCGTCGGACGCAAGACCGCCAATCTGGTGATCACCCTGGCGTTTGGGAAGGACGGCATCTGTGTCGACACGCACGTCCATCGCATCAGCAACCGGTGGGGCTACGTGGCGACGACGTCACCGGAACAGACCGAGAGGGCGTTGCGGCAACACCTCCCGCGCAGGCACTGGCAACTCTACAACGACCTCTTGGTCAGCTTCGGACAGAACCTGTGCCACCCGACGTCGCCCTGGTGCAGCCGCTGCCCGCTCGAGCGGGTCTGCGCGAAGGCCGGCGTCACCCACTCCCGTTAGGATTGACGAGCGGATGCTGTTATACTGGTTCGGCTGCCGAGAGAGCAAGCGACGTGGGGGAAAACCGCGGACTCTAACAGGAGGAGCCGACGATGAGCGATCAGCGCATCAGAGTGTTAGTGGTTGAAGATGACGCCCACTACGCGAATCTCCTCACGGCCGCGCTCTCCGGAGAGACGGCGCGCCTCTTTCAGGTGGAGTGGGTCGAGACGCTCCAGGCAGGGTTTGCGCACCTGGCCAACGGTAGCACGGACGCGGTCTTGTTGGATCTCTTCCTGCCGGACAGCAACGGGCTTGACACGTTCGAGCGGGTGCGGATGCACGCCCCGGAAGTCCCCATTGTCGTGTTGACGGTGCTCGATGATGACGCGGTCGCGCTGGAGGCCGTCCGACAAGGCGCGCAAGACTACCTCGTGAAGGGACAAGTCCCTGCGGAGCGGCTGTCCCGGGTCATCGGCTATGCGATTGAGCGGCACCGGATGCAGACGATCCTCCGGAGCTTGTCGTTGGTGGATGAGCTGACCCATCTCTATAACCGACGGGGTTTCTTGAATCTTGCCACGCAGCATCTCAAGCTGGCCCAGCGGACGAAACGGGGGCTGTCGCTGGCGTTTATCGACCTGGATGGCCTGAAACAGATCAACGATACCTTGGGCCACCACGAGGGGGACTGCGCATTGGTCGAGACCGCGGAGATTCTCAAGCGGACCTTTCGCTCCTCTGACATCATGGCCCGCATCGGGGGCGATGAGTTTGCGATCCTCGCCATTGAAGCTCAGGAGGATAGCGGGGGGCACCTCAGCCGTCGCCTCCAGGACAAGGTCAGGGAGCACAACGCGCAGCAAGAACGCTCCCACGAGCTCTCCTTGAGCATCGGCATCGCACACCTCGATCCCCAAAGCCCGTCTTCGGTTGAGGGGCTGATGACGAGGGCCGATCAAGCCCTGTACGAGCATAAGCGGAGCAAGCAGAAGGTCTAGATTGCGGATGATGTCGCGATGCCGACCGCCTTAACCGTCAGGGATCTTCCCCCTTCGGAGCGTCCCCGGGAGCGGCTGAGTCGCCTGGGCGCGGAGGCGCTCTCGGAGCAGGAGCTGCTCGCCTGCGTGCTGGGCCGCGGGGTCGCCGGCGAGTCGGTCCTCGTCAGCGCTCGTCGCCTGCTGGCAGCCTTCGGGAGCGTGCGCGGAATCGCTGAAGCGTCGGTGGAACAGCTCACGAGCCTCCACGGCATCGGCCCGGCGAAGGCCGTTCAGCTCAAAGCGGCGATCGAGCTTGCCCGGCGCGTGGCCCTCGTGCCGATTGGGCGGCGGACCATCATTGACAGCGTCGAGGCCGCGGCGGCCCTCTTGCGGCCTCACCTCCTCGATAAGAAAAAAGAGCACTTCGTCGCCCTCTTACTGGACAACCGCCATCAGCTCATCCGGATGAGCCCGGTTGCGATCGGGAGCCTCTCAGCAACCCTGGTGCATCCCAGAGAGCTCTTCAAGGAAGCCATCGCCGCCTCCGCCGCAGCGATCATCGTCGCCCACAACCACCCCTCCGGCGACCCTGCGCCGTCTCGCCACGATGTCCAGATCACCACGCGATTGGTGGAGGCGGGATCGTTGCTGGGGATCGAAGTGCTCGACCACCTGATCATTGGCGACGGAGGGGTGGTCAGCCTGAGGAGCACAGGGAAGATCACGAACGGGGTCGGGCGTTTGAACCGACGCCGGTCGAGTTGATCGATACGGTGAAGGGAGGATACACGATGCGGGCGCTCATGGTCAGTCTCATGCTCGTGCTCGGGTTCAGCATCCCGGTCGGCCGAGCCGACCCGTCGCCCTCGGTGCCTACGGGACAGGACCGCGTGGATCAGCTCATGGGGCGTTACAACCTGCACCCCGCGCTTGAAAAACTGGGCCGAGGCGTTTCCAATGTCTTGGGAGGCTGGCTGGAAATTCCCCTGAACATCCGCACGCGGTATGCTGAGAACGACGCTGCGACGAGCCTCTTCACGGGCGCGCTCTACGGTTTTGTCAAGGGCGTGGTCCGCACGGGCGTCGGGGTGTATGAGACGGCGACCTTCTTCCTCCCCTACCCGGAGGACTTCGCCCCCATTCTCCCGACCCTTGAGTACTTCCGGCAGCAGGACAAGCGCAAATCCCTCCTCTTCGAATAGATCCCAATACCACCTCAACGCCAGGTAGATGAAACACCTCCTCATTGTCGGCCGCCCGGGCGTTGGCAAGACGACGCTCATGAAGCGGCTCATCCACTCGTTGCAACCGCGGCCCATTGACGGATTCCTGACCGAAGAATTCCGCGAGCAGGGGCAACGGATCGGCTTCTGGCTCAGCCCCCTGGATGGGCGGCAGGTTCTGCTCGCCCACCGGCGATTGGCGGGCGGCAACCGTGTGGGGCCCTATCAGGTGAACGTCTCGGTGCTCGATGACGTGGCGGTTCCCGTTATCCGCCGGGGGATGCAGCACGCGTTCGTGTTGTTCCTCGACGAGCTGGGGAGCATGGAGCTCTGTTCCAAGCCGTTTGAGCAGACGGTGCAACAGGCGTTTGACCGCGGCCCATCGATTGTTGCGACCGCAAGCGTCGCACCCATCCCGTTCCTTGAACGGTTGAAGCGGCGCAAGGACGTTGAGCTCGTCCCCCTGACGCGGGCGAACCGCGAGGCGGTGGAGGAGGAGCTCACCGCTCGCCTGCACGCGCTCTGCGCTGAAGACGAGGCCGTGCGCGCACTCCAGCGGCAGGCGGACCGGATCTGCGAGATGATCGTTGCTGGGGAGGTCCAGCAGATCGACATTGAGATTCAGCAGGCCACGCTGCGAGAGGCGGTGGCGCGGATGTTCCCGGATCAACACGCGCTCTATCCGTTGATCTACGAAAGCCGATTCCGCCGCCTCTGGCAGCAGTTCCGGCATCAGTGACGCAGAGGAGAACGCATGAGCGCGTTTTTGTGGGCGCTGTTGACCGCGGCCATTTGGGGCGTCGTGCCCCTCCTGGAGAAGCTGGGGTTGGGGAGCGCCTCACCCGCCGTCGGCGTCATGGTGCGAAGCTTCGGGGTTGTCGTCGGCATGCTCCTCTTCGGTTGGCTCTGGTCGCCCTGGTCGGCGCTCCGCAGCGTGAGCTGGTCATCGATCCTCCTGCTCGGAAGCGGGGGATTGCTCGCGAGCTTCGTGGGGCAGTTCGCGTTTTACCACGCCCTCAAATCCGGGGCGATCTCGCAAGTGACCCCGGTCGCCGGCGCCTATCCGTTGGTGGCGGCCCTCCTCGGCTGGTGGGTGCTCCGAGAGCCCCTGACGATGTCGCGCCTCCTCGGCGTCGGGCTCATCGTGGCCGGTGTCTTCCTCCTCCGCAAATGAGCACAAGGCTTGGCCTCGTCGGATTGCCGAACGCAGGGAAGTCCACCCTGTTCAATGCGCTGACGGCGGCTCACGCGGCCGTCGCCCCCTACCCGTTCACCACGACCGATCAGCATGTGGGCGTGGCGGCAGTGGAGGACCCCCGGCTGCGTGCCTTGTCATCGTGCCTGTCCCCGCAACGTGTGATCCCCACGACGCTGGAGTGCGTAGATATCGCGGGCCTGGTCAAGGGCGCGCATGAGGGTGAGGGGTTGGGGAATCAGTTCCTGAGCCACATCCTGGAGGTGGATGCGCTGTTGCACGTAGTCCGCTGCTTCGAGGACGCGAAGATCTCCCATCCGATGGGCGACGTGGATCCCGTCCGTGACGTCGAGATCGTCAACACCGAATTGCTACTCAAGGACCTTGAGGTGGTGGGACGGCGAAAGGAAAAAGAGCAGAAATCCGCGAAGGGCCAAGACAAGCAGGCCATCCGGTTCCTGGATCATCTGGAGCGCTGGCGCGCGGCCTTGTCGTCCGGGACGCCGATCCGCAAGTTGCCGCTCGAGCCCGAGGCCCAACCCAGCGCGCATGGGGTGGATCTCTTAAGTGGCAAGCCTGTCTTGTATGCGGCGAACGTCGGGGAGGGCCCGCCCGAGTTGCAGGCGGCGCGGATTGAGCCGTTGCGCGCCCTGGCCGCTCGTGAAGGAGCGGAGCTGGTCGTCTGTTGCGCGAAGCTGGAAGCGGAGCTGGCCGAGCTTGATCCGGAGGACCGGGCGGCGATGATGCGGGAGCTCGGGGTGGTGGAATCCGCGTTGCCGCAGGTGATCCGTCGCGGGTACGCGCTCTTGCGGCTCGTCACGTTCTTCACGACCGCGTCGAAGATCCTCCAGGCCTGGACCGTGAGACACGGGACCAAGGCCCCCCAAGCGGCTGGGACGATCCACACGGATTTTGAGCAGAAGTTCATCCGTGCGGAGGTCATCCCGGTCGAGGCGCTCGTCCGTTGCGGCAGCGAAGCGAACGCCAGGGCGCAGGGGCTGTTGCGGGTAGAAGGGAAGGAGTATGTCGTGCAGGACGGCGACGTGATCCACTTTCGAGTCGGGCCATGAGACGTACGACGCTGCTCCTCACCCAACGGGAGGTGGCCCGTCTCATAGATTTGCGGACGGCGATCCAGATCGTGCGCGAGTCCTTCAAAGCCATGGCGCGCGGCGAGGCGGTCATGCCGCCAAAGCTCTACCTGCCGCTCCCTCACCGCAGCGACTTCCGGGCCATGCCCGCGTTCCTCCAACGGCCTGCCGCGTGCGGGGTGAAGTGGGTCAATGTCCACCCGCACAACCGTGTACGCGGGTTGCCGACCGTGATGGCCGTGATCGTCATCAACGATCCCTCCACAGGGTTTCCGCTGGCCGTCATGGACGGGCTCTTCATCACGAAGCTGCGCACGGCGGCCGCGGCGGCCGTTGCGGCCCGCGCCCTCGCAACGCGCACGAGCCGGGTCCTTGGGCTGGTCGGCTGCGGGGCGCAGGCTGAGACGCTCGTCCTGGCTCACGCGGAGATCTTCAGGCTGATCCAGGTGAAGGCCTGGGGCTACTTCCCGCATGAGGCGCAGCGGTTCTGCCGTCGGATGCGGCGGCTCCTCCCTCGAGTGGCCTTCGAGCCGTGTGCCACGATCGAGCGCAGCGTGCGCGACGTCGATCTCCTGGTCACCGTGACGCCTTCTCGTCGGCCGCTGGTCAAGCGGGCCTGGCTGGCGCCCGGAACGCACATCAGCGCGCTCGGGGCGGATGCCCCAGGGAAGCAGGAGCTGGACCCGCGCATCCTCCACGGAGCGACGATCGTGGTCGATGATCGGACGCAGGCAATCCACGCCGGCGAGCTGAACGTCCCGATCCGGCGCGGCCAGTTGTCTCCCCGACGCATCCATGCGACGTTGGGCGACGTGCTGATCGGCCGCAAGCCCGGACGCCGGTCCCCGGACGAGCTCACCGTGTTTGACTCGACCGGCCTTGCGATTCATGACGTGGCGCTCGGCTATGAGGCGGTCCGTCAGGCCAGGCGTCAGGGCGTTGCCCGCTCCCTCGCCTTCTTCACATAACATCCCTCGCTCAGGGAAAACCGGAGGCGTTCCTCATAGCACTGCCTCGCTGATCTGGGCTGGCACAGTTAGAATGGCACTGGCCTTTCTGGGGCCGGGTGCGCTGCGACGAAGCGGTTAGGCGGCGTGGGATGGGGGTAGAATTTTGTTGACGAACACTCAAATTTCGTAGAAACTTGATCGTATGAAATATATCCCACGGCTCCTAGAGGAGAAAATTCGGCGCGCCGTGGCGCGCAACAAAAGCGTTCTGCTCTTCGGCGCGCGGCAGACCGGCAAGACCACCCTGATCCACCGGTTTGAGGCCGCCCTGTCCATCAGCCTGATTCGCCCGGAGGTCCGGCAGCGATATGAGAAATCGCCGGAGCAACTGGCTGGCGAGGTGGAAGCCTTGGCGCGCCGACGGGGTGGGGCGCGGCCGCTCGTGGTGGTGGATGAAGTGCAGAAAGTCCCGGCGCTGCTGGACGTGGTGCAAGATCTGATTGATCGCAGGCAGGCCAATTTCGTGCTGACCGGCTCGAGTGCTCGTAAGCTGCGCCGCGGGGCGGCGGTCAATCTGCTGCCCGGCCGCGTGGCGACGTTCCGGCTGGATCCCTTCAGCCTGCGGGAGGTCCCAGCCACATCAGTAGAGGAGCGGTTGCTGTATGGATCGCTGCCGGGCCTGTTGGCGGTGCCGAACCTGTCGGATCGCGAGACCGATCTGGAATCATACGTGACCACGTATCTGGAAGACGAGGTGCGGGCCGAAGCGCTCGTGCGCCGCGTGGGCGACTTCGCCCGGTTTCTTGAGCTGGCGGCTTCGGAATCCGGCAACCTCGTCAACACGAGGAAGCTCTCTCAGGAAATCGGGGTGTCGCACACGACGATCGCCGGGTACTACCAAATTCTCGAAGATTGCTTGATCGCCGAGCGCATCGAGCCGCTGAGCCACAGCGCGACCCGCAAGAAGCTGACGAAGTCGGAAAAATACCTGTTCTTTGATCTGGGGGTTCGGCGTCTTGCCGCGCGTGAAGGCACACGGCCGTCCCGCGAGAACTTCGGGCGGCTGTTTGAGCAGTTCGTCGGCCTGGAGTTGGTGCGATGCGCGCATGTCCAGCACCCTGTGATGAAGATCCGTTTTTGGCGCGACCCGGACGGTCCTGAAGTCGATTGGGTGATTGACGATGACGGCGCGTACATCCCGGTGGAAGTGAAATGGACGGATCGACCACAACCCGGCGATCTCCGCGCGCTGGAGCTCTTTCTGCGGGAATATGCGTCGTCGAAGCAAGGCTACCTGGTGTGCCGCGTGCCGCGCAACACACAGCTCAGTCCACGGATCACCGCGGTGCCGTGGCAGTCGACGGACGAGCTGATTCCAGGCTGAAGATGCCTGACCGGCTTGAGCTCGTGTAATTCCTGCCCCCGCAGATTTGATGCCTTTGGCACCAAACCTAACCGCGGGGGCTTACGCCCGATTGAGCACCGCATCCGCCCACTGGCTTTGACAGTCCCGTGACACTCCGCGATCCTGCGTTTGACACCTTTCCAGCATTCCACTAACATAAGAGTTTCACCATGTCCCGACGAGAAATCCTCCCAGATCGCACGGGTCACTTCGGACCGTTCGGTGGCAAGTTCGTCCCGGAGACGGTCATGGCGGCGCTGGACGAGCTGGAGCGCGCCTATGCGGCGTCACGGCGGGACGCGCGCTTCCGACGAGAGCTGCGCGGGCTGCTCCGTCAGTATGCCGGCCGGCCGACCCCGCTCTACCACGCCAGGCGGCTCAGCAAGGCCCTCGGAAGTCTGAAGGTGTACCTCAAGCGCGAGGACCTCCTCCACACGGGGGCCCACAAGATCAACAACACGCTCGGCCAGGGCCTCTTGGCCGTCCGGATGGGCAAGCGCCGGCTGATTGCGGAGACCGGCGCCGGCCAGCACGGGGTGGCGACGGCGACGGTGGCTGCGCTCTTCGGGGTGGAGTGCGAGGTGTTTATGGGCGAGGAGGACATGCGCCGGCAGGCGCTCAACGTCGTGCGCATGCGCCTGTTGGGCGCGCGGGTGACGCCGGTTTCAGGCGGCACGAAGACGCTCAAAGACGCGACCAGCGAAGCGATTCGCAACTGGGTGACGACGGTCCGCACCACGCATTACTGCATCGGTTCCGTGGTCGGCCCGCACCCGTACCCGATGCTCGTGCGGGATTTTCAAGCGGTGATCGGCCGGGAGGCCCGCGCGCAAATCCTCGCCGCCGAGGGCCGGCTGCCGGATCTCCTCATCGCCTGCGTCGGCGGAGGGTCGAACGCCATCGGTCTCTTCCACCCGTTCCGGCATGACCGGCGCGTCAACATGATCGGTGTGGAGGCGGGAGGCGCGTCGTTGACGCCCGGCCACCACGCCTCGACGCTTGTGAAAGGCCGCCCCGGGATCCTGCACGGAGCCTATAGCCTGCTCCTGCAAGATCGGTTCGGCCAGGTCCTGCCGACCGAATCGATCTCCGCCGGGCTCGACTACCCGGGGGTGGGACCGGAGCACGCCTACTACCAGCTCACGAAACGCGCGCAGTACGTCACCGTTGGGGATGCGAAGGCGCTGCGAGGAGCCGAGCTCCTGGCGCGGACGGAGGGCATCCTGCCGGCGTTGGAGCCCGCGCACGCCATCGCGTACCTCGCGGAGCTTGCGCCGCGGCTTCCGCGGGGCAGCTGCGTGGTGGTGGGGCTGTCCGGACGGGGTGATAAGGACGTGGAGACGATGTCCGCTTCAATGTCTGCGAAACATGCCGCATAGGGCCAGCCCTATTGTTCATGCGTTTGAGCGGCTCAGGCGCGCCCGACGAACGGCGCTCATCCCGTTCGTGATGGGCGGCGATCCCACCCTCTCCATGACCGGCCCACTCCTCTTGGCGTTGGAAGATGCGGGCGCGGATCTCATTGAAGTGGGGATCCCGTTCTCTGATCCCCTCGCCGACGGACCGATCATCCAAGGGGCCTCGGCGCGGGCGTTGGCTCATGGAGCGACGCCGGCGCGCGTGTTGGCCGCTGTGGCGTCGGTTCGCCATCGACTGCGCGTTCCCGTCGTGTGCCTGTCGTACTGGAACCTGCTCGTGCAGTTTGACGGCCGTGGGGCGCAGGGGTCGCTCCGGGCGTTTGTGCGCGCGGCGCAAGAGAGCGGGGTGTCAGGCGTCATCGTGCCGGATTTGCCCGTCGAAGAGCACGAACCGTTGCGCCGGGCTGTCGGGGACACCGGCTTCTCCACGGTCCTGCTGGCGGCGCCCACAAGCCCTCCGGAGCGTTTGCGAGCCATCGCCCGCTCGTCTCAGGGGTTCATCTACTACGTGTCCGTGACTGGGACGACCGGCGTGCGGCGGACCTTGCCCCCCGGGCTCACCCACGGGGTGCGGCAGCTCAGGCTGCTCACGACGAAGCCGATCTGCGTTGGGTTCGGTATCTCGACGCCTGCGCAGGCGGCGGCGGTCGCGCGCATCGCGGATGGCGTGATCGTCGGGAGCGCCCTCATTCGAGCGATCGAGCGCTCACGGGGGCGTTCCGCGATCCTTCGGAGCGCCGAGACGTTCCTCAGACGATTACGGAATGCCGTCTGATGGCGGGCGGCGGGGGCCCCGGCTCCGCGTCACCCGCTGCCCGGCGGCTTTTCGAGGGAGCAATGTTGTGGAGCAATAGGTATGCGGGCGCTTGGGCTTGACGTCGGTGATCGGCGGATCGGGGTGGCGTTGAGCGATCCGCTCGGGCTCACCGCTCAACGACTGACGGTCCTTGAACGACGGAATGTGGCCGCCGACGTCGAGGCCGTGGGAACGTTGGTGCAGCAGCACCAGGTGGGCGTGATCATCGTCGGTCTGCCTCTGATGCTGAGCGGGGCCCAGGGATCCCAAGCGAAGAAGGTGCAGGGGTTTGTCGAGGCCCTGCGTCGCCGACTGCCCGCGCCGATCCATCTCATCGATGAACGGATGACCACCGTCCAAGGAGAGCGGGCCCTGGTGGAGACCGGGGCCTCGCGCCGCAAGCGGAAGCAGGTCATCGACCAGGTGGCGGCGCAGCTGATCCTCCAGCAGTTTCTCGACACCCGACGGACCGACGCATGAGCTCCCCATACCGCATGGCGACGCTTTCCAATGGCCTGGGCCTTGTGCTCAGGCCCATGCCGCAGGCTCAATCAGTGGCGGTCGGGGTCTGGGTGGGGGCCGGGGGGCGGTACGAGTCCTCCGAGCTGGCGGGCGTCTCCCATTTTCTCGAGCACCTCTTGTTCAAAGGTACGCGCCGTCGCTCCTGTGAGGAGCTCAAACAAGCGATTGAAGGAGTCGGAGGCTCCCTCAACGGTTTTACGGCGGAGGAGTTCACGTGCTACATGGTGAAGGCGCCGCACCGCTATACGCGCCGGGCCATCGACGTGCTGGCCGATATGGTCCAGCGACCGAGATTCAGCCTTGATGACGTGAACAAAGAGCGTGAAGTCATCCTGGAAGAGATCCGCATGTACGAAGACACCCCGGGCCAATACGTCCACGACCTCTTGAGCCAGCTCCTGTGGCCGAACCATCCGCTCGGGATGCTGCTGTCAGGGACGATCGATACGGTGCGGCGGATGACGCGCTCGGACGTCGCGCGATACTGGCGGCGGATGTACCAGCCGCGCAACCTGCTCGTGGCGTGTGCGGGAGCCATGGATCCTGAGGGAGTGAGTCGGTACGTCCGCCAAGCCTTCGGGACGATGCGGGGCGCGCCGGCTCGGGCGTTTCAGCGGGCGCCGCGTCCCCGCCGGGGGCCGCAGGTTCGCGTCTGGAACAAGCAGACCGAGCAGACCCACCTCTGCGCCGGCACGTACGCCGTCCCCCGCACCCACCCGGACCGATTCGCGCTGGAGCTGCTCCACGTGCTGCTGGGCGCGAACATGTCCTCGCGGCTCTTCCGCGAAGTCAGGGAGAAACGCGGGCTTGTCTATGAGATCGGGACGCAGATCAAACGGTTCCACGACACGGGCGCCTTCATCATCTACGCCGGTTGCGATACCGGCAAGTTGACGGCGACGGTCCAGACGATTTTCACCGAGCTCTCGCGCATCCGCCGCGCCCCCATCGCCCGGGCGGAGCTCAAGCGGGCCAAGGACTACTACGCGGGCCAGCTCATCATGGGCCTGGAAGATACCATGGACCACATGCTCTGGATGGGGGAGCAGGCCGTGACGGTCGGCCGCGTCGCGAAGCCCGACATCTTGCTCGGCCACTTGGCGAACGTGACCGAGCGGGATGTCCAGCGGGTGGCCCGTCATCTCTTCCTCACCCCGAAGATGCACCTGGTCGTCGGTGGGCCTGTTGCAGAACACGAGGCCTCTCGCCTGGCCGACCTGTGCCGCGTCCCATGACCCCACGCCCTGTGATTGTCGCTCCGAGCCTGCTGGCCTGCGATTTCGGCCGGTTGGCGGAAGAAATCCTGAAGGTTGAGGAGGCCGGCGCCGATTGGCTGCACGTCGACGTCATGGATGGCCACTTCGTGCCGAACCTGACGATTGGCCCCGTCATCGTGGAGGCGATCCGCCGCTCCAGCCGGATCCCGTTGGACGTCCACCTGATGCTCGACCATCCGGAGCAGTACGTCAAACCATTCCTCGACGCCGGGGCGCACTACCTGACTGTCCATGTGGAAGCCCCGGGCCTGCGCGGTGAGCGGATGGCACACAACGCGCTGGAGGCGATCCGCCGCGCGGGGGCGCAGGCGGGCCTTTCCCTCCGGCCGCGGACAGGCGCCGAGTCGCTCAAGCCGTTCCTGAAGGAGCTCGACCTCATCCTCGTGATGACCGTCGAGCCGGGTTTTGGAGGTCAATCGTTCATGGCTGAGGGGGTGCCGAAGGTGCGCCGGTTGCGCGAATGGTTCACCGGCGACATCGCGGTCGACGGGGGGATCAACGCCGAGACGGGTCGGATCTGCCTGGAGGCCGGCGCAAACGTATTGGTCGCGGGGACGTACATCTTCCGTTCACCGTCCTATCGGGATGCCATTCAATCGTTGCGAGGATCTGCATGACGATTCAGTTCGGGACGGAAGGGTGGCGGGGGGTCATCGCAGAGGAGTTCACGGCCGAGAACGTCCGACGGGTGACCCAGGCGATCGCGGAGCACGTGTTGTCGAGCTCCCGGCGCCCGGGGGCTGGGGCCGCATCCCCCACCGTGGCGGTGGGCTATGACACGCGTTTCCTCTCCGACTACTTCGCGCGAGCGGCCTGTGAGGTGCTGGCCGGTAACGGGATCCGGAGTCTCCTGAGCACCCGATCAGTCCCCACGTGCGCGGTGAGCCGCTGCGTCGTCTCACGACGCGTGCCGCTTGGGATCGTGATCACGGCGAGCCACAACCCGTGGATCTACAATGGGCTGAAAGTCAAAGAGGCCTTCGGCGGGTCAGCGCCGTTAGAAACCGTGGCATCCATTGAGCGTCGCCTCGGCCGTTCCCCGGTGAAGCGCGTGCCGTTCACTGAAGCGCTCAGGGCGAAGACGATCCGACCGGTGGATATGCTCCCGGCTTTCCTCCAGGGGATGCGGTCCTTCATCGACCTCTCCCTGATCCGTCGCTCACGGCTCAGGGTCATCGTGGATTCCATGCACGGCACCGGCAGCCGTCTGATCGAAGGATTGCTCAAAGGAGGGACGTGCCGCGTCGAGACGATTCACGCAGAGCCCGATCCCCTCTTCGGCGGCCATGCGCCTGAGCCGATCGCTGCCCATCTGGGGGAGCTTGCGGCGCGCGTCAAACGGACGCGAGCCGACCTTGGGATCGCCAACGATGGGGACGCGGACCGCCTCGGGATCGTCGGGCCTGGGGGGGTCTGGCTCAATCCCGGCCAGGTGATGTGCGTGCTGCTCTTGCACCTCGTCAAGACGCGGAAGGCGAAGGGGGCGGTGGTGAAGACGGTGTCCAACACGATGATGCTCAATCGGATGGCCGAGGCCCTGGGCCTTCCGCTCCTTGAGACCCCGGTGGGCTTCAAGCACATCGCGAAGCTCATGCTGAGCCAAGACGTCTTGATCGGCGGCGAAGAGTCCGGCGGCATCGGGGTCAAGGGGTACCTTCCGGAGCGTGACGGCATCTTGAACGGCCTGCTGGTGCTGGAGGTGTTGGCGGCGCGCGGGCAGAGCCTCTCGGCGATCCTCCATGACCTGGAGCGCCAATTCGGCCGCTGGCACTACGGACGACAGGATCTCCACCTCGAGCTGTCACAGGTGGATCGGCTCTTCCGCCGTCTTCACGCGAACCCGCCGCAGGCGATCGCAGGGGTTGCGGTGATCAAGGTCCATACGCTCGACGGGGTGAAGCTCATCGGGCGCGATGAGAGCTGGATCCTGTTCCGCCGCTCAGGGACCGAGCCGATCGTTCGGATCTATGCCGAGACGCCTCGTCGAGACCGCCTCCCGCGACTCTTGCAGTTCGGCGTGCGGTTGGCTCTCACAACGTAATGGATCTTGCGAGGATTCGAAATTTCTGCATCGTGGCGCACATCGATCATGGGAAGTCCACCCTCGCGGACCGGTTGCTCCAGGTCACGGGGGCGGTCGAGGGTCGGAAGTTCCGTGAGCAGCTCCTCGATGATATGGACCTCGAGCGGGAGCGGGGGATTACGATCAAGGCCTCGTGCGTTCGGCTCCGCTACCGCTCCCAGGCCGGGCAGGACTACGTCCTGAACCTCATTGATACGCCGGGCCACGTGGATTTCTCCTTTGAAGTGACGAAGAGCCTGAAGGCGTGCGAGGGAACCGTGCTGGTCGTGGACGCGGCGCAGGGGGTCGAGGCGCAAACGGTGGCGAACTATCAACTGGCGAAGGACCAGCGGCTGGCCGTCATCCCCGTGATCAACAAGATCGACCTCTCGAATGTCCAGCCTGAACGCGTCGAGACGGAGATTCGGCATCTCCTCCAGGACGACGAGGTCCCCATCAGCCGGGTCAGCGCCAAGGAGGGGCGGGGCATCCCGGAACTGCTGGAGCGGGTCGTCCGCGA
>JACPSR010000137.1 GCA_016193175.1 Candidatus Omnitrophota bacterium
GAGGATGTGCTCCGTGCCGATGTAGTCGTGGTTGAAGCGCTTGGCTTCCTCCTTTGCCAAGAGGATCACTTTCCTCGCACGTTCCGTGAATTTATTGAACATTGAAGACTCCCTCGTTGACGTGGCTCACGGCTGAAGGCTCAAGGCTGAAGGCAACCGCGACTGGTCGTTGCCTTGAGCCTTGAACCTTGAGCCTTGAGCGCATTTGCTTTAGGATTGGCCGCCGAGCTTCTGACGAATGAGCTCGGCGCGCTTGATGTCGCGCTCTTTCGCCGACAACGCCTTCCCTTCCAGCTTCTGCAGGTGAGCCGGCTGCGAGAAGATGAACAGCTCGTTCACGATGGTCCGATTGATTCCGTTCGTCATGAGGTTCAGGTCGACGCCCAGCCGGACCGCCGAGAAGAGATCCAGCGCTTCGGTGGAGGTCATCGTCTTCGCGTGCCGGAGGATGCCAAAGGCCCGCCAGATGCGGTCTTCAAGCTGGACCCGGTTATTGGTCATCAGCGCTTCGCGGGCCGCCTGCTCCTGGTGGATCACTTCCTTGAGGATGCGCTCGATGTTCTCGACGATCTCCTCCTCCGATCGGCCCAGGGCCACCTGGTTGGAAATCTGGAAGAAGTTCCCGGAGGCCTCGGTCCCTTCCCCAAAGAGCCCCCGGGCGGTGAGGCCGAGCTTGGTGATCGTGTGGAGCACCTTGTTGATCTGCTTCGTGATGACGAGCGAGGGCAAGTGCACCATCACGGAGGCGCGCATCCCGGTGCCCGTATTGGTGGGGCAACAGGTCAGGTAGCCCCACTCGGTGGAGTAGGCGTAGGGGGTTGTTTCGGAGAGCTCGTCATCCAACGCGTTGATGATGGCCCAGGCGTCTTTCAGGTTCATCCCCGACTGCATGACCTGGATGCGCAGGTGATCCTCCTCGTTGATCATGATGCTGATCACTTCACCCGCCCCGACGGCCACCGCTTTGCGATCAGGGTGCACGACGTGCTCCCGGCTGACCAGGTGACGCTCCACCAGGAACTGACGGTCCACGTCATCGAGCTCGCCCATGTCAAGGATGAGCGATTGCCGGATGGAGGGGCTGTGGAGGATGCCCTCCTTCACGACGTTCAGGACTTCGCCTTGGGAGGCTTTGGTCGCCCGTGTCGCAAAGGGGTAGCTCGCCAGGTTGCGGGCTAACCGGATTCTGCTGGAGATGACGATGTCCGACACCGGCCCCACGCCGCGGAGCCACTCGCTCGGCTGCTTGAGGAATTCGTCTAATTCGTGCGCCATCTCATCATCCCAGTTCACACCACAGAGGCCACAGAACGAACCCCACAGAGGCACAGAGAAAGCTTGTCGGAACGCCTCTGTGTCTCTGTGGACTTCTGTGGTTCTGTGGTGTCATCTTAGCGATTTTTCTGCTTCGTCTGCTGTTCTTGTTGCTCCATGCGGCGGATGTGATCCCGCAGCCTCGCCGCCTCTTCGAACTCTTCCTGCTCGATGGCGCGCCCGAGCTTCCGTTTGAGGTCCGCCAACTCGCTCTTGGCTTTTTCAGGTTTGACGAGCCGCGTCGGCGCCTTCCCGAGGTGAATGGGCGCGCCATGGATGCGTTTGAGCAGGCTTCCCAGGCTGCGCCTGAACGTCTGGTAGCACTGGGCGCAACCGAGACGGCCCACCTTGCGAAAATCGTCGTAGGTCATCCCGCAGGTGGGGCAGGACTTGCTGGCGAGTTCCTCCGGCTCCTGCGTCTTGCTGAAGTCCGCCAATTCGGAGAGTAGATCGGCCAGCCCAAAGTGGCTCTCCACCTGGGCGCCCTTCTGATTGGCGCAGGCCTCGCAGAGGTGCAGCTCGGTCATCTGATCATTGACGATCTCGGTCAGGTGCACCGTCGCCTGGGCTTGTTTGCAGATCTCGCACAGCATCGTGATCACCCGTAGATTAGTCTATCAGGTTTTCCTCGTCACGACTAGACGCCTCACCTTCAGGCTGCAAGCTGCAAGCCGCAAGCTCCAAGCCAAGCTTTGGCCTGCAGCCTGTAGCTTGAAGCCGACCTAATATTTGATCCCATCGGTCTTCGTCAGCTGCCGAAACGCCTGTTGGAGCTTCTTGGTCACGGCTCCGGGCTTCCCGCTCCCGATCATGCGACCGTCGATCTTGACGACGGGGACGATCTCGGCCGCCGTCCCGGTCAAGAACACCTCATCGGCGTTGAAGAGGTCGTGGCGGGTCAGGAGGTCTTCCCGCACGTCCAACCGGGTCCGTCGGCCTAACGCCATCACCGTCTGCCGGGTGATCCCCCGCAGCACGCCGATGTACGTGGGCGGGGTGACCAAGCGCTTGCCCTTCCCGGCGGCCGAGGAGATGAGGAAGATATTCTCGCCGGTGCACTCGGTCACGTAGCCCGAGTGCGAGAGCATGATCGCCTCCTCGAAGCCGGCGTTGATCGCCTCGATCTTCGCCAGGATGTTGTTGAGGTAGTTGAGGGACTTGATCTGCGGGTTGAGCGCCTCCGGGACGTTGCGCTGGGTGGCCACGGTGATGAGCTCAAGCCCCTGCTCGTAGAGCCGCTTGGGGTAGAGCTCGATCCGATCGGCGATGGCGAAGACCGTCGGGTCGGCGCACTTGCGCGGATCGAGGCCTAAATCCCCCTCCCCCCGCGTCACCACCAACCGGATGTAGGCGTCGTGGAGCCGGTTGACCCGGAGGCTCTGCTTGACCACGTCGATCAGCGCGGCCTTGCTCATCGGAATCTTCAGCATGATCGTATGCGCCGACTCGAAGAGCCGGTCGATGTGCTCCTTGAGTTTGAAGATCAGCCCGTCGTACGAGCGGATCCCCTCAAAGACCCCATCGCCGTAGAGCAGGCCGTGGTCGAACACCGACACCACCGCCTTCGAGCGGTCCACGAATTTCCCGTTCAGGTAGACTTTCATCCGCCTTCCTTTCTTTAGACGACCTTCCCGTCTTGCAATGCGATGATTCGGTCGGCAAGCTCGGCGAGCTTCGCCTGATGGGTCACCAGCACCACGCCCACCCCGCTCTGCCGGTTCAAGCCAAGGAGCAGGCTCATCACTTCGGATCCTGCCGTCGAATCCAGGTTGCCGGTCGGTTCATCGCACAGCAGGAGCTTCGGCCGGGTGATGAGGGCGCGCGCAATCGCCACGCGCTGTTGCTCGCCGCCGGAGAGCTCCCGTGGCCGATGCCGGGCGCGCGCGAGGAGCCCGACCTGCCCCAGGCACTCGGTCGCAGCGCTCCGCAGATCTCGGCCGTTGCGGTGGCCGTCCACGAGGCCGGGCAGCATGACATTTTCCAACGCCGAGAGCTCCGGCAGCAAGTGGTAAAACTGAAACACGACGCCGATCGTCCGTCGGCGGAAGTCGGCCCGCTTGGCGTCGCTCAGGGCGGCGACATTGAGCCCATCCCACAAGATCTCTCCCCGCGTCGGGGTATCGAGCCCAGCCAAGAGGTGGAGGAGCGTCGATTTGCCGGCCCCGGAGGGCCCCGTAATCGCCATGCACGAGCCGGTTTCGATCCGGAGCGAGACGCCCTTCAACACCTGGAGGGTCACCGACCCCATCGTATACGTCTTCGAGACGTTCCGCGCTTCAATCATCAAACCAGTGACCAGTGGCGAGTGGCGAGTGTCGAGTACCGGCTATCACCATGATCGTGGCCGTCGGCGAGACGTCTTCTCCTGTGCGCAACATCTTGTTTCGTTGCCACTCACCACTCATCACCCGTCACTCATCACTCATAGCGGAGGGCGTCGACGGGCGAAAGCCGCGCGGCCCGGACGGCCGCGTAGGTCCCGGCCAGCATCGCGAGGAGGAACGTCGCCGTGACGACACCGATCACGTCGAAGGGGTTGATCTGCGTCGGGATGTGGTCGAGGTAGTAGATCGTGGGCGGGAACAACGACCACCCAAACGTCCGCTCGAGCCACTTGGCCAGGCCGTTGAGGTTGAGGATCACGAGCCATCCTCCCGCAAGCCCAAAGCCGATGCCCATGAGGCCGATGACGCACCCCTGCGAGAGGAAGAGCGTGGCGATCGAACTGCGCCTCGCCCCCAAGGCCCGGAGGATCCCGATGTCCTTCGTCTTCTCCATGACGATCATGATGAGCATCGACATGATGTTCAACGCGGCGACCACGATGATCAGCGTCAGGATGACGAACATCACGGTCTTTTCGACGCGCAGGGCGCCGAAGAGCGCCGGGTTGAGCTCCATCCAGGTCCTCACGCGATACCCTCCCCCCAGGCGTTGCCGGATCAGGCGCTCCATCTCTGACGATCGCTCGAGCCGGTCCAGCTTCACCCCGATGCCGGTCACCACGCCGCGCAAGTGGTAGAGCTGCTGGGCTCGGGCGAGGGTGATCCCGATGAGGCTGGCGTCGTACTCGTACATGCCTGAGCGGAAGAGGCCGCAGATCACAAGCTCATGGGTTGATCCGTCGGCCGGGCTGATCAGCGTGAGCGTTCCTCCCGGTGCCGCGTGGAGGAACGCGCCGAGCTCGGTGCCGATGATCACGTCGTCGTCGGCCTGGGGGACGCGGCCCGCGACCACGTACTCCCCCAGACGGTTGACGCGCGCTTCGCGCTCCACGTCCATGCCGCGCACCATGACCCCGAAGGCCTGATCCGGCAGGCGGAGGATGGCCTGACCCGAGACAAAGGGGCTCACCCCGACCACATGCTCCAGGGCGCTGAGCTGCCGCATGAGCTCGTCAGCGCCTTCAACCCCGGTCGGCGTATCGACGATGAGGTGGGCGTTGGTCCCGACGAGCTTATCCTTGATGTCATGGTCGAACCCGCTCATGACCGCCAGCACGACGAGGAGGGCCGCCACGCCAAGCGCCACCCCCCCGATCGAAAGGAGCGCGATGATCGAGATGAACCGCTCGCGCCGCTTCGCGAAGAGGTAGCGCAGGCCGAGCCAGAGTTCGTATCTCATCATGACACCAGTGACGAGTGGTGAGTGACCAGTGACGAGTGGGAGCGAGCACACATGAGTCGCTGAAACGCCAAGCTAGGGATCGCTCAGTTCGTCATTGATCTCACAACCCACTCGTCACTCATCACTGGTCACTCGTCACTGGCCTTGGGGTTTGAGCAGCGGAAACAAGATCACGTCTTTGATCGAGGGCTGATTCAACAGCAGCATCGCCAGGCGATCGACGCCGACGCCGAGACCACCGGCCGGCGGCATCCCGTACTCCAGCGCCTCAATAAACCCTTCATCAATCTTTCGCTGCAGGCTGAAGGCTGAAGGCTGAAGGCCAGACCCGCTCTTCCCTTGAGCCTTGAGCCTTGAGCCTTGAGCCGCTTCGAGTTGCGACTCGAAGCGGCGGCGCTGCTCGATGGGATCGTTGAGCTCGGAGTAGGCGTTGGCGATCTCCATCCCGCCGATAAAGAGCTCAAACCGCTCCGTGATGAGCGGGTCTTCCGGCGTGCTCTTGGCCAGCGGGGAGAGCTCCGTCCAGTAGTCCACGACGAAGAGCGGCTTCGCCTTCGTCTTCGGCTCGAAGAGCTGCTCCACGAGACGCACAAGCTGTGAGCGCGAGAGCCCCTTGACCTGCATCCCCTTCTTTTGGAGGACCGTCTGAATCTGCTCGAGCGACGCCTGGGGTTTGAGGCCTAGGCCTTCCATCGCCTCGGCGAACGAGACGCGCTCCCACGGCGGGGTGAGATCGATCGCCTGCCCCTGGAACTCGAACCGGAGCGAGCCCACAAGGGCGTTCGCGGCGTCGCAGATCAGCTCTTGGACGAAGTCCATCATGAAGGCATAGTCTTGGTACGCGGCGTAGGCTTCGAGCATCGTGAACTCCGGGTTGTGCCGTGTTGAGAGCCCCTCGTTGCGGAAGGAACGGTTGAGCTCATAGACCCGCTCGAGCCCTCCGACGAGCAGCTTCTTGAGATAGAGCTCCGGGGCGAGCCGCAGGTAGAGGTCGGTGTCAAGCGCCTTGTGGTGCGTGACGAACGGCTCGCCCGCCGCCCCGCCGGGAATCGCGTGCATCATCGGGGTTTCGACTTCGAGAAATCCGCGGCGCTCCAGCGTTTCGCGCAGGCTGGCGAGCAAGCGGCTGCGCTGGACGAACACTTGGCGCACCGGCTCGTTCGCGATCAAGTCGAGGTAGCGCTGGCGGTAGCGAATCTCCACGTCCTTGAGCCCGTGCCACTTCTCCGGCAGCGGGCGCAGCGACTTGGCCAGCAGGCGGAGCGTGTCCACCTGCACCGTCACCTCGCCGGTTTTAGTCTGGAAAAGCGTCCCGGAGACACCGACGATGTCCCCAAGATCCAAGGTGTCAAAGAACCGGTAGGTTGTTTCGCCCACCCGTTCCTGCCTGAGGCAAATCTGGATTTTCCCGCTGGCGTCCCGCAGATCCGCGAAGGTCAACCCCCCATGCCCGCGCTTCGCGCTGAGGCGTCCGGCTGTTGTGACCGCCTTCCCATCGGCATAGACCTCAACGAGCACCTGAAGGGGCTCAGCTTTTGGAAACGTGCCGCCATATGGCTGAACGCGCTGCTGGCGCAACACCTCCAACTTCTCGCGACGGGCCTTCCGTTGATCGTCAGAATCTGCCGAGGGATGACTCATAAACATTTTATTATACGGTAGCAAAGAGGGGAGTGTCAATTTAACGCAACTGCTTGATGGAGAATAAGTTATTGAGTCAGGTGTGAAGTGTGCGGGGAGGTGTTCTTACTCTCACCTCGCACCTCTCACCTGTAACGACTCGTGTGACGAGCCAGCCCAGGATCGCCGCCGCGCACAGCCACGCGAACCAATCGCCCCAGCGCAGATAGAGGCTGGCCGCGTCACTGAGCGGCAGGTCGCAGGTGTGCGTCCCGGAGACGAAGAGCTCGGTGCCGTGGGGATCCCGCACGCTGCCGATCCATCGTCCGGCCGGATCGATGCAGCCGGACCATCCCGTATTGGCGGCGCGCGCGATCGGCACCCGCAGCTCAATGGCGCGGAACGTCGAGGCCTGGGCGTGCTGGTAGGCCGCACCCGTCGGGCCGAACCAGGCGTCGTTCGTGATGACGAGCAAGAGCCGTGCGCCCTCCCGCACGAAGTGTCGCGCCAGCTCCGGGAAGATATCCTCGAAGCAGATCAGCGCACTGAACGCCAGTTTCGAGTTCCGCGTTTCGAGTTCCGCGTTGGAACCCGGAACCCGGAACCCGGAACCCGGAACGGAAGTCAAGAAGACTGTGTAGTCATGGCCGGGGACGAACTCGCCGATGGGGGGCAGCACCGCCCGCAGCCAGGGGAAGGCGCGTTCGCCCGGGATGAACTCGCCGAAGGGCACGAGGTGCAGCTTGTCGTAGCGCCCCGCGATGCGGCCGGATGCATCCACCAGCATCGCGCTGTTCGTCATCGCGAGGGCGCCGGGCTGCGCGGCGGCTGGGGAGCCGACCAGGAGCGGGCGCTGCGACGCCGCGGCCAACCCCGTCACCCGCCGGCTCAGCCGCTCATCGACGCCGAAGAATCCGGGCACGGAGGTCTCCGGCCAGACGATGAGGTCCAGCTGTGACGCCGCGGCCGCCCTGGTCAACGATTCGTAGTGGGAGAGGATGGACTCCTGAAACGCCTCGTCCCACTTCTCCTCCTGCGGAATGTTGCCCTGCACAACGGCGATGCGCACGTGCGCCGTCGCTGACGCGAGTGCCTGCGGCATCCGCCAGAGGCCATACACGACAGCAGACAGCACACAGTAGACAGCAGACAGCAAGGCGAGCGCTGCTGCTCGGCTGGTGTCCCTCCCCCTCCGACGTGCCAAGAGGCCCTCGGCAAGCGCTGTATTAACCAGGACGATGAGGAATGAGACTCCCCATGCGCCGGTGAGATCGGCAAACTGGATCAGTCCGATCCATGGCGTCTGCGAGTAGGCGAGCAGGTTCCACCCGAAGCCGGAGAGGAGGTGGCTGCGGGCGAATTCCAACGTCACCCAGGCGACTGGCACAGACATCACAGACATCAGACTCCAGACCTCAGACCTCAGGCGACGTCTCACTGGTGTCTGATGTCTGAAGTCTGAGGTCTGAACTACGAGCCAGCCGAATATCCCGAAATAGAGCGCGAGAAACGCGCACAACACGATCCACCCGATGATGGTGACATGCACGAGCCACCACATCGAACCGAGGAAGAAGAGGAGCCCGATGAGATAGGACCACCAGAACGCGCTTCGACCACGCGCGCGGCGCAGCATGACCAGCCACGGCACCAGCGCCACCCACGCGGCCCACGGCTGGTTGAGGCTCGGGAAAGAAAGGATAAGAAGCGCAGCGCTGGCGAGCGCGAGCAAGAGCAGGCGTGAGGTGCGAGGTGTGAGCTGTGAGGTCACGGGAACACGATCACAACTGTCATCTGTGACGCCGCTTGATCAGGTGGCCCCAAA
>JACPSR010000118.1 GCA_016193175.1 Candidatus Omnitrophota bacterium
CACCCCGGGGTGCAGCGCCATGAACGGCGCCCCAAAGCAGGCGCTGAAGGTCGCCTGGGGCTCCTTGATCCCCCGCTCGGTCCCGGCCACCTTCGCCGTGTAGCCGGAGATGAAGTGGTACATGGCCTGCTCGGGCGTCAGTTTGGCGATCGGCGGCATGACGCCGAACGCATCGCAGGTGAGCATGACGATGTGGCTCGGGTGGGCCCCCATCCGGTCCGGGCTCGCGTTGGGAATGAACCGGATGGGGTAGGCCCCGCGGGTGTTTTCAGTCAGCGTGTCGTCGTCCATGTCCAGGACGCGCGTCACCGGATCCATCGCGACGTTCTCCAGGATCGTCCCGAATCGCCGGCTGGTGGCGAAGATCTCCGGCTCCGCGGTCTCCGAAAGGCGAATCATTTTCGCGTAGCAGCCGTCTTCGAAATTGAAGATCCCGCGGTCGCTCCAGCCGTGCTCGTCGTCCCCGATGAGGATGCGGCGGGGATCCGCGGAGAGCGACGTCTTGCCGGTCCCCGAGAGGCCGAAGAAGAGCGCTACCTGGCCGCCCGGGCCGATGTTCGCCGAGCAGTGCATGGAGAGTACGCCCTCCAGCGGCAGCAGGTAGTTCATGATCGTGAAGATCGACTTCTTGATCTCGCCGGCGTAGCTGGTGCCGCCGATGAGAATGATCCCACCCCCTGGCACAGCCCGCCTGTTGGCGGGCTCTGCGCAAAGCGCAGGGCCCTTCGGGCCCGTGCCAGGGGGTGGGATGAGCTTCTCGCCGAAGTGGACGATGATGAACGTCGGGGAGCTCGTCCCGTCCCGTTCCGGCTCCGCGTGGAAGTGCGGCGCATGGAGGACCGTGAACACCGGCGTGAACGCCGCAGGATCGTGAGCGTCTGGGGCGGCGAGAAACATCGTCCGGGCAAACAGGCTGTGCCAGGCGGTCTCGGTGATCACCCGGATCGGCCGCCGGTAGGCGGGATCCGCGCCGACGAAGCAGTCCTGAACGAAAAGGTCCTTCCCCTGAAGGTAGGCCAGCACGCGCCGGTGGAGCTGCTCGAATCGGTGCGCGTCAAACGGCCGGTTCACCGTCCCCCACCAGATGTGCTCGTCGCTCGACGGCTCCCGAACGATGAACTTGTCGTTCGGCGATCGGCCGGTGTGCTGACCGGTTCGCACGACGAGCGCCCCCCCGTGCGCGAGCTGCGCCTCCCGCCGGTGGAGCGCTTCCTCGTAGAGCGAGGGAACGCTCAGGTTCCAGAACACCCCTCCGGGATGGCGAATGCCGTGGCGCGCCAGCCCCTCATGGTTCCCCGTCGTGGCCACCGCGTTGGGCCGCGGGGCGCCGCGAGGTTGAACCTCGCCAACGGCTGACCTGACTCGCCTCATCACGTGACCCTCCGGACGTGTTGACGTTCACCCTACGCCTGGCGGCGCGCAGAATCCATGATACCCGTCATAGTCACCGCGAGAACCCTTCCGTCGCGTAGCGCCCGCCGGCGTCGGGAAAGATCATGACGATCGTCGCCGGCTGCTCGCGAGCGGCGGAGAGGCGGCGCGCAACCTGAAGCCCCGCGGCGAGCGCCGCCCCCGCCGACGGTCCGACGAAGAGGTCCTCCTCGCGGAGGAGCCGCTGGAGGGCCTCGTACGCCGCCTCGGTGGAGATGAACAGCATCTCATCAGGCACGGAAGGATCGTAGATGCCTGGGACGATCGCAGACTCGAGGTGCTTGAGTCCTTCGAGACCGTGGAACGGCGCGTCCGGCTGGACCGCGACGGCGCGGATGCGCGGGCTGAGCTCTTTCAGGCGACGGCTCGTGCCGGTCAAGGTCCCCGTCGTCCCCAGTCCGGCGATGAAATGCGTCACCGAACCGTTCGTCTCGTCCCAGATCTCCACCGCCGTCGTCCGGTAGTGCGCCTTCCAGTTGGCGGGGTTATTATACTGATCCAGATACACGAATTGCGCGGGAAACTCGGCGGCCAACCGGCGCGCCTCGCGGATGGCGCCGTCCGAGCCTTGGAGGGGGTCGGTCAACACGACCTCGGCCCCATAGCCCCGCAACCGCGCCAGGACATGGGGGTTTGCGTTCTTCGGCACGCACAGCGTCGCCCGATACCCTTTGGCGGCGGCGATCATGGCGTACGCCACTCCGGTGTTGCCGGAGGTCGCATCCAGCAACGCGACCCCATCCCTGAGGCGTCCGTCCGCTTCGGCCTCGGCGATGATCGAGGCGGCGGCTCGGTCTTTCACGGAACCGCCGGGATTGTGCCACTCGGCCTTGGCGAACAATCGGACGCCGGCGAACTCCCGCTCGAGACGGGAAAGTGGCACCAGGGGGGTGCGACCGATGCGCCCCAGCAATTCGCCGGCTCGAGGTCGGCGGACCGGCCGCGCCACCTCAACGTTGGTTCTCAATGTCGGACCCAGCGTCAGGCTCCTCGCTCCAATCCAAGCCCAGGGCAATCTTGCAGTCCTCCGAGGCCATCGTGCGCGGATCCCACGGCGGGGTGAAGACGATGTTCACCGTCGACGACGTGACCCCAGGCAGCGTGGCCAGGGTGCGTTGGACCGCGGCTTTCAACTGGGGGCCATACGGGCAGAAGGGCGAGGTGAACGTCATCGTCAGCTTCACCTCTTCCCCGTCCGGCTGCGGGTTGATCTCCGCCCCGTAGATGAGCCCGAGGTCCACGATCCCGAGGTGCAGCTCCGGATCCTCGATCGGCTTCAGCGCGTCAAGCACCTGCTGTTCAGTGATGGACATAACATACCTCCTGTCGGCTCGACGGCTCGACAGCAGTAGGCAGTATGAGCCTACTGCCTACTGCCTACTGCTAACTCCGATGGCCCGCCCGATAGTCTTGAAGGCCTTGCTCGACGACGTTCCAGGAGAGCGCGGCGCACTTCACCCGCACCGGAAATTTTCGCACGCCGGCCAGCGCCTCCAGATCGCCCAGGTCAACCGACGGGTCCGGGTCCCGGCCCTGCATGAGCCCTTTCATGGCGTCGATGAGCCGGGTCGCGTCGTTGAGCGTCTTTCCTTCGAGCTGTCCCGCGAACATCGACGAGGCCGCCTGGCTGATGACGCACCCCTTGCCCTGAAACCGGGCCTGCGCCACACGGCCATCGTCGATCGTCAGGTAGAACGTCACCTCATCGCCGCAGAGCGGGTTGGTTCCCTCCGCCTTGATGTGCGCGCCGGGGAGGTCCCCGCTGTGGCTGGGGTTCTTGAAGTGATCAAGGATCACTTCGCGGTAGAGCTCATCTAACTGTTCAATCATCTCGCGAGCTACGTCGCCGCCGGCCGATTACCTGGAGGTGACACGCGCGGGTTTCCCGAAGAACGCCTGCGCGGCACGGACCGCCTCCACCAACCCGTCCACCTCCTCTTTCGTATTATAGAGATAGAAACTCGCGCGGGCGGTGGCGACCACCCCCAAACGGCGCATCAAGGGTTTCGCGCAGTGGTGGCCCGCTCGAATCGCGACGCCTTCCGCGTCTAAGACGGTGCCGACGTCATGGGGATGCAGCCCCGCGAGATTGAAGGAGACCACCCCGCCGCGGTCCGCCGCGCCGTTCGGAGGACCGTAGAGCGCCAGGTCCTCGATTTCGCCCAGCCGCTTCATGGCGTATGCCGTCAGGTCCCGCTCGTGGGCTCGGATGTCGGTCAACCCGATCCGTTCCAGGTATGCTAGCGCTTCGCCGAAGGCGATCACGTCCGCGATGTTCGGGGTGCCGGCTTCAAATTTCCACGGGATGTCATTCCAGGTCGACGAGGTCAGCTGGACATCCGAGATCATCTCCCCCCCGCCGAGGAAGGGATCCATCGTTTCGAGGAGCTCCTCGCGCGCGTACAGCACCCCGACGCCGGTGGGCCCCAGCATCTTGTGCGAGGAGAACGCCAGCGCATCAGCGCCAAGCCGCTGAACATCAAGCGGAAGGTGTGGCGCGCTCTGGGCCGCATCGACCACCACCAGCGCCCCTCGGGCATGGGCGCGCTCGACGATCCGCTCGATCGGGTTGATAGTCCCCAGGACGTTCGACATGTGGGTGATCGCGACGAGCTTTGTCCGGGGCGTCAACAGATCGTCCAGCTCCTCCAGCCGCAAGCGCCCGTCATCGCTGATCTTCAAGAAAGCCAGGGAGGCTCCCGTCGCTCGGGCGAGAAGCTGCCACGGGACGAGGTTCGAGTGATGCTCCATCTCCGAGAGGAGGATCTGGTCGCCGGACCGAAGGTGCTTCCGGCCCCAGGCGTTCGCGAAGAGGTTGATCGCCTCCGTCGCGTTGCGGGTGAAGACGATGGCGCGCGCGGAGGGCGCATGGATGAACTGCGCCGTTCGCTCACGGACCGCTTCGTACGCCGCGGTGGCCTCTTCGGCGAGGGTGTGGATGCCGCGATGGATGTTCGCGTTGAACTGGGTGTAGTACCGTGTCAGGGCGTCGATGACCTGGCGCGGCTTCTGGCTCGTGGCCGCGTTGTCGAGGTAGACGAGCGGCCTGCCGTGCACCGTGCGGCTGAGAATTGGGAAGTCTCGTCGAATCCGTTTGACGTCGAGCGTCATTTCGAAACCGTGGCGTTGACGTTCACCTTCACCTCAGCACCTTCCAGCTTCACCGGATACGAATTGATCGGCACGGCCGCTGGCAGGCACAACACCTTGCCGGTCGTCACGTCAAACCGCGCGCCGTGGCGTGGGCACTCGATCGCCGTGCCATCGAGCCACCCATCGGCCAACGGCCCGTCGTCGTGCGTGCAGGTGTCATCGATCGCGTAGAACCCCTCGGCCGTGCGGCAGATCAAGAGGCGCTTGCCGTTCACCTGCGCCGGCTTGAACTGCCCCACCGGGATCTCGCTTGCCTTCGCCACCGCCACGTAACTCATCACTCTTCACTGTTCACTCTTCACTGGATTCAGTCCGCCCTCGATCTCCCGTCTCAACTGTTCCTGGAGCGGCTCGAAGGGGATGTGCTGGACGATCGGCTCGATGAACCCCATCACGAGGAGCCGCTGGGCGATCTCGCGCGGCACGCCCCGCGACATGAGGTAGAACGTTTGCTCTTCATCGATCGGCCCGATGGAGGCGCCGTGCTTGCACTGGACGTCGTCCGCCAGGATCTCCAGCATCGGGATCGTCTCGGCCTTCGCGCTATTGCTCAGCATGAGGTTGTGGTTGGCCTGGTAGGCGTGGGTCTGCTGCGCCTCTTTGGCAATCCGGATGAGGCCGGTGTATACCATCCGACTCTCATCTTGGAGCGCGGCCCGGAACTGGAGGTCGGACTCGGTGTGCGGGGCCTGGTGATCCTGGAGCGTGTGC
>JACPSR010000039.1 GCA_016193175.1 Candidatus Omnitrophota bacterium
ACGGGCACAGCGGTGTTGTCATACACCGTCTGGCCGGGACGATTAGCAACCGGCGCGTGGGAAATTCCGGTCTGGGCGCATGTCTTGGAATATACGCCGGTCGGTGTGCTTGGTCTTTGGGAGGTGTGGCGATCCTTCGACTCGTCCCGAGCGCAGTCGAGGGACTCGCTCAGGATCGTGGTGAGCGAATGAAAGGAGTCGAACCACGATGCAGGTTGGGATTATCCCACCACCTGGCTGTCCCGCCTACGGCGGGGTTGCATGACCCGCAACGTCAAACCCTCGATATACAACAGCCTCCCGCAGGGAGGCCCAGCCAGGTGGTTGGGATTATCATCCCGGCTCGCAATGAAGCCTCGGCACTCGGTCGCGTCTTAGCCGAGATTCCACGAGCGCTCGTCCACGAGATCATCGTCGTGGATAACGGCTCAACCGACGGGACGGTCGCGGTGGCGCGGCAAGGGGGTGCTCGCGTCGTCGACGAGCCGATCCCCGGCTACGGGCGCGCGTGCCTGGCGGGACTGTCCGCGCTGAATGCTTCCGTGGAGGTGATCGTCTTTCTTGACGGCGACCACTCCGACGATGCAAAGGAGTTGCCCATGCTCTTGGCGCCGATCGATCGCGGCAAGGCAGACCTCGTCATCGGGTCGCGGGCCAGCCAGGCTGAGCCCGGGAGCCTGACGCTCCAGCAGCGGCTGGGCAACCGATTCGCGTGCTGGCTCATGTGGAGGTGTTTCGGAGTCCGGTATACCGATCTCGGGCCGTTCCGGGCGATCCGACGCGACGCCTTAGCACGGCTGGCCATGCAGGATCGAGCGTTTGGATGGACAGCGGAAATGCAGGCGAAGGCGGCGCGCGTCGGATTACGCATCGCAGAAGTTCCGGTGAGCTATCGACGGCGCATCGGCCGCTCGAAGATTTCCGGGACGTTGACCGGAACCATCCGTGCCGGGTGGGCGATCGTGACAACCGTTCTCCGCGTCGCCCTACAACCGCGCGTTCCACAGCAAGGAGCCCCATGCGTCGACTCCTGATCTTCGTCAAAGAGCCCATTCCAGGGCAAGTCAAGACCCGCCTGGCTGCCGACATTGGCGTCGATGCCGCCTGCCACGTCTATCGGCGATGCGTGGAGCGGACGCTGGAACGGCTTTCGGTGTTGCGTGATGAGATGACATTGTGCGTTGAGCCGGCCGACGCCACGGAGCGCATCCAACTGTGGCTTGGATCGAAGTGGCCGGCGCTGCCCCAGCGTGGTGCCACCTTGGGAGAGCGGCTGGCCGACGCCACCAACAAAATCTTTACAGAGGGTGTGCAGCGTGTCGTCGTCATCGGAACCGATTCGCCATGGATCGATCATCCGTTGATTGAGGAGGCATTTGCAGCCATGGAGCAAGCCGATCTCGTGATAGGTCCCGCGAGGGACGGCGGATATTACCTGGTGGGGTTGGCGAGACCGACGCCCGGCCTGTTCCAGGGGATGCCGTGGAGTACGAGCCAGGTGCTGGATCAGACGCTGGGGAAGGCCCGTGCGTTAGGCCTGAGCGTCTCCCTATTGCCGGAAGGCTACGACGTCGATCAACTGACAGACCTCCAACAATGGATGCAACAAGATCCCCACCACGGTCTGACCGGACCCTTGTCAACGAGATGGGGAACAGCCCCACGAAACAGGAGGATGTCCCATGCCTGAGCTCAATCAACAGACGATGTTGTACGCGCCCGCCTTGACCGCGATCCCGCGATCCGGTTGGACGTTCTTCGTTGATGGCGAGGCACCGAATTGGGCGAGCGTGGATGAGCGCGGGGCGTGGCTCTTGCGCGTCATGGGGGAGCATCCGCTGCCGTTTTCGGAGCTGGTTGCCCGCTACGGCGGGCAGTTCCGACTGGACAGCGGCAAGGCCTGGGTGCATGTCCATGCCTTCGTCAGCGAGACACTCCGCCATGGGATCCTCAGCCTCGCGCCGGTCGAATATCCGCCGTATCAAGGCCGGTCAGCCCACCTGCGTCTGTCGCGCTTACGAGAAGCGTGGCTGCATACGAACAACTCCTGCAACCTCAGTTGCGCCCATTGCCTGGTCAGCTCCTCTCCGAAGGGCGAGCCAGGGCTGCCGACGGCGACATGGCGTCGGCTCATCGAGGAAGTCATCGCGCTTGGCGTGGACCGCTGTTATATCACCGGAGGAGAGCCGTTTGTCCGCCAGGACCTGCCGGAGTTGATCCAGCTCATCACGGAGACCCACGGGATCGAGCTGATC
>JACPSR010000116.1 GCA_016193175.1 Candidatus Omnitrophota bacterium
CGTGCACACCTGCCGCCGCAACGTCGACATGACCTACATCGTCATGGACAACCAGATCTACGGCCTGACCACCGGCCAGGCCTCCCCGACGACGGAGAAGGATATCCGCACGAAGTCGACCCCCGAGGGGACGATCGAGATGGCGCTCAGCCCGATCGCGCTGGCGCTCTCGTGCGGCGCGACCTTCGTGGCCCGCGGATTCTCGGGCGATAACCTGCACCTGGCCCAGATGATGAAGGGGGCGATCGAGCACAAGGGGTTCGCCCTCGTCGACGTCTTCTCGCCCTGCGTGACGTACAACAAGCACAACACCTACCCCTGGTTCCGCGAGCGCGTCTATAAGCTGGAAGACGAGCGGCACGACACGTCCGACTTTCGCCTCGCGCTGGAGAAGGCGTTTGAGTGGGGCGCCCGGATTCCGATCGGGCTCTTCTACAAAGTCGAGCGACCCACGTACGAAGATCAAGAGCCGGCCCTGCGCAGCGGCAGGCCGCTCGCCAAGCAGCCACTCCAACGCACCGACCTTGCGGAGATCATGGAGGATTTCATTTAGCACACAGCACACAGCAGACAGTGGAGGCGACGTGGATGGCGGTGATGACAAAGGTCGCGACGAAAGCGGAGATTCCTGCGGGGAACGGCAAGGTCGTAGAGGTTGGAGGCAAGACGATCGCGGTGTTCAACTGTGACGGAACCTTCTACGCGGTCGACAACACGTGTGTGCACCGCGGAGGGCCGCTCGGGGAGGGCAGTCTGTCGGGCACGACGGTGACCTGCCCCTGGCATGGGTGGGAGTATGACGTGGCCTCGGGTACCTGTCTGACGAACCCCGCGGCGAAGATCCAACGGTTTGACGTGAAGGTCGACGGGGACGACGTTCTGATCTCCATTTAATTGGATGACGGCAAGATCATGATGGAGAAGCGGTGTGTCGCCCTCATCTCCGGCGGGCTCGACAGCACGCTGGCCGCGAAGCTAATGCTGGAGCAAGGCATCGAGGTCCAGGGCCTGTTTCTTGCCATGAGCTGGGGCTGCTGCGAGAAGGAAAAAGCGCAGGCCTGCGCCCGGGAGTTGGGGATCCCGCTCATGGTCCTCAGCGTCGGGGACGCCTACCTCGATGTCATCCGAGCGCCCAAGTACGGCTATGGGAGCGGCATGAACCCGTGCATCGACTGCCGGATCTACATGTTCCGCATCGCCAAACGGTACATGGAGGAGATCGATGCGGGGTTCGTCGTCACCGGTGAGGTGCTGGGGCAGCGGCCGATGTCCCAGATGCGCAGGCCGCTTGATATCATCGAAGCCGAAAGCGACCTCGAAGGGTTGCTGCTCCGCCCGTTGTGCGCGCAACTCTTGGAGCCGACGCTGCCGGAGCTCCTGGGGGTCGTTGATCGCAACCGGCTCCTGCGCCTTGCCGGCCGCTCCCGCCATGAGCAGATGGCCCTGGCCAAGGCATCGGGCATCCAGGAATACGCCACGCCGGCCGGGGGCTGCCTCTTGACGGATGAGCGCTTTGCCGAGAAGACCCGGGATCTTTTTGCCCATGAGGAACGTCCCACAACGAAGGATATGGAACTTCTGACCATCGGCCGACACTTCCGGGTTGGGCCCAAGACGAAGGTCATCTTGGGGCGCAATGAGCTGGAAAACGTGCTGTTGGAAGGGCACGCCCAGGCAGGGTACACTTGCCTGAGGCCGAAATTTCCCGGCCCCTCGGCGCTCGTTGCAGGGGAAGGGACCGAGGCGGCAGAGGAGATCGCCGTCTCGTTGATCCTCCGGCATACGAAGGAGGAGAAACGGCCCGAGGGGACGATGGAATTCTGGAGAGACGGGATGTCGTGGACGGTCTCTGGTCCTTCTTTACAAAACCTCCTGGAGCCAGCAGCAGTACCACTAGCTAGCAGCAAGCAGCTAGCGGCTAGCAGTCATCCGTTCTACCGCTGGCCGCTTGCTGCTCGCAGCTTGCCACACGATGGTGTTGAAACAGGCTCTTATCATGATTGATTACGTCTTTCGCGTCGGGGGGGAAGGCGGGGAAGGGGTCATCAGCACCGGCGAGATGTTGACCATGGCGCTGGCCCGCGCCGGATTCGAGATCTACACCTTCCGGACCTATCCAGCGGAAATCAAGGGGGGCCACGCCAACTTCCAGGTGCGCGCCTCAGGCAAGCTGCTGCTCTCCTACGGAGCCGCGGTGGACGTCCTGCTCGCCTTCAACGAAGAGGCGTATCAGAAGCACTACAAGGACGTCCATCCCGGCGGGGTCGTCGTGTACGACTCGGATAGCTACGTCCCCCCCTCAGCCGACTCGTTGATCTTCTACGGCATCCCGATGACCTCGCTCGCCACCGAGAAAGTCGGCATCAAGCTGACCAAGAACATCGTGGCGCTCGGCGTCCTCTCCGAGCTCTTTGACATCCCATTTGCGACGTTTGAGGAGCTCCTCAAGGACAAGTTCGGCCGCAAGGGCGAGATGGTGGTTCAGAAGAACCTCCTCGCGCTGAAGATCGGCGCCGAGTACGCCAAGGGGCAAGCGAAGCGCGATCAGATCCGGCTCGGGCCGGGACCGCGGAAGACGAAAGAACTGGTGCTCTCAGGGAACGAATCGTTGGCGCTCGGGGCCATCGCCGCGGGCTGCCGGTTCTACGCGGGCTACCCCATCACGCCGGCCACGGACATCATGGAGTTTTTGGCGAAGGAGCTGCCGAAACTTGGCGGCCTTGTCGTGCAGACCGAGGATGAGATTGCCGCGATCGGTGCCGTGCTGGGCGCCTCGTTTGCCGGGAAGAAGGCGATGACGGCCACGTCCGGCCCTGGGTTCTCGCTGATGACGGAGATGCTCGGCCTCGCGGTCGCGGCGGAGATCCCTGCGGTCGTCGTGGATGTCCAGCGGGTCGGTCCCTCAACCGGCATGCCGACGAAGACCGAGCAGGGCGATTTGTACCTTGCGGTGTACGGCGGCCACGGGAACTGCCCACGGATCGTCATCGGCCTCTCGAGCGTCGAGGACTGCTTCTACGGGATCATGCGGGCGTTCAATCTCTCCGAGCAGTTCCAGATGCCGGTCGTCGTGCTCTCCGACGCCTCGCTCGGCCACCGCAAGGCGACCGTGCCTGTTCCCGACCGCTCGCGGGTGCCGATTGTTGAACGGCGCAAGCCGCAGGGGGCTGAGCTGATCGACTACAAACGCTACCGCTTCACGCCGGATGCCATCTCCCCGATGGCGATTCCCGGCATGGAGGGCGGCGGGTATGTGGCAGAGGGGCTGGAGCACGATGAGCGCGGCTTCCCCGCGGCGTCGAATCACGAGATGCACCTGCGGACGACCCAGAAGCGCTACACGAAGTTCCAGGAGGTGGAGGCGATTGCGAACGAGCTCGCGAGATCCTACGGCGAGCCCCATCCCGACATCGGCATCATCGGCTGGGGCGCAACCGAAGGGGTCATCCGCGAGGCGGTGGAGATGGCTGTGGACAAGGGCTACTCCGTCGGTGCGCTCCATCCCAAGATCCTCTATCCCCAGCCCTTAGCGAAGTTGAGGGAGTTCATGGAAGGCCCCAAAGCGATCATCATCCCAGAGGTGAACTTCACCGGACAGTTCGCGACGCTGTTGCGCAAGCGCTTCGCGTACGACTTCATCCAGCTCAACAAGTGCATCGGGCTGCCCTTTACGCCCAAAGAAATTTTCGACAAGATCGAGGAGGTGGCCGCGCATGTCCACGCCGGTCAGCGAACTCACGCCGCAAAGCTATAAGTCGGATGAGCATCCGATCTGGTGCCCCGGCTGCGGGGACTTCGGGGTGCTCGCCTCGCTGTACCACTCGCTCGCCGGCCTTGCGATCAACCCGAACAACCTCGTGGTCGTCTCCGGCATCGGCTGCTCGGGCCGGACGTCGGGGTTCATCAAATCCTACGGGTTCCACAGCGTGCACGGCCGAGTGTTGCCGGTGGCGATGGGGATCAAGCTCGCCAACCCTTCCCTCGAGGTGATCGGCGCGGGAGGCGACGGGGACGGGTTCGCCATCGGAGGAGGCCATATCCCGCACGCGGCTCGGCGGAACCTCGACCTGACCTACCTCATCATGGACAACTCGACCTACGGCCTCACGAAGGGGCAGTATTCGCCGACAGCCCCGGTGGGATTCCAGGCCGGCTCGACGCCGTACGGCAACATCGAGCAACCGCTCAACCCGCTCGCCATGCTGATCGCGTACGGGGCGACGTTTGTCGGGCAGGGCTACTCCGGGAAACCGAGAGAGCTCGCCGATCTCATCACGAGGGCGATTGAGCACAAAGGGTTCGCCTTTGTGAACGTCATCAGCCCCTGCATCACGTTCTATAACACCTATAAGGTCATTCCCCCGCTCTTGCGGGAGGTCCCGAGAGATCACGACGTGACCGATCGGACGAAGGCGTTTGCGCTTGCGCTCGAAACGACTCACGTGTCACTCGGCGTTTTTTACCAGGTGTCCCGCCCAACCTTTGAGGAGGGGGTCGCCGAGGTGATCAAAAAGGCGCAAGCGTCCAGCCCGCCTCGGTTGGACGAGATCTTCGCCGAATTCTCGTAAACGCTCGACACCACAGATGGCACAGAATCCACACAGAGGCACAGAGGGTCATCCGGCGGTTTTCTCTGTGTCTCTGTGGATTTCTGTGGTTCTGTGGTGTCATCTGCGATTCTGATGCGGACACGGATTGAGCGTGACTCCCTCGGGATCAAACGCGTCCCCGCCTCCGTCTACTACGGTATTCAGACCTTCCGAGCGGTTGAAAACTTCCCCATCAGCGGCCTGCGGTTACCGGACGAGATGGTGCGCGCCTACGCCCTCATCAAGAAAGCCGCCGCCCACGCCAACGCTGCGCTGGGCAATCTTCCCCGCCGGTACGCCTCGGCGCTCGGCCGTGCCTGCAATGAAGTCCTGCGGGGCGCGTTTCACGATCAATTCGTCGTCGACGTGTATCAGGCGGGGGCCGGGACCTCCTTCAACATGAATATGAACGAGGTGCTCGCCAACCGCGCGAATGAGCTGTTGGGTGCTGGCAAAGGCAGCTATCGATACCTGCGCCCCAACGACCACGTCAATATGGCGCAGTCGACGAACGATACCTTCCCGACGGCCATGCGCCTCGGCTGCCTGATGGCGCTTCCGTCGTTGCTGGACGCCATGGAGGTGCTCGAGGGGACGTTGCAGCGGAAGGCGCGCCAGTTTGCTCACGTCGTCAAAGCCGGCCGGACCCATTTGCAGGACGCGGTGCCGGTCCGGTTGGGTCGTGAGTTCGGCGCGTATGCGCTGGCGGTGAACAAGGCGCGCCGCCATATCGCCGAGACCGCCCGCGCCCTGAACGAGTTGAACCTCGGCGGCACGGCGGTCGGCACCGGCATGAACGCCCACCCCCGCTATCGCCTCCTTGCCATCGGCGCCTTGCGCCGATGGACGCGGCTGCCGCTTCGAGGCGCTCAGGACCTCATGGAACGCACGGAGAGCCTGGGCGACTTTGCGCGGCTCTCCGGGAGCCTGCGCGCCTTCGCGCTTGAGCTCATCCGCATCGCCAATGATCTCCGGCTGATGACGTCAGGCCCGAACACCGGATTCGGGGAGATCGACCTTCCGGCGGTGCAGCCAGGATCCTCCATCATGCCAGGGAAGGTGAACCCCGCCATCCCTGAGATGGTGGATATGGTGGGATTTCAGGTGCTCGGCCACGACGCCACGGTGGCCGTCGCCGTGCAAGCGGGGCAACTGGAGCTCAACGTCATGATGCCGGTGGTCGCCTATAACGTCCTTCAGGCCATGCACCTCCTCACCACCACGAGCCGCATCTTCGCCCTCCGGTGCGTCCGCGGGATCAGGGCGCATCCGCAACGCTGCGAGGCGCTGGCCCATCGCAGCCTGGCCCTGGTCACCGCGCTGGCTCCCCGGATCGGCTACTTGGGCGCGGCGAAGGTCGCGAAAGAGTCGCTCGACACGGGCAACTCCATCCTGGAGCTGGTCGTCGGCCGTCGCCTGCTTGACGCGAAGGCCGCCAAGCGTTTGCTGGATCCTTACCGCCTCAGCCGCTCCGTGTAACTTTTGCGTCTAACTTTTACGTCGCGCACATCTCCGTCGTTGTGTTACAATTTTTGTTCCCGGATGCGCCCGTAGCTCACTTGGATAGAGCGCCTGGCTTCGAACCAGGAGGCAGCGGGTTCAAATCCTGCCGGGCGCGTGAAAAAAAGTGACCAGTGAGTAGTGGCGAGTGATGAGGAATGCCGCAACGCATGATGCGGGAAGTCCTTTCACTGATCACTCGTCACTGATCACTGTGGATGGGCCGCTAGCTCAACTGGTAGAGCTAGGTTCGACTCCTGCGCGGCCCATATCATCGTGTTGCCTGCTGCGGGCGAGTGGCGAAATTGGCAGACGCGCAGGCCTTAGGAGCCTGTCCCGAAAGGGGTGGAGGTTCAAATCCTCTCTCGCCCACTTGATGCTGATAGAGGATTTGAAGGGAGCCGATTCCTTTCAGGAAAAGGATGGTTGTAGGAAGGGAAAACACTGTTTTCCCTCCTATGGAGCGAGCCATCGGATTTCTATAGCGAGCGACGCGGGTGTAGCTCAGCGGTAGAGCATCACGTTGCCAACGTGAGGGTCGTGGGTTCAAGTCCCATCACCCGCTCTCTTTTGACAGTCACCGTGATGGGACCTGACGGGTGAGAGGAAACGTTGCAACCTGCAACTTCAAGGAGCACACATGAGGCGATGCAGATGAACATCATGTCATTTCTGGATGACCGCGCCGTCAGCATCGGTCTGAAGTCGCAGGCGAATAAGGAAGAGGTCATTCGAGAGCTCGTCGAGCTGCTGGTGAGAGCGGGAGCCATTAAGGAAAAAGATGTCGGGAAACTCGTGCAAACGCTCCTGAAGCGGGAATCGCTTGGCTCAACGGGGATCGGCCAAGGGGTCGCCATTCCTCATGGGAAGTCGGATTGCGTCACGAAGCTCGTGGCGGCTTTTGGGGTGTCCAGTTCGGGCGTCAACTTCGATTCGCTTGATGGCGAGCCGGTCCACATCTTCTTCCTCCTCATCGCTCCCGAGGACTCCGCCGGGCCTCACCTCAAGGCGCTGGCTCGGATCTCCCGGCTCTTAAAGGACAAGCATTTCAGGGATAGCCTCCGGGCCGCCAACGATGAGAAGACGCTGGTGAAGATCATCCACGAAGAGGATACGCGGCGTCACTGACGTTCGCCTCATGACATCGATCCTCCGATTGCTGAAGTGGTTCTACCCCGGCATGCGGGTCAAGCGATGGTTCTCCGTCGCCACGGTCGGGGTGTTTCTGTTTGGACTTGGGGCGGCGTTGCTGCCGGTTGAGGGGGGGCTTCTCCTCAGGGTCACGAGTCTGGTCATCTTGTTGACGGGGCTGATGTCTCTCGCGCTCGGGGTGGGGGGGTTGGTTCGCTCGTTGCTGGAGGTGGTGGCGCCAGGGCACACGCAGGACTTGGTGGAGCTTGTCTTCCAGCGGCGCCACTTGGGGAAGGGGCCCAAGCTCGTCGTCATCGGCGGGGGGACCGGCCTGTCCACCCTCCTCTCGGGCCTGAAGCACTACACGACTAACATCACGGCGATCGTCACCATGGCCGATGACGGCGGCAGCTCGGGCCGTCTCCGCCAGGAGTTCGATATGCTCCCGCCGGGGGATATCCGCAACTGCCTCGTCGCGCTCGCGGACACCGAGCCCCTCATGCAACGGCTCTTCCAGTACCGCTTCGCCGAGGACTCAGCCCTCAAGGGCCACAACTTCGGCAACCTCTTCATCACCGCCATGACCAAGATCACGGGCGATTTCGAGCGGGCCGTTCAAGCGTCCAGCAAGGTGCTGGCGATTCGTGGGCGCGTGGTGCCCTCGACGAACATGAAGGTCCACCTGGCGGCCGAGCTGGACGACGGCAGCGTGACGCTGGGGGAGACGAAAATCTCTCAAGTGGAAATTCCCATCCGGCGCATCTACCTGGAGCCCGCCGGCTGTCAGCCGACCGCCGAAGCCCTCGAAGCCGTCCGGGAGGCGCACGCCGTCATCTTGGGCCCCGGATCGCTCTACACCAGCATCATCCCGAACCTGCTCGTTGAGCACATGGTGGATGCCATCGTGCAGTCGAAGGCCTTGAAGATCTACGTCTGTAACGTGATGACCCAGTCGCGTGAGACGAACGGCTACCGGGCGAGTGACCACGTGCGGGCGCTGGTGGCGCACGCCAATCCAGGGGTGATCCAGCTCTGCCTCGTCAATACGGAGACGGTGCCCCACGCGCTCCTTGAGAAGTACCGACAGGAGGGGGCGTTTCCGGTGGAGCCGGACATCGAGCGCATTCGGGAATTGGGCTATCAGGTGGTTGCAGAGAACATCATCAGCACCGAGAACTATGTCCGCCACGACCCGGACAGGGTGGCGAAGCTTGTCATTCAACTGACCGTGGGGAGTCGGGGGCGCCAGCCGGCTTCTCCGCCGAGGGTGGCGGCCGAGCGCGAAGATCCTCAGCGGCCGGCTGGACACGCCGGCTCCCCTGGTGATCGTCCGGACGATCGATGGGCAGAAGCCGGCGCTTCCGCACAGCACCCCAGCCCGATCCCCTCAGTATGAGCGCTTCCGTGACGTTGTTGATCGCCATCCACTGCCATCAGCCTGAGGGCAACTTCGGCTTCGTCTTCGAGGAGGCGTTTGCGAAAGCCTACGACCCGTTCCTTCGGGTGCTGGAGCGCCACCCCGGCGTGCGTCTTGCCCTTCACTACAGCGGCTGCCTCGTGGATTGGCTGCTGGAGCACCGGCCGGCGTTCCTGGAGCGCGTGCGAGCGCTGGTGAACCGCGGGCAAGTGGAGCTCCTGGCCTCCGGCTACTACGAGCCGATCCTCCCGCTCATTCCGGAGGCGGATCGTCTGGGGCAGATCGCCAAGATGCGCGCGATGTTACGCGCGCGCTATCGCGCGAACGCTGAAGGGTTCTGGCTCACCGAGCGGGTCTGGGAGCCTGATCTGCCATTGACCCTGGCGCGGGCGGGGATCCGCTACACCATGGTGGACACGAACCAGTTCGCGCTCGCCAAGGCCTGGCTGCCGAGCGCCCTCCAGGTTTCCGATGAGTCCTTCTGGGATCTCTTGGGCTGCTACGTGACGGAGCACGCCGGTCATTCCATTGTCCTCTTTCCGGCCTCCAAACGGCTTCGCTATTGGATGCCCTTCCAGCCGGTCGAGCAGACCATTGAATTCTTCAGGCGCCTCGAACCATCCCTCCCACGGGACATGGTCGATCCAGCCTCTGCGGCCATCACCTTTGCTGATGACGGAGAGAAGTTCGGGTTGTGGCCTTCGACGCACCACTGGGTCTATGAGGAAGGGTGGTTGGATCAATTCTTTACGGCGCTTGAGCGGGAGCGGGAGTGGCTGACAACCACCACCTTTCACGACTACCTGGAGCGCGCGCGCCCCAATGGCCGCGTCTACCTCCCGTCCGGCAGTTACGAAGAGATGCTGGAGTGGTCCGGTGGGCACTTCAGGAATTTTTTCGCGAAATACCCCGAAGCCAACGCGATGTACCAGAAGATGCTCCACGTCAGCCACCGACTTCAAGAGGTTTCGAGTTCCGGGTTTCAAGTTTCGAGTTCACAGCATCGGCGGGTGACATCACAGAGGAACCCGAAACCCGAAACCCGAAACGCGAAACTGCTCGAGCAGGCGCGGCAGGAGCTCTATGCGGGTCAGTGTAACTGCGCTTACTGGCACGGGATCTTCGGCGGTCTGTACCTTGCCTATCTCAGGCGCGCCGTCTACGCCCGCCTGATCGCCGCCGAGGCGCTCACACGCCAGGCGGCTGGGGAGACCGTCTCGCTGACCGCGCTGGATGCGGACGGGGATGGCCGCGAAGAGGCCATCCTGAAGACCCCCGCAATGGCCCTGGTCATCGATCCCGAGGAGGGAGGGACCGTAACCGAATGGAGTCTCTACCAGCCACGGCTCAACCTCCTCGATACGTTGAGCCGTCGCGTTGAGCCCTATCACGACAAGCTGCGGGCGAAACGGTTACAACCCGCGGGATCGATCGGCAAAGTCCCCGCCAGCATCCATGATCTCCTGGGCGTGAAAGAGCCGGACCTGGCCGCCCGTCTCGTCTATGACGATCACCGTCGAAGCGCGTTCATCGACTACGCCCTGGAGCGCATGCCGTCCCTTCAAGAAGTGGTGACGTCGACATGGGGGGAGCAGCGGCTGTGGTCGTCAGGACCGTACCGAAGGAGCCGCGACAGCCGTGGTCAGAAGACCACGTCCTCCCTCAGCGTTCCCATGGAACGGGGGATCGGCGGGGGGTGCGTTCGCAAGACCATCCGGGTTGCGGCGCGCGAGCCTCTTCTTGAGTGCCTCTATGAGCTTGAGGGGATGAGCGTTCCGGTCGTTGGGCTGGAGTTCAACCTCTCGCTGCGCGACGAGCGCTATCTCGGCCAGGCCGGGGAGCTCCCTCACGCCACGCAGTTCATCGTGGAGGAGGCGGAGGCGCGTGTCAGGCTCCACCTGTCGATTGATCCGCCCGCTCGACTGCTGCATTTCCCCATTGAGACCGTCTCGGAGTCTGAGGGGGGGCTCGAGCGGACGTACCAGGGGTTGTGCGTGGTCTGCCTCTGGACGGTGGATCCTCCGCGCCCACTCGACGGTCGAGGAAGCGGCGGCGCCCCCCGGAGGCTGCAGGGCAGGCCCGACGGTGGGCGGACCGGGCGGTGGGCGAGCCGCTTGCGGTGGGTTGTGGAGGCGCGATGATCCCCCCACCTGTCTGTCCCGCCTCCGGCGGGACCCATGAGGCATCTGATAGGTTACGGCTCCGCCAGCGGCGGAGCCGAGGACAGGTGGGGGGATGATGCCCCTCTTCAAGCGGACCGTCACGGTGGTCCATCGGCAAGGGTTGCATGCCCGGCCGGCCGCCCTCTTCGTGCAGCTCGCCAAGCGCTTCACCAGTAAGGTGACGGTGAAGAAAGGCCGCAAGATTGTCGACGGAAAATCCATCATGGGGCTCCTCACGTTGGCGGCCGGGCCTGGCACACGCATCGCCATCGTCACTGACGGGCCTGACGCGGAGGAGGCGCTTGGACGGTTGATCGAGCTCGTGACCACACCGCTCTCCGGACCCACATGACATCCTTAAAAGGCATTCCAGCCGCCCCAGGGATCGCCATGGGCAAAGCGCTCTTCTTTGATAGTGGAGACGTGTCAGTCCCTCGGCGTCCCATTACGGAGGACCACGTCCCCGCTGAGGTCCTCCGGTTTGAAGAGGCGCTGATCAAGACCCGCCATCAGATCCTCGACATCCAGAAGAGGCTCTCAGACGATCTCGGCCAGGA
>JACPSR010000117.1 GCA_016193175.1 Candidatus Omnitrophota bacterium
CCTCAGCACGCAACTGAACTGGGGCGCCTCCTACCTCCTCAACGACGGCTATAAACGGTTCCTCAATCGCCGCGCGTCGGAGCGTCACTACCTGCTGGTCGCCCGGTGCCTGCCCTTCCTGCTCGCGCTTGGGACGTTGGGTGTAGCGTGGTTCAACCAGAGCATCGGCCGCGCCTTCACGCTCATCCTCCATCTCACCGCAGGCGTCGGGCCGGTCTTGCTCCTGCGCTGGCTCTGGTGGCGGATCAACCCGTGGAGCGAGATCGCCGCGATGGGAGCCAGCGTCCCGGTCCTGCTCCTGCGCCCGCAGATGTTTCACTGGCTGGGGTGGCCCTCAAGCCCGCTGTTGGAACTCCTCTTCATGGTGATCGGCACCGCCCTCGTCTGGCTGCCGGTCACCCTGTGGACCCCGCCGGTTGCCCGTGGCACGCTGCAGCGGTTCTATGAGCGAATACAGCCGCCGGGATGGTGGTTTGCCCTTGACCGACATGGTCAAGGGCAAGCGGTCGGCGTCGCGTCGAGCGGAACGCCCTCATGGAAGGCGGCGCTTGCGCAGTGGGGAATCGGAACGTTCGCGCTCCTGGCGATGACCATTGGGCCGCTGTTGGTGATGGTGGGACCCCGGCGCGCGGGCTGGCTCTGGTGTACGGGCGCTGCGGTCGCCTGGGGCGCGTTACTCGCGAGCCTGCGAACGGGAAGAGGAGCGGGGATGCGCCAACCGCGACATGAGGATTGAGAGCTCGTAGAGCAAGAGCATCGGGACGGCCAGCAGGGAGAGGCTGATCGCATCCGTGGTCGGCGTGACGAGGGCGGCGATAATGACCAGCACGAGGATGGCGGAGGGGCGCTGCTGCCGCAGCCATTCCGGCGTGACGATCCCCACCTTGGCGAGAAGAACGATGGCGACCGGCAGCTCAAAGACCACCCCGCACCAGAACACGAGGGCCGTCACGAAGGAGAGGTAGCGGTCGATCGAGATGACCGGCTCAAGGACGCCCGCTCCGATCCCCAACAGGAACTTCAATGAGAGCGGCAGCAGCACGCCGTACGCAAACACCCCCCCCGCAAGGAACTGCGCGCTCCCCCACCAGACGAACGCAAGCCCATACGCGCGCTCGCGCGGCGTGAGCCCGGGGCGCACGAACGCCCAGAGCTGTGAGAGGATGACCGGCATGGCCAGGAGAAAGCCGCAGAGGACGGCGACCTTCGTGTACGCGACGAAGGGTTCGGTGGGCGTGAAGAAGGCAAACGCCGGCACAAGCGGCTGCACAGGCCGCTGGAGCCAGTGGAGAATCCGCTCCATCTGCGTCGCGCTGATCCCGGCGGCGATCAGGAACGACGCGAGGCTGATCCCGAGGCGTCGGCGAAGCTCCTCGAGGTGCCCGATGAACGTGAGCCTCGGCTCCTCCCCACGCTGACCATCCCGCGCTTCGATGGGGTGCATGTCGTGCTCGCTCGCGACACCGGGCATGTCAGTGCTCAGCAGGCGGGGCAGGCGTAGACCGGAAGACGCAGACGCGGTTCTTGCCCTCGGCCTTGGCCTGGTAGAGGGCCTCATCGGCCCGGCGGATCATCGCGTCAGGGGTTGGATCCTCCGGGGAAAAGACGCCGGCTCCGATGCTGATGGTCACCTGAAGCGTGCGCTCCTCGAACGCCACCCTCGCCTGCTCAACGGCATGGCGAATCCGCTCGCCCACCATAGCGGCCTCCTTGGCGTACGCATGGCGGAGGAGCACGAGAAACTCCTCTCCGCCATACCGAGCCGCGAAGTCGCTCTCGGATGGGTCCGAGCCGCGTCTCATCCGGGTGGAGGTCTGGATCACCTCAGCGACCTGCTTGAGGACCGCGTCACCAACCTGATGGCCGTGCGTGTCGTTGATGGATTTGAAGTTGTCCACGTCAATCAGCAAGACCGCCAGGGAGGCGCGCGCTTTCCGGGCCTCCTGCATCGCGTCAAGCAGCATGGCCCGGGCATGGCGGATCGTATAGAGGCCGGTAAGGCCGTCGCGGCTCGCAAGACGGAAGAAGCGCAGCCGCTCCCGATGCTCGATCGCCTGGGAGACAAGGGCGCTGCAGAAGAGGAGCGCGCTCATGGCAAGCAGCGGGTGGACCACCGAGACCCACACCCCATGGATCCGAAAGAGGAGGAAGGCCGTCTGGATCCAGAGGGCAGCGTAGATAAGCCAGGCGATCACCGACCGCATGCCCCGAAACGGCATCACGAGGAGGAGCGTGAGCACGCCCATGCCGATGACGCAGAGGGCGTTCGTGCGAAAGGAGGCCGGCTTCACGAAGCGGTTCGTGAGGATGCTGTTGAGGATGCTGGCTTGGATCCCAGTCCCTGGATGCGTAGGTTCGATGGGGGTGGCTTTGATGTCGACCATCCCCATCGCGGTCAGGCCGATCAGACAAATCTTGCCCCGGAGCTCTTCCGGAGCGACCGTCGGCTGCCGGCCCTCGCGGGCGGCTTGAAAGCTGCGCAAGAGCTCGACGTACGAGTAGTGCGGGAACGTCCCGTACCACTTCCCAGCCCAGTTCACGAGGAGATTGCCCTCTCGATCGAGCGGCCATGGGGGAGCGCTCGTCAGGGTGGGCCAAGGCATCCCCAGATAGTCGCACGCCACCCGGACGGCCAGTTGGGGGTAGCCTTCGTCGCGGTAGTGGAGGAACGGTGTGACGCGCCGGAGGATGCCGTCCGCATCCGGCGTCACGTTGATGTGGCCCAGGCCCGTCGCGTGCTGCTCGAATGCCGGAAGCGAATGCACCCAGACCTTGCCGCGTTTTTGGAGTTCGAGGTACACCGGCAGATACACACGGCTGCTCTCTTGAAAGGCCCTCCGAAGTGTTTCATCATCCTCAGGGGCGCTCGGCTGGCCGAAGTGCAGATCGAAGACCGCCGCGTACGTCCCCCACTCCTCGAGACCCTGCGCCATTTGGGCGTAGTACTTCCGCGGCCACGGCAGGCGGCCAACGGCCTGGAGGCTTTCCTCATCAATGTTGATGCAGACGATGGCGGGATGGGAAGGGAGGGAAGCTCGGCGCCGAAAGAACTGGTCAAGGACGAACGACTCGAACCGCTCAAGGTGTCGCGTCGCCAGGAGGAGGACGACACCCCCGATGATTACCAGCCCACAGAGAGCGTAGATCAACAGCGCGCGTTTGGGCACGGCGGTGTGGGGTTACGGCTTACCTGTAATCTGAGAGCCGCATGGGTGGTAGGAGGAAACGAGGTGCTGGATGGTAAGCGGATTGAATCACTTTTTGTCCTGCATGCCAGCTACACCGACGATAATACCGGGGCTCCCCTCCCCGCCCATGCCGGGAATCGTGGTCGTCCCAATCGCGCCACTCTCATCCATGAGAAACGTGCTGACGCCCGTCACGCCGGGAAATTGCGGGGTGGCGATCATCGTAAACTGCTCTGCTGCCTGCCCCCGTGTATAGGCGAAGAGATAGCCTTGCCGAATGCCACTGGCGAGCGAGGCATCAATGTACGGGGGCGTGGCGCTGGCCAAGGTGGACAGGTTCGTCGGGAAGCTATTGTTGATCGTCCGATACCAACCCAACCCGCTGAAGATGGTCCGCAGCGACTGGACCGCCGCCTGCTCATTCGCAGTGATCCGGCCTCTCCCTGGCTGCGAGAGGGCCAGCGTCGCAAGCAACGCCACGATCCCCACGACAATCACAACCTCCAGGTACGTGAGGCCGCGTTGGCGAGTCCGGGTATAGCTCCACATTCGGTCTCCTCTTGCGTGGACCTTCCATCCGGAGCAGCATACACACCGGTTCATTTTAGTTATACCCGACCGCTCACCTGAAGACAAGGGCGCCACCGACGCAGAAATCCCGCGGAGCTATCGGGTCGCGCCAAGACCCTTGGCCCGCGCCTCGAGCGCCTCTGCGTCGTGGAGCTTGCCCAACGTCCGCAGACACGCCGCGTAGTCTTCCAGCACCGTCACAAGCTCCGGGGCGGTTGAGCCCGGATAGCGCTCCACGATGGCCAGCGCTCGCGTGAAGAGCGGCTCCGCCTCAGCCGCGCGGCCCTGACGGGTGTAGATCAGCCCCAAACGATCCAGCACCTCGGCCACGCGAGGCTGATCCGGCCCCAGCTGCTTTTCCAAAATCGGCAGGGAGCGCTTGAACAGCGGCTCCGCCTCGTCATCACGCCCCAGGGCGAGGTAACTCTTCGCGAGGTTGTTGAGGGATTGCACGAGCGCGGCATCTTCCGGCCCGAACGCCTGCTCCCGGATCCTGAGCGCGCGTTGGTGGAGCAGCACGGCTTGAGCGTCCTTGCCCTGGACGCGGGAGAGGTAGCCGAAATCGTTCAAGACCTGGGCCGTGTTCGGGTGATCCGGACCGAACATCTGCTCGACCACGCGGAGTGTTTCTTGAGCGATCTCGGTCGCTTGCTCGTACTGTTTCGCCTGGATGAGGAGGGTGTATTGCGCGGTGAGCTCGTTCCGCAAGACGGCGTACGCACTATCCGGCTCCGGCTCGCCCGCGTTCGCGTCCGCGGGAAGACGGTGGAGACCCATGAGCCCGAGGAGCACAAGACGCGCGAGGAGCGCCTGAGGGAACAACGAGAGCCGCTCTCGGATCAGGCTGGCTTCTCTTCCGGTTTCGTCTCTGGGGAGGAGCCGCCTCGGCGAGGCTGGAAGTCGCCGAACGCCCACCCAAGGAGGAGCAGGCCACCCAGGAGCGCCCCCACCGCAATGAGAATCCCGACGACTTCAACCATACATTTCGCCTCGCGAATTTATTGTAACACGCTCCACGGACGGCCGAGCAGCGGAATTTCTATGAGCTGGGCGAGCATCGTGATGAACTGTGGATGGTCCATGACCGTTGACGCGCGGACACACCGAAGGCCGAGCCGCTCAGCTTCCCTCCGCGCCTCCACATCGAGATCGTAGAGCACCTCGGTGTGGTCCGAGAGAAACCCGATGGGAACGAGGAGCACGTCCCGCTTCCCCTGCCCCTTGAGCTGCCGGAGCGCCGAGG
>JACPSR010000158.1 GCA_016193175.1 Candidatus Omnitrophota bacterium
AGAGCACGAAGCGGCGGACCGGCTGGATCGCGCCGTCGAGGCGGTCCTTCGAGAAGGGCGGCACGTCACCTACGATTTCAAATCGGATCGCAACGACCCGACCGCCGTTGGCACAAAGGAAATGGCGGAGGCGATCGCCGACCGCATGAAGACCGTCAAGGTGCGAGTCCCCTGACAGATGTGGAATGTTCAATGCGTAATGCGTAATGTGGCTGTTCCATTACGCATTCCACATTACGCATTCCACAAAACCTGCGTCTCCGGAGCGGGATGATGCGGCACTACCCGGAGTGGTTGAAACAGCCGTTTTCGCCTGACGGGGTGGCGCGGGAAGTTCGAGCACTCGTGAGCGACTTGGATCTTGCCACCGTGTGCGAGAGCGCTCTGTGTCCGAACCTGCGCGAGTGCTATTCCCAGCGCCAGCTCACCTTCATGATCCTCGGAGGGACGTGCACCCGTAGCTGCCGTTTCTGCGCGGTGGATCACGGACGCCCGCAGCCGATGGCGGCAGATGAGCCGTGGCGCGTGGCGGAGGCGGTGAGGCGGCTCGGCCTCCGGCATGTCGTCATCACCTCGGTCGCGCGGGACGACCTCCGGGATGAAGGCGCCGGCCACTGGGTGGATGTCATCGGTGCGGTGCGTCGTGAGAACCCAGGGGTCACCGTTGAGACGCTCGTCCCGGACTTCCACGCCCGTGAGGACCTGCTGCGACGCGTGCTGGAGGAGGGCGAGCCCGAGGTGTTCGCGCACAACGTGGAAACGGTCGAACGGCTCTCAGGCCTCCTGAGGCCTCAGGCGGACTATCATCGATCGCTCAGGGTGCTCAGATTCGCGGTGTCCCTCGGCACGGGGAGTCTGGTGAAATCAAGCCTGATGGTGGGACTGGGGGAGACGCTGGATGAGGTCGCGCAAACGTTCAACGACCTGGTGACTGCCGGGGTGACTCACGTGACGATCGGGCAGTACCTCCGGCCAGATGCCGCCCACCTGCCTGTGATGGAGTACGTGAGTCCTGAGCGGTTCCGCGCGTATGAGCGACTGGCGTACGAAAGCGGGTTCCGGTGGGTCACATCCGGCCCCTTCGTGCGCAGCTCGTACCACGCGGTGGACGCGATCAGCGACATCGGGAAGAGGCTGCCCGTGGAGATTGCAGGTCCCTGATGCCGACAACCAACCGGACCCTTTCATCGGCTTCGATCCGCCAAGTGCAACGGCAACTGCGTGAGCAAGCCAAGCGCGAGCTGGAACGCGACAACCGGCGCATCTTCCATGAGGCGAACCGGCTCAAGCGGTTGCCCCTCTACCTCTTTACCATCCTCGATGAGCTCAAGGCCCGGGCGCGCGAGCGCGGGGTCGACGTCATTGACCTGGGGATGGGCAACCCCGACCTGCCGCCCCCCAAGCACGTCGTCGAGGAGCTCGTGGTGCAGGTGAAGAAGCCGGAGAACCACCGCTACTCCCGCAAGGGGGGCGACGTTGAGCGGAGCCTGCATGAGACCATTGCCCGGTGGTACCACCAGAAGTTTCACGTGAACCTCGATCCCTCGCAGGAGGTGCTGCCGCTGATCGGATCGAAGGAGGGGATCTCGCACCTGTCGCTCGCGTTCCTCAACCATGACGACATCGCCCTCGTCCCAAACCCCACCTACCCGGTGCACTTCAACGGAGTGGTCATGGCGGGGGGCATCCTCTACAACCTTCCGATCCATGCCGAGCAGCACTACCTGCCGGACCTCCGCGCGGTGCCGCGCAGCGTCCTGAAGCAATCCAAGCTGTTGTTCCTGAGCTACCCGCACAATCCCACCACCGCGGTGGCGGATCTCAAATTCTTTAAAGAGACCATCGCGTGGGCGCGGCAGCACCGGATCATGGTGGTGCATGATTTCGCGTACTCTGACATCGTCTTCGATGGCGACCGGGCCCCCAGCATCCTCGAAGTGGACGGCGCGAAGGAGGTGGCGGTCGAATTTCACACCCTCTCGAAATCGTACAGCCTCCCTGGGCTGCGGCTGGGTTTCGGGGTCGGGAACCGTGACGTGCTCGCCTCGCTAGCGAAGACCAAGAGCTACATTGACTTTGGGATTTTCCGCGCCGTCCAGTGGGCGGCCGTCAAGGCGCTCGCGGGGCCTCAGGACTACGTCCACTGGGCGGTTGGGACCTACCTGAAGCGGCGGAACACCTTTCTCGCGGGGCTCAAGCGGGTGGGATGGGACGTGCCCATGCCAAAAGCGACCTTCTACGTCTGGGCCAAGATCCCGCTCAAGTTCAGTGCGCTGACCTCGCTCGAGTTCGCGACCCTTCTGGTGCAAGAGGCCGGCATCGTCATCGCGCCCGGCAGCGGATTCGGAGAATACGGGGAAGGGTTTGTGCGGTTTGCGCTCGTCGAACCTGAGCCTCGTCTGGCAGAAGCGGTCACGCGCATCGCGAGGGTCCTCCAGATGGCAGACTGAGCCACGCGATGAGGACGGGACGGCGGTTCGTGCTGATGCATATCACCACGAGCTCAGGCCACCATCGGGCGAGCTGCGCCATCGAGCACACCCTCAAGGGCCTCGATCCCCGTGCCCAGATCGTCAGCGTTGACGCCTTCCAGTACACCAGCCGATTTGTCCGTTGGGCCATTTCTCGCTCCTACCTTTCCATCATCCGCCACCAGCCCGATGTCTGGGAGTACCTCTACGATAATCCTTCCGTGCACCGCCGCGTTCAGTACCTCCGGGTGCTCTTGCACCGTTACCAGGCCGGCAAGCTGCAACGCCTCCTGGAGACGGTGCGGCCGGAGGCGATCGCCTGCACGCAGGCCTACCCCTGCGGCATGGTGGCGGATTTCAAAAAGCACCACAACCTCAGCGTTCCCCTTGTCGGCGTCCTGACGGATTACGCCCCGCATCTCTACTGGTTCCACGAGACGGTTGACGCGTACGTCGTTCCGTCTGAACAGGTCAAGCAGCGCTTCGTCACGCGGGGCGTTGATCCCTCCCGCATCAAAGTGCTGGGGATCCCGATTGACCGGAAGTTCCTTGAGGCCAATGACCGCGAGGCTGCGGCTCGCGAATTCGGGCTCGACCCCGCCCACCCCATCATTCTCATCATGGGCGGGGGCAGCGGCTTTGGCCAGATTCGGGATATCGTGCTCAGTCTCGACATCCTGCCGTATCCCTGCCACTTGGTCGTCGTCGCAGGGACCAATCGGTCACTCCGGGCCTGGCTTCAGGGTCAGCGGTTTCGCCACAGGGTCGTGTCACTTGGCTATACCGACGATATCCCGAAGCTCATGGATATCGCGACGCTCTTGGTGAGCAAGCCGGGCGGGCTCACGACGTCCGAGGCGCTCGCCAAGCAGGTGCCCCTCGTCATCGTGAATCCGATCCCCGGCCAAGAAGCCTACAACGCGCGGTTTCTGCTCTCCCACGGCGCAGCGGTGCAGGCGGGTTCGCCGGAGACGGTTCGGCAGACCGTCCGCGACCTCCTTGACAACCCGGGGCGGTTGGCGGGGTTGCGACGACGAAACGCGGAGCTCGCGCACCCAAACGCAGCGGCGGATATCGCCAGGCTGCTCATCGAGCTCGCTGATGGGCATGCAGAATAGGGTTACGTACGTTGGGTATCGGCTAGGCCAGTGGCTTGCGTCAACGTTGCCGACCGCATCCGCCTTTCGATTGGCAGAGCGACTCGCGGACGTGCAGTGGCGGCGCTCGGCCACGGATCGGGAAGCCGTCCACAGCAACCTTTCCGCGCTGCTCGATACGCCGCCTCCTGCGGATGCCCCCATCGTTCGCGAGGTGTTCAGGAACTTTGGCCGTTACCTGGTCGAGTTCCTGACGATGCACCGCGTTCATCAGCCCGAGGTGCGCCTGGAGGGTTACGAGCACCTCACCAAGACCCTGCATTCACGCCGGGGGACGATCGCCCTCACGGGGCACATCGGGAACTGGGAACTCGCGGGGGTGGTGCTCCGTCGGACGGGCATCCCCTTGACCGCGGTCGCCCTGCCGCATCAGGATCCTCGGACGGATCGCCTGTTCAATCGGCAGCGCCGGCGATGCGGGATCAACGTGATCCCCCTCGGCACCGACGCGACGCGGCGCGCCCTGCAGGATCTCCGCAAGGGACACCTCCTCGGCCTCGTGGGGGATCGGGAATTTTCGACGCACGGACTGGTGACCACGCTGTGCCAACGTCAGGTGGTCCTCCCGCGGGGTCCAGCGCTCCTCAGCCTCAGGGCCCAGGCGCCGGCGGTTCCGATCTTTCTCATTCGGGAGGGGAGATGGCGATTCCGGCTCTATGTGGAGCCGCCGATTTGGCCCGAGGTCCGCGGACTCAACGAGGGATCCGTTCAGATGCTGACCCGAGCCTACGCGGCCGTGTTTGAGCGGTATCTGAGGCGCTTCCCGGATCAGTGGCTGATGTTCCAGCCCATGGGTGTGATGTGAGTCGATGGGCAGTCGGTACTGCGTCGTGATCCCTGCCTTTAACGCCAACGGGCGGATCGGGGAGCTGGTGCGTCGGGTCAGGCGCCACGGCTTTGAGGTCATTGTCATCGACGACGGCTCGCGGGACGGAACCGCTTCGATTGCCTCGCGGGAAGGGGCGCTCGTCATCAGCCACCTGCGGAACGAGGGAAAGGGGCGCGCCTTGCGGACCGCTTTTGAGTACGCGCTCCGTTCGCGGTATGATGGGGTCGTCACCATGGACAGCGATGGGCAACACGACCCGGATGAAATCCTCAAGCTCGTCCGCGCAGGCGAGCGGCAGCATGCCGGGATCGTGGTCGGCAACCGCCTCACCGACGGATCCCTCATGCCGCTCGCACGGCACTGGACCAACGCGCTCATGTCATCGGTCGTCTCCGCGGTCGCCCGCCAACGCATCCCGGATTCGCAGTGCGGGTTCCGTTTCATCCGCGCGGAAGTGCTCGCCGATGTCCCCCTCCGATCGAGGCATTTCGAGATTGAGTCGGAACTCTTGTTTGGCGCCGCGGCGCGCCGCTGGAAAATCGTCTCGGTGCCGGTGCGGAGCATCTATCAGGGTGAGCGGAGCCACATCCGGCCTGTGCGGGACGGCATGCGGTTTATCCGCACGCTGCTCCGACACCTGATGGGACGAGGATGAGATTCGAAGCGCAACGCGCGCGGATGGTGAGCGAGCAGATCAACGCGCGCGGACTGACGGAGAAACGGCTCCTCGCAGCGTTCCACAAGGTCGAGCGTCATCTCTTCGTCCCTGGGGAGCTCCAGCACGAGGCCTATGAGGACCGTCCGCTGCCGATCGGATCAGGGCAAACGATCAGCCAGCCCTACATGGTGGCGCTGATGACGAGCCTCCTTCGCCTTCAGGGGCACGAACGCGTGCTGGAGATCGGCACCGGCTCCGGCTATCAAACCGCGATCCTTGCCGAGCTGACGCTCGAGGTGTTCTCCGTGGAACGACTCCCGGAACTGCTGCCGGCGGTGAGGCGGCGGTTGGATGAGCTGGGGTATTTGAACGTGCACCTGAGCCCAGGAAATGGCTCCCTCGGGTGGCCGGAATTTGCTCCCTACGATGCGATCCTCATTGGAGCAGCCGCTCCCGAGATCCCCGCCCCGCTGCTGGAACAGCTCACGGAGACGGGCAGGATGGTGATCCCGATCGGTTCGCAGAGCGCGCAGATGCTCAACGAGGTCGAAAAACGCGGTGGCGCCATCCATCGAAGAGAGATTGCCAGTTGTGTGTTCGTTCCGCTGATGGGGCGCTACGGGTGGCCGCTGGAAGGCGTATGATGAGGGACGTGACCGACCGGTTGTTCGTCATCGCCTTCGGCGCTTCCGTGGGGGTCCACCTGACCTTGTTGGTGAGTCAGCTGCTGCCGCTGAACTGGCTGACGGCGCCGAGAAGCCGTTCGTCCGCCCTGGAGGTGATCTACGAGCATGAAGTAGCCACGTTGGAGCGGCGACGCCTCCAGGAACAGCTCGCACGGGCCGCTCGGGAGCGAGGGGCTGCTCCTTCCGTCCCGTCGGCCTCAAACCGAAGCGAACGTCCTCAGATCGTCATCCCGGTCCGCCCGTCCCTGGTGATGGATCGCACCCTTTCCGACCTGACGCCAGCCCGGTCTTCCTCAGTGGTGGATTTGACGAATCCCGTTGACGCCGCGCGAGGGGATCCAGTCCTGTTAAGCTACTTCAGCGCCATCCGCGAACAGATTCAGCAGACAGCCAACCAGCACGTGTGGTTGACCGCGCACGAGTCGGAAGGGCTCATCTACGTCACCTTCCTGCTGGCCTCCTCGGGAGCGGCCAAGACGGTCGAGGTCGTCCCGGAGCGCTCCGTTGACTCGCACACGTTGCGTGAGGTGGCGCTGCGCATCGTGAAAAGCGCCGCCCCCTTTCCCCCATTTCCGCCCTCCATGGTTGAGCCGAGCAAGACCATCGTGGTCCCGCTCGAATTCCTCTTGGGGTCCTAACTTGAGTAGCGGCTCGTGGGGTGTCGTAGGGTTGACAGCAGCAGCGTCTTATCCTACAATTGAGCCTTCTGAGGTGTTGGAGACCACATGCCACGCGTAGAAGTGCGAGATGACGAGTCGCTCGAAAGGGCGTTACGGCGCTTTAAACGCATGCTGGAGCGTGAAGGCACCTTGAAAGCGCTTAAGGCGAGGAAACACTATGAGAAGCCGAGCGAGCGCAAGCGCCGAGAGCTCCGTCAGGCGATCAGCCGACGCGCGCGCGCCGCATAGCCGTCTGCAACATCCCCAGCCCTGCGCGTCGGAAGCCCCGGCGTTGCCGTCTCACCAACAAGTAGACGCCCAACGAAGCCCCCTGTGCGACACAACAGATGAGCCTGTGTTCGTGCTGTCCTGTCAGACGGGTAGTTCGCCCACGTGCTCATTTCCCACCTGATTCAATCTGTTAGCTTGCACGGGTGCCGTCAGCATGTCCCCCTCTTTCTGGCGGCTGCGGGGTTGCTGAGCGCGACGATCATGTCCGTAGGAGAGGCGAGCGAGGAGCGCATGGTGGAGAGCCGTTCATCTGTCGGCCAGCAGGTGTTCAAGAACGGGCTGCAGCTTGTCTGGGAAGAAGATCACCGTCAGCCGCTCGTCGCCATCGAAGCCAGGATCAAGGGAGGGCTGCGGGGCGAGGGGCGCGCCGTCGGCACCGGCATCACGCACTTCATCGAGCACATGCTCTTCAAAGGGACTCCCTCTCGGCCTACTGGTTCGATTGAACGGGAGGTGCGAGGCTACGGGGGCACGATCAACGCGTTCACCTCATTCGATTCGACAGGGGTCTCGTTGTTTGTCGAACGCCGCTACCTGAAAGAAGGGCTTGGACTCCTTGCGGACATCCTCCAGCACGCCGTGTTTGACCAGGGGGGGTTTGACAAGGAGCGCGCGGTCATCGTGTCAGAAATCCAGATGAACCTGGATGATCCTGACCGGCGTCTCTCCCAACTGTTCTGGAGCCGGCACTTCCTCGAGCATCCCTATCGGCATCCGATCCTCGGCTATCAGCCGTTACTGGAGCGCCTGACGGTCAGCGACCTCGCGGCGTTCTACGCGTCGCAGTACCAGCCGCAGAACGTCACCATTGCCTGCGTCGGCGACCTCGAGGGGGCCGCCTTACCGGCGCTTGTGAACGAGGTGCTGGGGTCGTGGCCCCGAGGGATGACAGATCCCAGCCAGCAGCTCGTCCCTGCTGAGCCGCCGGCGGTCAGCCGGAAGGACGCTTCGCTCGAGTTGCCGGTGCAGACCGCCTACGTGATGCTGGGATTTTCCTCCACGCGCCTGGCGGATCCTGCGCTCTATCCGCTCGATGTCCTCGCGAATATCCTCGGGGAGGGACGGAGTTCCCGGCTCTATGAGACGGTCGTTCGCAAGCGACAGCTGGCCCACGCCATTGCGGCATGGAACTACACCCCCTACGATCCTGGCGTGTTCGCCATCCAGCTTCAGACAGACGCAGGCAACGTTGAGGCGGCGACCCACGCCGTGCTGGAGATTCTGGATGACGTCAAACAGCATGGGGTCGTCGATGCAGAGCTGCGAAAAGCGAAGCGGGCCGTCCGTTCGAGTTACCTCTTCAGCCTCCAGACCGTGGAGGCGCGGGCGGCAGATGTGGCCAGCTCCATGGCGGCGACGGGCGATCCCCTCTTCTCCCGGCGCTACGTCTCCGGCATCGAGGGGGTTACGCGCCAGCAGGTCCAAGAAGCCGCCCAGCGGTTCTGCGACCCATCCAAAATGACCACTGCTGTGATCCGCCCCGCGGCATCGACTCCTTCCGTCGAGAACACGTCGCCGCCACCCGAGCGGATCCCCGTCACGAAGACGATCTTTGAAAACGGCGCCACGGCGCTCCTCGGCGTGGACCACGCCCTGCCGATCGCCGCCATCGTCGCCGCGTTCCGCGGTGGCGTCCGGGCCGAAACCGAGGAAGACCAGGGCGTGTCCAATTTGGTCGCTCAGCTCCTCACGAAAGGAACGCGCCGAAAGAGCGCGCTTGACATCGCTCAGCAGGTCGAGTCGCTTGGCGGCACCCTGGAGGCGTTCAGCGGCAGGGACGGGTTCGGGCTTGTCCTCCAGCTCCTCTCGCAGGACCTGGAGGAGGGGCTCTCCCTCATGCACGAGCTGGTGACGCAGTCCGCCTTTCCGGAAGAAGAGGTCGCGATCCAGCGGCGGCTGATCGCAAAACAGCTCCAGACACAAGATGACGAAATCTTCGATGTCGGCGGGCGGCTGCTCCGCCAACAGCTCTTCAGCCACCACCCGTATCGGTTCGATCCCTTAGGCAAGCGAGAGACCATCGGGACCTTGACCCGGGCGGCCTGCCTGCGGTTTGCCCAACGATGGATGGTGCCCGAGAATAGCGTCTTGGCCGTCTTTGGTGATGTGGACCAGGGCGCGGTCGCCAGGCAGCTCCAGCGTTCGTTTGGTTCCCTCGCCACGCGGCCCTCTGCATGGCCGGCGCAATTGCCAGAGGAAGCCATCGACGGGATCCGTGAAGTCACGCATACCATGGACAAAGAGCAAGCGCTCATCATGCTCGGATTCCTCGGGAGTCGGCACACCGCGCCTGATCGATACGCCCTGGATGTGATGACGGCGATCCTCTCGGGCATGGCCGGCCGATTGTTCCAGGCGGTTCGCGAGGAGCGGGGTCTTTCCTACACCCTGGGGGCCGTCAATGTCCCCGGATGGGATCCAGGGTATCTCCTCGTGTACGCGGCGACGCGCCCGACCGAGCAGTCCAGCGTGCTCAACGCGTTGGACGAGCAGCTTCGGCTCGCTGTCGGCCAAGGATTCAGCGATGAGGAGGTCTTCCAAGCGAAGCGCTACCTGATCGGGCTGCATCGGGCTGAGCTCCAGCATCTCGTCGGGCTCGCCAGGCGCTCCGCGCTCGATGAGCTCTATGGGCTCGGGTTTGACGCGTGGACCCAGTATGAGGACCGGATCAACGCCCTCACCACCGCCATGGTCAACGAAGCGGCCGGCCGATACCTGACGATGCGTCAACGCGTTCAGGTGGTCATCTCGCCCGACGGCCAATCCCGCTAGACGAGGAGCCAGTTTCATCAAAACCATCTTGTGGCAAGCAGCGAGCAGCAAGCAGTAGAACGGATGACTGCTAGCTGCTTGCTGCTAGCCAGTGGTGCTGCTGCTAGCTCCAGGAGGTCTGGAACAGTAAACTACATATGTCGCATGTGGTCAGGCGGCCGGCCGTGGCGGGCTACTACTACCCGGCAGATCCAGTAACACTCAAGGAGGAAATTGATGCGTGCACAGCGACCAGGAGGGATCCGCGGGCGGCGTTCGGGGCGCTCCTGCCGCACGGCAGCTTCCGACACTGCGGCGATATCCTCGGGGCGACGCTTTCGCATGTCTCGATTCCTCGCCGCTGTATCGTGCTTGGACCGTCGCATACCGGGAGCCTGATCCCGTGGAGGCTGCTGGTCGAGGGGGCCTACCGGACCCCCTTAGGTGACGTCCCGATCGATGAGGCGTGCGCCCAATCGCTTCGTGAGCGCTGCCCATTCCTTGAAGACGATCCGCAGGCTCAGCAGGGGGAGCACGCGGTCGAAGTGCTCCTGCCATTCCTCCAACGGCTGGGTCCTGAGGACCTGACGGTGGTGCCCATCGTCGGGGGATCGGAGCGCAGCGAGGAACTGCAGCGAGTGGCGGAAGCGCTCGCGCAAGTCGTCAGGATGCAAGAGGAGCCCGTGCTCCTCCTTGCCAGCTCCGACCTCTCGCACTATGCACGGCGTGAACAGGCCTCCGAGCAGGATCACGCGGTGATCGACGCCATCTGCGACATGGACGACGCGCGGCTGACCCACGAGATTCGGCGGGGCCCGACGCGGATGTGCGGCTACGGCGCGGCGGCCTGCATGCTCGGAGCCGCCAGGGCGCTCGGCGCCCGTCACGGGACGCTGGTGAGCTACGGCACAAGCGCGGATGCCGGAGGAGACCCGCACTCCGTCATCGGCTACGCCGGCATCGTGATAAGGTGATATCGAATGGATGAGACGATAAAGAAGCGAGTCGATGAGTCATGGAAGGAACAGGCTGATCGCGAAAAGCACGTCGCCGGGCAGCCGAGCGGCCCCTCCGTGCAGCCTGGTGGCCCGGCGGCCGAGACCGGCGTCCGACCCGAAGCGGCGGGCCCCCCTGAGGCCCGCTTTGATCTCTTCGTGTCCGGCCTTGCGATGGAAGCGTTCATCGCCTTGGGCGACATGCCGCACCCGACGACGCGCAAGCAGGCGACGAACCTCCCTCAGGCCAAATACCTGATCGACCTCTTGGGCGTGCTGGAGAACAAAACGAAAGGAAATTTGTCAGTCGATGAAGAACGACTCCTGAAGGACGCGCTCTACCAGCTCCGCATGCGCTACCTTGCGAAATCTGGACAGTAACGGATATGGAACCTCTCAGACTCCTTACGATTGTATGTTTGGTCATGATCGGGCTTGGCATAGTTGGTTCCTTCGTCGCGTATCGTCTTGGGAGGCAGCGCGGTGCTGCGGAAGCACTCCCAGGCATCCTCACGAAAACGAAGGAGGATATCCAGAATGCCGTCCTTGAGTTTAGAACGCTGAAATCAAACCTTGAAGGGCAGCATACCGCGGTTGTCTCGGAAAAGGACCGGATGCTAGCCTCCGCAGAGTCTGTTACACAGCGGTATGCTGAGTGGACAAAAGAGTACGAGCAGCGAGTTCGTACGATCGATACGTCTCTCACCTCAATTAGCGAAAAGGCTGTCAATGAAGTCAAGAACATGGCAGGTGTTCTTCAGCCAGTTGTCGCCATGTTTAAGACTCCACAGACAGCGGGGATCCAATATGCAGAGGCTGCGTTAGAACTCCTTCTCAGAACCCACCTCGGTGAAGGTCTCTACGAGCGAAAACCGCCACAGCTAGCGGTTGGCACTGAATGTGTGGATTTTGTCATCAAGCTTCCGGATTGTGTTATTCCCATCGACTCAAAGTTTCCAGAGGCTGTCTATCGAGCCTGGATCGATGCAAAAGATGACACGGAAGCAAAACTTCGCTGGAGAATCTTCCGAGATGCCCTCTTGAAGCAACTGGAGGCGACGCATAAGTACATCAGTCCGAAGACGGGAACGGTCGATTATGCGCTCCTCTTTCTTCCTTCCGACGTGATTTGGCAGCAGGCCTTCCTTGTCAGTCGTTGGTATGGCGATGAGAATACGATTCTTCGCCGATCTCAAGACCTGAGAGTGTTCGGGTGTTCCACGCAAACACTCATGCCGTACGTCGGTTTGCTTCGCCTTGGATTACGAAATCTAAAAGTTGCGGAAGATGTCAAGGCTGTCCAGCAGCAAATCGATCAACTCAAAACCTCGTTTGCACGGTTTGTGCAGGACTGGGGAGTGATTCGTCGGCACATTGGGAACGCGCAAGGTGCGGTCTCGGATGCAGAGGGGCCAAAAGGTAGCTTCGGAGCCGTCCAGCGCGATGTCGATCGGCTCACCGGATATGACGTTGAAAAACTAGAAGTTCCCGATACAACGAAACGGGAAATCGCTGCGATCGATACCAACGGAGGATCTCATTCATGATCGACCCGACGCTGCTAGAGATCCTCGCGTGCCCCGCGTGTAAAACTGCGGTGCGTCTGGAAAACGAACGGCTTGTGTGCGTGACGTGCGGGCGCCGCTACCCCATCCGTGACGGCATCCCCGTCATGCTCATCGAGGAGGCCGAACCCCCCGCGCAAAAAGACCCATGATAATTTCGGATTGGAAATCCGCAATCCGCAATCTCCGCCACCATACGTGGCGGACCCGCCACGCAGTGTGGCGGGCGCATTCCGCGTTCTGTCCGTGATGAAGATCCTCGTGATCCACGGCCCCAACCTCCAGCTCCTGGGGAGGCGTCAGCCAACGATCTACGGAACGGCGGATCTTGCCACGATCAATCAGGGCCTCAGGCGGCTCGCCGCGGCGCGCGGCGCCTCGCTCACGATTGTCCAGTCGAATCACGAGGGGGACATCGTCGGGTTGATTGGAGCCTCGAAGGGCCGCTACGACGCCGTGGTCATCAACCCGGCGGCGTACACCCATACGAGCGTCGCTATCCGCGACGCGATCGAGGCCGCGGGTGTCCCGACGATCGAAGTGCATCTTTCAAACATCTATGCGCGTGAGCCCTTCCGTCAGCATTCGGTCATTGCGCCGGTCTGCCGAGGCCAGGTCTGCGGGTTCGGCCCGGAGAGCTACCGGTTAGGGCTTGAGGCGGCGCTGGCAGCGGTGTCACCACGACCACCTCGCGCCGTCCGAGCGACGCGCGCAAAGTCCAAACGGGTGGTGGGATGATCTCCACCAGCGAATTCCGCAGCGGCGAAGCCATCATGATCGATAATCAGCTCTGGATCATCGTTGAGTTTCAGCACGTGAAGCCAGGCAAAGGCGGGGCGTTTGTCCGAACGAAGCTGCGACGCCTGAAAGACGGCTCCGTCATTGAGCGCACGTTCCGGTCCGGCGAGAAGTTTCAAGAAGCCTATATCGAGAAGCGAACGCTGCAGTACCTCTACCGGACCGCCGGGACCTTTCATTTCATGGACGCCAAGACGTACGAGGAGGTTCAGGTCTCAGCGGATCTGCTCGGCCAGGCGGTGGGGTTCCTGAAAGAGAACATGGAGCTTGAGGGGCAGTTTCATGACGGCCTGATGATCAGCATTCAGCCTCCGATGTTCGTCGACCTGCGCGTTGAGTCCACGGAGCCCGGTGTCCGCGGCGACACCTCGAAGGCGGGGATGAAACCGGCAGCCCTTGAGACCGGCGCGACCATCCAGGTGCCCCTCTTCGTTGAGACGGGGGATGTGATTCGCGTGGATACCCGGACCGGATCCTATGTCTCCCGCGTCTAAGAGCGCCTTTCATAACCTCCTGGAGCTAGCAGCTAGCGGCGAGCAGCGAAGTGAGGCAGGATGGAAAAACGGCTGAAATCATCCGAGCGGGAAGCCTTCCGGCTCATAGAAGAAATGCTCCAGCTCATGGAGCAGCGCGGACTCGTTGAGCTGGAGATGGAGCACCAGGGGCTGCGGATCCGCCTCAAGAAGGCTTCCTCCAGCCCCGCCCCGCAAGTCGTCGAGTACGTCGCGGGCGTTCCCCATCCGGCGGCTCCAGGCGGCCCCGCCGCGCCGACCGAAGAGAGCCGTCGGGTCATCATCAAGTCTCCGATGGTGGGGACCTTCTACCGCACATCGGCCCCGGACGCCCCGCCGTTCGTGGAGATCGGCCAGGACCTTGAGGCGGGCCAGGTGGTCTGCATCATCGAGGCCATGAAGCTCATGAACGAGATCAAGGCTGAAGTCACGGGGCGTGTCATCGAAGTGCTCGTTGAGAATGGCTCCCCTGTTGAGTTCAATCAACCCCTCTTCGTCGTTGAGCCGCACTAGAGCCGCCCATCGGCAGAGCGAGATGGGGACATGTTTTCAAAGATCCTGATCGCCAATCGAGGAGAGATCGCTGTCCGGATCATCCGCGCCTGTAAGGAGATGGGCATCCGGACCGTGGCGATCTATTCAGAAGCCGATCGGCAGAGCCTGCACGTCCGCCTGGCCGACGAGGCGATCTGCGTGGGCGGGGCCAAGGCGGAGCAGAGCTACCTCAACATCCCCGCCATTGTCAGCGCCGCTGAAATCGCTGATGTGGAGGGGATCCATCCGGGCTACGGGTTTCTTTCACAGAACGCCCATTTCGCTGAAATCTGCGAGTCGTGCAACATCACCTTCATCGGGCCGTCGGCCCAGGCGATTCGCCTCATGGGGGACAAGCTGGCCGCCAAGGATCTGATGCGCAAGTCCGGGATCCCCATCATCCCGGGGAGCATGACGGCGGTCAAGACCAAGGAGGACGCGCTCAAAACCGCGCGGCGCATCCAGTACCCGGTGATCGTCAAGGCCGCGGCGGGCGGCGGCGGC
>JACPSR010000159.1 GCA_016193175.1 Candidatus Omnitrophota bacterium
CACGCGCTGACGCTCAATCGTGGGACAGACCGCCTTGCCGTGAGGCCTGAAGCGAGGCGGACAGCCGCTACGGACCGCTTGGGTGATCCGTCGTGTAATAAGATGCAGATCGGCGATCTTTCGGTTCAGCTCCTGCAGGCGGAGTTTCAAGAGGTGCTGCACATGGCCGCAGGGGCACCGGCCCCGATCGGCCAAGTCGAGGATTTCCTTGATCCCCTGAAGCCGAAGCCCAAGGTTCTGGGCTTTCTTGATGAACTGGAGCCGATCGACGGTCTCCGGGGCGTAGAGACGGTACCGGGAGACGGTGCGTGCGGGCTTCGGAAGCAGCCCGACCTCCTCATAGTACCGGATCGTCTTGATCGGCACGCCCGCCTGCTTCGCCAAGGCTCCGATGAAGGTTCGGCTCATTTCGCTTCCAGTATAAACTATCCAGTTAACTAGAGAGTCAAGGATAAAAAAAGGCAGACACCCGGATGTAGAGCCCGCAGCGTTTCATGTGGATGAGTGGTGCGTCCGCATCGTAGACAACATAGAGGGCGCTTTCTCCAAGAGGTTGAACACGAAGGTATTGATCAAGATGCTCAACAACGAGACGGCGACGATGAGGTGATAGAGCTCCGCAGGGATCAGATCAAGAGACCTGGCAATGGTACAGAGGACGATGGAAAACTCGCCGATCTGCGACAGCCCCACACCCACCCGCCACGCCACACCCCATCCACACTTCAACAGCACGCAGAGACCTGTGGCTATCACCATTTTGAAACCCAAGACAATCGCCAGAAGTCCCGCCAGCAGCGGCCAGCGCGACGCGACCACGGAGGGATCGAGCAAGATGCCGAGCGAGACGAAGAACGTCACGACGAACAGATCGCGCATGGGCAGCATCCGCCCCATGGTCTGGCTGGTCGTTTCCGACCCGCTAAGCACGAGTCCCGCCACAAAGGCGCCCAGCTCCAGCGACAAGCCACTCCAGACGCCCAAGACACCGATCCCCATCGCGAGCGCCAGCAGGACGAGAACGGACAGTTCGGGGTCGTGGGCTCGTCCGACGAATGCCAAGAGACGCGGCACGACGCGAAGACCGAGCGTGAAAATCAGCGCGAGCAGGGCAACAGTCTTGGCCGACACCCAGATGATCGAGGCGAGCTGTCGCTGCGACGGATCAGCCATCATCGGCATAAACAGGAGCAATCCCAAGATCAGGCAGTCTTCGATAATCGCGATGCCAAGCAACGTCTGTCCGTATTCGACTTTGAGCTCTCCGCGTTCCATGAGCATCTTGGTAATCACCATCGTGCTGGAGATCGAGAGGGCAAATCCGACCACCACGCTCTGGATGAGCGGCCAGCCCAACACCCTCACCGCCACCACGACCCACATGCCCACCACGAGCAACGGCATGAGCGCCCCGATGACAAGACCGATCCGTCCCACTCTGCGAAGGCCGACGGGTGCCAGCTCTAGTCCTAAACTGAACATGAGCAACACCACTCCGAATTCGGCGAGGTGCTGAATCGTTTCAGGGTGTTGAACGGCTGGCCCAGGCGTGAACGGACTGATGAGGATCCCACCGAGCATGTAGCCCAGCAGGAGGGGTTGTTTGGTGAAGTAGGCCACCAGCCCACCGATCAAGCCGACGAGCCACACGTAGAACAGGTCTTGGAAAATCAACGGTGCAGACACGCTCGAACTACGCCTCTGCTTGATTCATTGAGATGCGCCTCGACTCTTCTTCCGCTTGATCCATCGAATACTATCTGCCTCTGCAAACCGCCGGCGGCGGGCGATCTTGGCGCCGGGGAGCTCGCCGACGCAGTGGCCGTCATGGTTCATACCAGGACTTCCTCGATGCGGAGCACGAAGGCCTTCGCTTCCTCCAGGAGCCATTCGGCGTCGTCGTTGGTGACCTCTTCGATGCCGTACTGGACGACGATGCGATCCTCCCGGGCGGCCTCTAGGGTTTCGACGTGGCGTTTCTTGAGCTGCTCGGCCCGCTTGAGGAACTGGACATACTCCGCCGGCACCCGCTTGCGCTCGACGTAGAACTTGCGAAAGGCGGCCAGGGCGCACGGATGAGAGAGCGCCCGCAGGCCGATGTGCGCCAGGGCGCCCAACACCGCGTGGTACATGGCGTAGTAGCCGCAGATGATCGTCCAGTCAAACAGCTCTTCTCGGTACATCAGCGCCATGGCCCGCAGGTTGACCCGTGCCTTCTCGAGGTGGGCCCGGGCAGCCTTCTCATCCGGGCTTACCCGCACCAGTCCTGGCTTGCCGCGTGGGGGATGAAGGCACTCGTGAAGGAGCCGGTCAATCCGTTCAGCCATGGCCTCTCAGCGCCTCCAAGGTGAGTTGCCAGAACAGAAACTCATTGTAGAGGACGATGCGATCCCGCCAGAGTTCGTCATAGAAAGCCGTGCGCTTGCGCAGGCCGTCGGTGAACTGCGCGATGGTCGTATTGACCGGGGCCAGGTCCAGCAACGGCTCCACGTGGCGGCGAACGACATCAAACCAGCGGGCGGTAGCTCTCGTCTCGCGTGGAGTGACCGTCAACAGGTCGATATCGCTGCCCCGTTTCCACGTCCCCCGCGCGACCGAGCCAAATAGGGCGATGAGTTGGATCTCCCGCTGTGAGACCTCAAGCAGTTGCTCGGTGAGCTGGCCCAGTAACCTGGCAATGGCCTTGTGGCGCTGGAGGAAGGCCTGCTGACGTTTGAGCTCAACGCTTTCAAAGATCTTGCTCAACTCCGGGTTGTCGAGCTTGGCCTTGAAGAAGGCCATCGAGCCGGTCTTGCGGCGGGTCAAGAGGCCGGCTTCCACGAAGGCCCGGGTGAACTTCTGGACATTGTCCGGCACCAGCTGCGTCCGCCGAGAAATCTCCAGCAGGTGGATCTCCAACAAGGGATCCTGGAAGAAGAGGCGCAGAATACGCTCTTTGCCTGGCGAGAGGTACATGAGATGGCTATGCTCTTAAGTAGGATGATTATCCTCTAACATAGAATGCTCAACGCTCAGTGTCAACCGTGTTCTTTTCCTCATGGGCAGGTGCCGGCCGGGATTTCGCAGACGGTGTCTGCGAAATCCCGGCCGAAATAGAACAGGCGCATCTGCTCAAGCCAGGCGCGCAGGTCCGCCTCGCTGAATCGCCAGCGGCGGGCGATCTTGGCGCGGGGCAGTTCCCCGCGCTCGGCCATGCGGCCGCATCTCGCCGGTGAGAGCGTCACAGGGGTCACGGACCAGTCCCTTCGTTCAGCAGAGCAAGATACCTCCGCCTCGAAGGATCCAGCGCAACCTTGACGATGGTGGAGAGGATCGCGACGCCAGCGCGGACGGTGCCGCTGAGGGTCCCGGAAATCTTCGAGCGGCCGATCCGCCGGCGGTACCGCACGGGGACTTCCACGATCCGCAGCCGATGGAGTGCCGCCTTGGCCTGCATCTCCACCGTCCACCCAAAGTCCTGATCC
>JACPSR010000160.1 GCA_016193175.1 Candidatus Omnitrophota bacterium
CAGCTCCATCGAGTCCATGATCAGCGCCCCCTGAGGCATCGCCTGGCGCACCGCTTTGGTGTAGCGCAGCATCGCGTCGACCAGGGTGGTCTTCCCGTGGTCGACGTGGGCGATGATGGCGATATTCCGGAGGTGCTGCTGGTTCATTGGAGATCCGTGGCGGCTAAAACCGGAGACCCGTGCGGAACGTGACAGGCACGTGTTATTCGCTGATGGTCACGCGCGTCATGGCGATGTTTTGGAGCGGCTTGTCGTTGGGGTTGCGCGGCGCCGCGACGATCAGCTCGACGACCGCCTGCCCCTCGACGACGCGCCCGAAGATGGTGTGCTTGCCGTCGAGCCAGGGGGTGGGTGCCAGCGTGATGAAGAACTGGCTACCATTCGTGTTGGGACCGGCGTTCGCCATGGAAACGACCCCGGCGCTATCGTGACGAAGCGCCGGGGAGAACTCATCCTCAAAGGTGTAACCCGGCCCTCCCGTGCCGGTGCCGGTGGGATCGCCGGTCTGGATCATGAACCCGGGGATGACCCGGTGGAAGATGACGCCGTTGTAGAAGCCCTGCTTGGCCAGCTTCACGAAGTTCTCCACCGTCTTAGGCGCCTCATTGCGGTAGAGCTCGATGACGATCGTCCCCTTCGTCGTCTCGATGGTGGCGCGCGGCCCCGCAGGCTCACCACGAGCACTCGATGTCATGGCGCTGACCACAACGAGCAGCGCCGCACCCCAGACCGCTGGACGCATCGTTTCCTCCTGATCGTGTCCCTCACGTTGTCCGGTAGTGTCCTAATTTGGCAGGGCCTGCCGCTGCGCCATCCCGTGTGTCCTCGCCGCGACGGACTATCGCCGTCGTCGGCTCCGGGCACACGGGAGCCCTGGCTCCGCGTCACCCGCCAAATTAGGACAGCACCCGTTGTTCGAGCTCCGCGTAAACCCTCGTTTAGCTTTCAGTCTAGCACAGCCCTTCGGCTTACTCAACGTCAGCGACGCGGCTGCGCAGCGATTTCTTCCGCGTTCGGAGCCATTTGTCGCGCAGGAGCTTCTCTTTCGCCCGCTTCGAGCGCTTGCGCTTTTGCCGGCGGATCTTCGCGATGCGCTGCGCCTCGGCGCTGAGCCGCCCGAGGCGCTCGGCCTCAAGGCGCCTGAGCAAGATCCGGCGCGCGAGAAATCGGTTCAGCGCTTGCGAGCGCTCCTGCTGGCAGCGCACCTCAAACCCGCTTGGACCATGGCGCAGCACGACGCAGGTCGACACCTTGTTCACGTTCTGTCCGCCGGGCCCGCTCGAGCGGATGAAGCGCTCCTCGAAATCGGCCTCCTCCACCCCCAAGCGCCGCATCGCCTCCTGGAGCGCGAGCTGTTTCTTCAGCGAGACCGGAAAACCCGCCGGAGACATCAGAACCGAACCTGGACGCCGCCGACGACTGAACCCTCTTCCGCGTCTTTGCGCAGCCGCACGAAGAGGCTGGCGTCGGGGACCAGCTCACGGGTGAACGTCACGGTCAGGCCGAGCCCCTGATGTCGGCTGTTGGAGAGCGCGACCGCGATCCGATCGCGCGGGCTGAGAGCGGCCATCCCCTCGAATCGAACCGTTCCCATGCGATCGTCTGCGTAGGGGATCTCGAAGGAGACCGAGAGATTGCGGTGCAGCTTCCACGTGCCAAACAGCGTGATGCGCTGCTGCCGAACGCGCCCTCCGGAGAGGCCGATCCCGACCTGGTAGGCGATCCGGCCGTCGCGCGCAAGGAGCGAGGGGCTCTGGAGGCCCACCCTGAACTCAAACGCGGAGTCGGCTAAGCCCTCCAAGCGATAGACGAGCCGGTCAGATGTCGTGATGTCCCAGGCGCCATGAAAGATGAGCGTGTGTTCGTCGCGGTCACGCCGGCGGTAGCGATAGAGCAGCTCGTGATGCGGCCCGACCTCCCAGCCGCCCTGCAGCGTCAGCCGGTCCTCGGAGCCGTCCGCCTTCTCCACAAGGAAGTTGAGCCGGTTCTGCGCATCGGCGCGCCACCGGCCGAACAAGGTGAGCCGCTCCGCGGTCCGCAGGTCGTCGTCCTCGCGTCGGCGCACGGCAAAGATGAGGGCATCCGCCTCCGCCCCGACAATCGCCCCTTTGAGGTAGAGTGTCTGCCGCGCATGGTCGTGCGAGCCGTGCAGGGTGAGCGCAAGCTCGTGGTTGGGGGTGAGCCGCCAGGCGCCATCCAGATTCACGGTCTCCGAACCCGCCTCCCCGGCGAGACCCGAGGAGACGCGGTAGATGAGGCGGTTCCACCGATCGGTCGTCAGGGAGCCGTCCACAACCCGCGCAGGCCGAAGCCGTGCTGCCAGGGTGGAGCGATCGCGGATGACGAGACGGTTGGCGTCGTCAAACGCATAGCGAACCGTGGCTCGGGAGCCGCTCCTCCGAGTCATCGCTCAGGCTCGGCGGTGGAACCCGTCGAGCGTCTGGGCAACGGCTCGTTGTCTCGCCCTCGCTTCATGAGGTACACCTCAGGCGTGAGCAGCTGGAGCACATTCCGAGCCCGCTGGATCGACCCGCGAGGCCCAACGAGGACGATCCGAACGGCGCCGTCCGCACCCTCGAAATAGAGATACTGAACCTCCGACTGGACGGCCACGCTCACCAGGCGCCCGTACTCAGGGGGGAGCGCGAACGGGGCGTTGTTGGGCATCGTGATCTGCGTCTCCCCCAGACGCACGACCGGCGTCTCGCCGTAGGCCGTCGATCCGACCGCGATCCCGACTGCCAATCCGATCAGCCAGTGTCTCATCGCCGAGCTCTCCTCTCTTCTCCCATCCCACGACGTCAGCGCCCGCGTCACCCCCAGAGGGCTGCGGCCGCGTCACTCGGTCAAAATCTCGATGGCGCTGTCGAGGTTCACCACGGCGATTTCGATCGCTTCGGCGTCCGGGCCGTGTGAGGCGCGTTCCTGCTTGGCCAACCCCTTCAGGCGCTCCAGGATGGCCTTCAGCTCGCCGCCGATCTGTCTGGCCGCATCGTTCTTCATCTCGAGGCCAGTATAGCAGATCGGAAAGCGAAACGGCAGCCACGATCGGCTGCCGTTTTCAAACATCCGTGGTGCGCAAGGATCAATGTGCGGTCGCGTGCTGGATCTTCCGATGGCGCACGGGGTGCCGACCGTTGCTGTTGCGATGCGGAAGGTGCTCGGTAATCCATCCGCTTGCCGCTTCGCGAACCCGCTCGGCCTTGGTCGCCAACACGCGCTGCGTCTTTCCAAACCGGCGCGCAGCGTTCCGCTGCAAGCTGCGGGCCTTCATCACCAAGCGCCTTCTGGTGAACGCGCCTGAGGCCGGCGCATAGAGCAACGTGAGGAGGCTTCCTGCCGTGGCTCCAAGCGAGAAGGCCGCCACGGCCCGCAAGATCCCACGACCCCAACGGTTCTCCTTCATTCAAGTTCCCTCCCTCTGTTGATGACCCGACGACCATGGTGTCTGCGAGGATCCACCCCCGCCCCGTTTCCGACATGCTCCTTCAAGAACGATTGGGCCCGTTCCCTCCAGGACTTGAACCGGCCGAGCGTTTCGGCGACGGCGTCACACGTCTCATGGATGACCGTCTCCATCTCTTGTGTGATTCGATTGGCCTTGGTCAAGAGGTGGCGGGCTTGCTGGAAGGAGCGGTGGGCTTCGTCCAGGGTTCGGCCGGCGCGCGGGAGCAGCGCGTTGACCCTCCTGAGCGTCTCGCGGAATTCACGGGCGATCAGCAGGGCGGTGATCACCAGCGTGACGAGACTACAGGTGATGATGCCAAGAAGCATGGTCACAGGGAGCGACTCAGGCATGGCGAAGGGTTGTGAGGTCTTGAAAGCAAACGCGGTACCACCGCCCGTTGCGGTGATACCGCCTCTGTTCGATCTGTCGACCGACCATTGCCCACTCTTTCGGTAACCCGGCTGTCCTGTGTGTTCGTTGTTCATTGTTCAGTGTTCGTTGTCACCGAACGACGAACACCGAACCACGAACTCACGGGGATCCGTGGCTTTGCGCCCCCAGATTCCTCTGTCCGCCAACTGGCTTGGCAGATCAGCCACGTCTTGTGGCTGAGGTTTGCCTCCGCCAAACTTCTTGGCGGATCCGCCATGTCGTGTGGCGGACTTGTCGAGAATGTCAATTAACAAAAGTGTACCCGACCCTTCGTGAGCGCGTCAAGGCATCGCGGAGAAAAATTGCTCAGGCGGGAGCGCGCTCTTCTGGAGGTTTGAGGTGGCGGAAGGCCCGATAGAGAAGGAGATCGTAGGCGACCTTGAGGCCCGGCCCGATCACGAGCGGTGCCGAGAGCGAGAGCGCGCGCATGAGCGAGCCGGCGATCATGGGTGCTACGGCCCAGCCCATCCCCCGCGTCAGGTTGGTGATCCCGGCCGCGCGCGTGCGCTCCTCTTCCTTGACAATCGCGACGATGTACGACTGGCGGGTGGGTACGTCCATCTCGACGAGCGACTCGCGCACGAGGAAGAGGAGGACGGCGACGGGGAGGTTCGGCGCCAACGGCACCGTCATGAGGAGCAGGCTGGAGGGCAGATGGGTGAAGACCATGGTGTTGACCAACCCGATGCGCTTGGCGATCCACGCCGCTCCCAGATGTGAGAAGCCGTTGAGGATGCGCACAAGGCAAAAGAGCGGCCCCAAGAGCGACTCGTCCACGCCGAAGCGCCGGAAGAACCAGTAGCCAAGCATCGCGGTGGTGAGGAAGCCGCCGGCGAAGCTGTCGAGCCCGGAGAGCGCCGCGAACTTCGCGACGAACGGGCGCGAGGACGGCGAGAGCCGGGTGATCGGAGCCGCGCCACTCAGCTCCACTGATGTCGAGAGCCTCAGCACCAGCGCCCCCGCGGTGAGACAGAGGAAGCTGTAGAGCCCCCACGTCCATTGATAGGAGGCGAGTGGCGGCGCGTGCGCCTGGGAGCGCAGCCACGCCGGCAGCCCGCCGAGGAGCGACCCGACGGCATGGCCGCCGTCGACGATGAGGTTGTACCACGCGAAGGCCACGGTGCGGTTGGATTCGCTCGCCGTCTGCGGCAGCATCGCCTGCTCCACCGTGACGCCGGCGCCCCGGTCCCGCCCCATGCCGTTGACCATGCCGACGAGCGCCGCCACCATCACGAGCGACGACTTGGACGAGACGGCGAGCGCCAACCCGCCGAGCGCCATCAGGATGGAGAGGAGGATGAGGGTGGCCCGCCTGCCAAGACGGTCCGCGATGGCCGTGACGATCAGCGTGCCGAGCGCGCAGCCCAAGAGGCCCAGGGAAACGACCAGGCCGATCGACCAGGCGTTGAAGCCGATGGTGGCGAGATGGAGGGCGAGGATGATGCCGGAGAGCCCCACCGCGCAGGCGCGCAATCCGGCGGAGGCGCAGATCAGGAGCCGATCAAGGGCCAGTGGTCGCTCGGAACTAATGAGAGGAGGGGGGTGCGTCGGACGGGTTGCCGCGCCTGATCGCCTTCTTGAGCAGTTGGCCGAGGATGTCATCCGGGGAACCCTCAGCCTGATCGGAACCTGCCTCGCCGCCAGCCTCCGGTGTGTCCTTGCGGAGGAGCTGGCCGATGAGATCGACTGCAGTCGTCACCACGATCCGAGAAGCGACGTATCGGAGATCGGGAAGGACGGCAACGCGTGGCGCCTGGCCCTGGATGGCCAAGGGAATCTCCAGCTCGCCTGAGGCGTTGGCGAGTGTTCGCAGCTCCTCCACACTCCTGAAGATGGCGGCTGACAGGGTTGGCTCGATGCGCAGCGTCGAGCGGATGTCCACGTTGCCGTCCAAGCCGAGGTAGCCGGTGCCGATCAGCTCAAACGTGTCCGAGCGCACGCGCATATCTTCAAACCGCAGCGATCCCTCCTCTACGCGCAACGCGAGATCAATGGGTTCGAAGACGGTATCAGACTCGGCGAGTTTGGCCTGATAGGCCGGGGGCAAGCGGGCCTGAAGCGCCTCCACGAGCCCGGGGAGCATCGAGAACCGCTCAAACACTGCGCGGAGGACGTTGAGGTTCGCAATCCGCGCCTCGGCCAACCCCAGGCCGCCCTCACCTGAAATCGCGCGCGCAAGCTGTGACGGATCGAGTGTTGCGACGCTCCCGTGGACGTTCACCGTCAGCTTCCCCTGGAGCTGCGGCTCGCCCGGGCGGGCCGGCGGCAGGATTCGCTCAAGCGGCAGGCCCTCAATCATCAGGTTGGCCTGCTCCAGCGAACCCGCTCGTGAGGGGCTCGGCGTCGTGAAGCGTCCGCTGAGACGCAGGTTCGGAGCGTCAGCCGCGAGCGCCCCCGCGAGGGCGACATCCATCGGCCGGCCGAGGGCGATATTCCGCACGGTGACATCCAGCCGCTTCAGCCACAGCTCCGACGGCGGCTGGGTCGTCGCATCGCTCCAGTGGAGCGTGCCGTCTTCGATCCGGAACGACGCGATGTTGAACGACACCACGGCATCGCCGACGCTCGTGGGCCGGCTCGATACCGCGCCTGCCTGTCCCGTCCCGGGCGGGATGGCAGACAGGGCAGGGCTCGCGGCGGCGGCCAACCCGAGCAGATCGATGCGGCCCTGCGCGTCACGGGCGATGCGGATGCGAGGGCGCCTCAAGACCAGGGACGCAACCTGCACCTCTTTTCGGAGCAACGGGAGCGGACGCACGAGGGCGCTAGCCGATTCGAGCTGGATCACGGGTTCGGGCCCTGCGGATGCCTCGTCCGAGATCCTCAATCCCTGCACCTGCACGGCGATCCCGCCACGCCAGTTGAGTGAAAGGCGCTCCAGCGTGACGGGTCGATGGATGGCTTCCTGAAGCCTACGTGCCAGCATCGGGCGGTAGCGGTCCACGTCGAATGTCACGACGAAGATCGCCACAGCGAGGACGACGAGGCCGAGGAGGACGAGGCAGGTCAAGAGGATTTTCTTCATGAGGACATCTGACCGGCCGTCGGGAACACGACCGTCGGGCGCGAGTGTGTGGTGTGTGCGTCGGTGGTGTTACGCGAGTTTTCCCACCGAACCTGACGAGCGGATGCTGGCCCCAATGGCCACGAGCCCCAGGCCGAACGCGAGGATCAACGAGAAGGCATTCATCGCTCCGTAGTGGGCTGGGGCAAGCATCCCGAACAGCATGGGTCCTGACAAGAAGGCATTGGTGCGTGAGGTGAGGAGCGCCCGTTTCCTGATGGTGGGAATGTCCGCAGCGGGCACCTGGCCTTTCAGGAGACGCTTCTGGGCCGGCCAGATGATGAACCAGACGTTGAACCACATGATCGTACCGAGCAACATCCCGAAGAAGATCCACATCGCCCGGTCGGTGATGCCGTCCACGTCCATGAGAAGGTTGGTGGGCCCCAACCCGACCCCCGGCGTATAGAAGTAGGTGAGGACGAACAGCGTCAGGCCGGCGAGGAAGGTGATCATCGCGCCCCACCGGAACCACCACAGGGCCCGTGGCATCAGGTGGGGGTTGACCGCTTTTTTCGTCGCGTCGTCCAGCGCCCCTTGGAGCGGCACGTTCACAAAGTTAAAGAAGTAGAGGTGCCCGATCCAGGTGATCCCCGCGATGACATGCAGCCATCGAAGGATCAGATGGACGTTGCTGTACATATCGCTCATCGCTGCAACCTCCTCGTTACGCGTGACGGCCTGCACCCCTGTGCATTATAACACGCCGGAGGATGGAGAGCGCGGCCCGAAGCGTCTCAGCCGGCTCCCGGGTGGTGGAGAGCCTAGTCCAGTCGCGCTCCGACCAGCCGCGCACCGGCTCAAAGCCTGCGCGGAGCCGGTCATAGTGATCGGGTTGCGCTTCGGAGAGGTCGGCCTGCCGGGCGTAGCGGCGCGCCACCCGACGGAGCGCGACCCTCCGCGGGACGACGCACTCGAAGAAGTGGAACGAGGCCCCGTGCCGCCTCGCGATGGCTCGCAGCGCCTCTCGGCCGACCGCTTTTGAAAACATCCCATCGCACACCACCGATCTCCCCTGACGCACGAGTGCGGCGGCCCGCTCAATGAGCCGCTGATAGACGAGCGCTGAGACGCGCGGCGCATAGAGCCCCTCGGCAAACCCTTGTCGGGGCCGTTTGAGGTGCGCAAATTCCGTCAGCCGAATCTCATCGGTGCGAAGCCAGATCGCCCCCAAGGACTCGGCGAGGGATTTGGCGAGCGTGCTCTTCCCCGTCCCGATCAACCCACCAACCACGATGAGTCGGGGCGGGGCAAACCGGCGCGCGTAGCGCAGCGCCAACTGGAAATGCCTCCGGGAGAGCCCGCGCACCGCTCGACCCGCAGCGGTGCGCGGATGCTGGAGCCACGCGAGGCCGCGCACCTTGGCCCTCACCAAGCTGCGGTGGCACTTGTAAAACGGCAGGACGACATCGAACGTGGGATCGCGGAGCCGCTTCCGGTACCGAGCGACCAGGGCCTGCGCGAGGTCGACGCGCCCTCGAAACTCCAGGTCCATCACGAGGAAGCTGAAGTCATTCGCCACATCCCCGCAGCGGAACGCCGGCTCAAACTCCACGCAGTCGAAGACGCTCACAGGCCTCGTGAGACAGATGTTCTCGCACCGAAGGTCGCCGTGCCCATCGATCATCCGTCGCTCGCGTACCCGGCGCACGAGGAGCGGCTCATGGAGAGCGAGGTGCTGACGGAAGGCCGCCTCAAGAAAGGCGCGATCCGCCCTTGAGAAGAGGCGGCCGA
>JACPSR010000010.1 GCA_016193175.1 Candidatus Omnitrophota bacterium
AACCGAGAACGGCCCGATCCAGCGCGGGGATCTCCTGGTGAGCTCGTCCGTCCCCGGCCACGCGATGCGGGCCGAGCCGGACGAGATCCAGCCCGGCATGCTGCTCGGCAAGGCCCTCGGACTGCTGGCCGAGGGCGAGGGGACCATCCTCGTGCTGATCACCGGCGGCTGAGTGCGGTTTTTGCGGTGCGAATCACGATAATGCTTGACGAGATCGCAGCCTCATGTTACACTTCCGGATGAATGCATAGAAGCACCTTCAGGTTTGCAGCCCTGGTGGGGCTGGCCTTCCTCGGAAGCATTCCCAACGCCATCATCTCCGCCGCGAGTCTTCGTGAAGAGGCCGTCGCGTACCGAACCCAAGGCTATGAGGCCCAGCGGCGCGGCGACCGCGCCAGCGCGAAGTCCTTTTATCAGAAGGCGATTGAGCTCGATTCAACCTACCCCACCCCCCATAACGACGTGGGGGTGCTCCTCGAGGAGGAGGGTCGGCTGGAAGAGGCTGAACGGTCGTACAAAGACGCGCTGTCGCTGAATCCGAACCACCCCGAGGCGAACGCGAACCTTGCGATGCTCTACGAGCGGCTGGGCCAGAAAGAGAAAGCGATCGCTCACTGGACGAAACGATACCAACTGGGAGATCCTGCCGATCCGTGGACCGACCGGGCCCAGCAACGCCTGGTGGCGCTGGGAGCCCTCAAGCAGGCCGTTCCAGGGCTCAACGACGCCAGCGCCACCCGCCGGCGGCTCATGACGGAAGAGTTTCAGGCCCACGCCCAATCGGTTGAGGAGTTTCGCGCCGTCACTGAAGCGCACGGCGACTGGCCATAACGCCAGTTTCAACACCACCTCGCATTGCGGATTGTGGATTGCGAATTGCGGATTTGAAGAGACAACCAATCCGAAATCGCCAATCCGAAATCCGCAATCCCTCAGATGACATCACCACGGGCGTTTCTGATTGATGGAACCGCGTTTTGCTATCGGGCCTTTTATGCCATCCGCAACCTGAGCACGCGGGACGGCCGCCCGACCAACGCGGTCTACGGGTTCGCCGTGATGCTCCAAGCGCTCAGGGAGAAGGAGCGGCCCGACTACCTGGCGGTGGCGTTCGATGTCGGGAAGCCGACCTTCCGCCACGAGAAATTTGAGGGCTACAAGATCCAGCGCAAACCGATGCCTGATTCGCTGATCGGGCAGATCCCGGTGGTGAAAACCCTGCTCGCCGCCTACCGCATCCCGGTCTTTGAGCGGGAAGGCTACGAAGCGGAGGATGTCCTGGCGACGATTGCGAGGCGGATCGCCGCCGGCGGCGTCGAGACCTTCCTCGTCACAGGCGACAAGGACGCCCTCCAGCTCGTCAACAGCCACATTAAAGTGTACAACCCGCACCACAGGGAAGACGCCATCCTGGATGCGGCGTCGGTGCGAGCGCGCTATGGGGTTGGGCCGGAGCGGATGGTCGATCTGATGGCGCTGATGGGTGATGAGATCGACAACATCCCCGGGGTCCCAGGCATCGGGGAGAAGACCGCCACGCAGCTCATCCAGCGGTTCGGCAGCCTCGAAGACCTCTACCGGCATCTGGATGAGATCGAGAGCCCGGCGCGGCGCAAGAGCCTGGAGGGGGCGCGGCAGCAGGTGGAGCTTTCGCGGGAGCTTGCCCGCGTGCGCAGCGACGTCCCCGTGGACGTGGCGCTCAAGGATCTTGCCGTCCAAGCGCCGGATTGGCGCTCCCTGCGCAGTCTCTTCCGTGAGCTTGAGTTCAAGCGGTTGCTGGGCGCGATCGAGGAGCGCTCCCCGGCGGCGCCTGCGCCGGCTCACGCCACGCATCCGGTCATGAGCGAGCACGACCTTGACGCGTTGGCCTCCGCCCTGTCGCTGACGGAGGGGAAGCCTGTGGCCATCCTCTGCCGGCCGCTTCCGATCCGCGACGGAATCGACGGCGGGCTCCTCGCGTTGGCCTTGAGGGAGGAGGGGTGGGTGGTGCCGGTGGATCGTGAGACGTTTCGGTCGCCGGCAGGCCAACGGCTCGGCGCCTGGCTCGCGAACGCCGACGCCCCGAAGATCAGCCACGATGCGAAGGCGGCCACGCGGATCCTGGAACGGTGCGGGGTCAGGCTCCAGGGCATCATCGGGGACACGATGGTCGCGGCGTATCTGTTGAACCCCGCGCGGACCAACCAGACGCTCAGCGACCTTTCGGATGAGTACCTGGATCAGCCGCTGGGCCCCCTCCCGAAGCTCGAGGGCATGCCGTTGCTGGAGGGCGCAGAGACGTTGGAACCATTCAGCCGCTACGCCTGCGCCGTGACGCGGCTCCATGAGCGGCTCCTCGCCGACCTCGCATCGCATGAGCTTGCCGCGTTGTACACGGATCTTGAGCTGCCCCTCTTGGGCGTGTTGGCTCAGATGGAGGCGACCGGTGTTGCAATCGACGTCCCGTACCTCAAACGGCTGCAGGCTTCGATGCGCGCCGAGCTCACCGGATTCACCGAAGAGATCTACCGGCTCGCCGGGGGCGAGTTCAACCTCAACTCGCCCAAGCAGCTCGCCCAAGTGCTGTTTGAGCGATTGCAGTTGCCCGTGATCAAACGGAACAAAACCGGACCCTCCACTGACAGCGACGTCCTCCAGCAACTGGCCGCGCGCCACCCGCTGCCGGAGCGCCTGATGCGCTACCGCGAGCTCTCGAAGCTCGTTTCCACCTATGTGGAGGCACTCCCCCAACTGGCCGATCCACAGACCGGCCGCATCCACACGTCGTTCAACCAAACGGCGACGGCGACAGGACGGTTGTCTTCCAGCGAGCCGAATCTGCAGAATATCCCCGTCAAGACAGAGCTTGGCCGATCGATCCGCAAGGCCTTCATTCCCGGCATTCCCGACGGCCTCTTGGCGGCGGCGGACTACTCCCAGATTGAGCTGCGGATCCTGGCCCATCTCTCAGGCGACGAGCACCTCATCGAGGCCTTCCATCAGGGCCGCGACATCCATCGGTTCAGCGCCTCGCTGATCTCCGGATGCCCGGAAGCCGAGGTGCAGCCGGAGCAGCGGCAGGCGATGAAGGCGGTCAACTACGGGATCCTCTACGGCATGACGTCGCACGGGCTCTCGAAGGAGCTGGGGATCTCCTTTGAGGAGGC
>JACPSR010000011.1 GCA_016193175.1 Candidatus Omnitrophota bacterium
CGAGCGTTCAATCGTCTGCTGGCGGGTCTCGGCCTCTTCCGTGGCGCGCCGGGCGGTGGCAACCGCAGCCTGGAGCTCATCCCGCTGCCGAGTGAGCTCCTGGATGTCGAGCTCGCGCGCCGCATGCTCCTCGTCAGCTCGTTGGAGCGCATGGCGCAACTGCTGGAGGTGCGCGTCGAACTTGAGCAGGCTGGGGGCCGCGTGCGCCAACCGGCCCTTCGCGGATTCCTGTTCGCGGACGAGCGATTGCCACTCCTGCTCGGCGCGCGCCGCCTGCGCCTCCAGTTGGCTGAATGCCTGCTCGAGCGCATCAAGACCGGCACGGGCCTCTTCCCACCGATGCTTGCGACCCAACCGACCCCGTGCTGCGGACTGGGCGCCTGTCAAGCGCCACGACCGTCGGTCCCATCGGTCTCCGCGCGCGCTGACCAGGCGGCCTTGGGGCACGATGCGTTCGCGGAGCAGCCGCTCCATGTCCTCAATGACCCAGGAATCGTTCAAGAGCCAGTCGACGAGCGGTTGATAGGTGGGCTCGGCGCGAACGTGCTGTCTCACCGCTTGGGTCACTCCATCTTGAAGGCCGGCGTGTTCGAGGGGCACCGCACCTGCCGGACAGTCCGACAGGACGAGGAACCGACACCCCTCAAGCTGCTGCGCGCTCAGCGCCTCCCGACACTGCGCAAGCGCCTCACGGTCCCGCACCACCAACGCTTCGGCCAACGGCCCGAGCGCCGCTTCGACGAGCGCTTCATATCCGGGAGCCGCCTGCACCAGATCCACCAAGGGACCGATGAGGCCGTCGATGGAGCGGCCGAGGAGCGCCTTCACCGTCTCGGGGAAGCCCTCGTAGCGTCGCCACACGTCCTCGAGCAGCGTCACGCGGGCCCGCTCGTTCGCCACACGGTCGCGCGACCGGTGGAGGCGATCCGTCAGCTCCTGGCGTCCGGCTCCCAGCGCTTCAAGCGCCTGCTGGGTCGAGACAACGCGGCATTGGATCTCATCGTGCTGGGCCTTGAGCGCGTCGCGCTCGCACAGGCTGGCGTCGTATCGTTGTCGCAACTCGTCGGCGTGGGCGAGCTGCTGCGCGCGTTGGCCGTCCAGCCGCGCCAGTTGGGCGTCGATTCCCTGGAGCCTCGATGTGACGTCTGCCAGGCGATTGCGGAGGTGCGAGGCCTCGGAGGCCGCTTCAAAGAGCTGCGCTTTCGCTGCGTTCACAGTACCGATCGCCTCCTGCAGCGCCGTCTCCAGCGAGGCCAGCTCGCCATCCGCCTGGCCATGCTGCTCCTGGACGGTTGCCAGCTGGGTGCGAATCTCGGCCTCTCCCCCACCCACGCGAATCATGTGCTCCTCGAGTTGCGTGACGCGCGCGCGCAGCTGGACCTCTTCAGCCTCCAGTTGTTTGGCCTGCGCCGCCAGCTCCTCAATCCAACGTGTCTTGAGGGCGCGCTGGCCCTCATGCTGCTCGATCTGGCTGGCGCATTCGACGACCTTGGTCCGAAACCCCTGCAGCTCGTTTTGAATCGCGGAGACCGCGGTGTTGAACCCCTCGAGCGAGCTGACGTGGCTCCCCTTCTCCCGTTCCAGCTCATGGCGCTGGGCATTGAGCGCTTCCAGCTCCTGCTCCAGCTGCTTGTCGCGCGACGCTCCCGCGCTCAGCTCATCGACCGCGAGGAGCAGCTCCAGTTGTTTCAGCTCATCCCACTGCGACTTGTACTGGCGCGCCTTGTTGGCCGCCCGCTCGAGCGCCCCCACCTGCCGCCGGACCTCGGTGATGATGTCGGCGATGCGAATCAGGTGCTCTTCAACTTCATCAAGCCGACGCACCGTTTCCTGCTTCTTGGCAAGATACTTCGCGACCCCGCTGGCTTCTTCGAAGACCACGCGGCGCTCCTCAGGCTTTGAGGAGAGGACCATGTCGATGTGGCCCTGCTCAATGATCGCGTACGTGCCTCCCCCCAAACCGGTCCCGAGGAACAGCTCATGGATGTCTTTGAGCCGACAGGGACTCTGGTTGATGAAACACTCGCTCTCGCCGGATCGGTAAACGCGTCGGGTGACGGCCACTTCGGTGAAGGAGAGGGGAAGGAGGCCTTGCTCGTTGTCGATGGTCAGGCTGACTTCGGCCATCGAGAGGGGGGCCGTCCGGTCGGTCCCGTTAAAGATGACGTCTTCGAGGCGTGGCGCGCGGATGTCGCGCGGGTTGTGCTCGCCGAGCACCCAGCGGATAGCGTCGACAACGTTCGTTTTTCCGGAACCGTTGGGACCGACGATCGCGGTCACGCCGGGTTCAAAATGAATCGTCGTTTTCTTCGCGAACGACTTGAACCCGAGGACCTCAAGTTGCTTCACACGCATGGCATCAGCCGACGATGTCTTCCCCGCCGTCGGTGCCGATGACGTTGCCCGTGACCCAATCCGCGCCGGAATTGGAGAGCACGGCAACAACCTTGGCGACGTCCTCCGGCGTGGTCAGACGCCGGTGCGGGTTGCGCAGCTTGGCGAACTCCATCATCTGCTCATTGCCCGGGATCTTGCGCAAGGCCGGCGTGTCGGTGACGCCGGCCCGGATGCAGTTGGCGGTCACCCCGTGCGGCGCCAGCTCCATCGCCAACTGGCGGACGTGGGACTCCAGCGCGGCTTTCGCAGCGGACACCGCGCCGTAGTTCGGCCACACCCGGCGGCCGCCGGAGCTGGTCATCGCGAAGATCCGTGAGCCCTGTCCCAGCAGCTTGCGGGCGATCAGGTCCTGGACCCAGTAGACCAGGCTGTGCGCCATGACGTCGAGGGTCATCTCCATCTGGTCCTTGGTGAGCTGCTCCTTCGGGTCCGAAGAAAGGTAGGGCTTGAGCGTCCCGAACGCCAGGGAGTGCATCAGGACGGAGAGTGTCGAGCCGCATAGCTTTGGTTGAACCTGATCCAACACCTCCTGGCGCTTGAGGGGATCGGCGGCGTTCACGTTAAAGAAGAGGGCCTGCCTGCCTCCGCCCTGAATCGCCTGGACGAGCTGCTCGACGTTCGGGAGGGTGGCCTTGCGGTCGAGATGGACGCCGATGATGTGCATCCCGGATCGCGCCAGCTCTTTCGCCGTCGCGCCTCCGAAGCCGCTTGAAGCGCCCAGGATGAGCGCCCATTTTTCTTTGAGATCCGCCATCCACACCCTCCTATGAAGATTTCATTTTTACAGCTTAACACCGTCGAGCAACCGGTGCAATCGAAATTTCGCGAAGCGAAATTTCTATGGAACATACTCCAGCGCGAGACGGAACCGCACCTCGCTGGCCTCCGAGCCTTCCGGAAACGGCGGAAACGGCTGCGCCGCCTTCAGCGCGGCTCTCGCCGCGCGAATGAACGGCTCCCCCTCCGGACTGGTGATGTCTTCCCCGCCGACCAGGCGGCCGTCGTGGCTCAGGACGAACGAGACCACGACCGACCCTCGGCGAAGCGTAGCTGAGCGAAATCGGCTGGCGAGGGACTGCTGGAGGTGTCGGCGAATCAGGGCGCGGTAGGCCGCCGGCACGGGCTCCTGCAGGATGACTTCCGGCATCGACGCCCCAGGGATCGACTCAGTCGGCTGCGGCAGGACGAACGGCGAGCCATCCGGCATGACGATCTGCGGGGTCAAGAACACGACCAGCTCCGTCTTCTTCTTCGTATCGGTCGAGCCGCGGAACGGAAGACCCAGGATGGGGATGTCGCCGAGGAACGGGACGCGATTTTCGGTCCGGTCGGTCTTCGTCTCGATGAGCCCGCCGATGATCAGCGTCACCCCGTGCTTGACCAATACGCTCGTCTCGGCCTCGGTGGAGGACACGATTGGGATCCGGTTCTTTTCGAAGGTCTCGACCTTCGACGTACTGACCTCCGGTTTGATCTTCAGCTGGATGTGCCCATCCCGTTTGACGCTCGGCGTCACGTAGAGCTTGGTGCCCACGTCGACAAACTGAATCTGCGGCGAGGACACCGTCGAGCCGGTCGCCGGCACCGTCGTCGTCACCGTCACGACGGCCTCCCTCGTCCCGACGAGGATCTTCGCCTCCTGGTTGTTGGAGACCATGATGCGCGGGTTTGAGAGCGTCTCGGTCTTCGTGAGCTTCTTGAGGGCCTCGATGATGAGCTGCCCGTTCCCGCTGGGCGCCGTGATGAGCTTGAGCGCGGTGCCCGTCGCCGTCCCCCCCACGACATCGCTGAGCACGTGGAGGTTCGACCGCGCCGCGGCATCCACCCCGCCGAAGACCCGCTGCCAATCGATCCCCAAATCCATCTCATCGGTCAGCTCGACCTTGATGATCTTCGCCTCGATCAGCACCTGGCCATCGGGGGCGTCGAAGGCGCGAACCAGCTGATCGGTTTTCTGCAGGACCTCCCTGAGGTCCGAGATGATCGCCTTGTTGGTGCGGGCGTCAAAGGTAAAGGACCCGATGGGGGAGAGCATCTCCTGGACTTTCTCTTGCAGGGTTTTAGCGTCCGCATAGTTGAGGGTGTAGACGTGCGTCTCCGTCGGACGGTCGATCTGCCGGAGGATCTCCCGCATCTCCTGCAAGCGGCTGGGGACGTCGTTGAGGATCAGCGTGTTGGTCGCTTCGTCGGCCACCACCCGCCCGACCGATGACTTGATCTGGTTGAGGACGGTGGCGACCTGGATGGCCTTGGCGTGGCGGAGCGGCTGCACGAGGTTCCGATTGCGCTCCTGGAACTTCTCCCCGTAGAGGAGCTCGTAGTCCCGCGCCATCATGACCGTCACGATGTTCCCCCGGCGCTCGTAGGCGAGATCGTTGGCTTCGATGATGAGCTCAAACGCCTCCCAGACGTCCACGTCATTGACGAAGATGGTCACGCGGCCGCTCACGTTGCGCCCCGCCACGAAGTTCAACCCGCTCTTCTGCGAGAAGAGCTTGAGGACATCGAGGATATCCACCCCCTTGAGATCCAGCGAGATGCGCTGATTGGTCAGGGCGGGGCGCCCTGCGGCAGGGGCTGGAACTTCCGCGAGAAGAGGCGTCGTGAGCCCCAGGGTCAACCAGATCACGAAAAGCGCGCCAACTCGTCGAGTCATCACCATGGCGTCCCCCCTTCCTTGCGTTAGAGCGTTAGATCGATCTTTTCCCCTTCGAGGTCCAGGATGACGTGATGGTCGAGCACCTGCTCAAGGACGGCGCCTTCGACCACCGCCTGTCCGGTCGTCACAAAATAGGTCTTCTTGGTTTCGGAATCTTCGATGATGGCTTGGGCCGGATCCCCGGGGACGATCCCCATTAGCGAGAGACGAGAGGCCAGGAGCTTCGACGCCGCGCCCTGACGAGGCCTCGGAGTCGGCGAGGAAGCGCTGACGTCAGCCGACGCCGTAAAGAGCGAACGGGAAGCGCTCGTTGCCAGCGAAGGGATCTCCTCAGGCGACGGCCCGGCTGGCGGAGCAGGCGACTCGGCGGAGGGCTTGGCGATGACCGGCATGTCCACCGACGGGAGCGGATGGGCCGCCTCGAGGATCAGCCATGCGACTTCCACGGCCAGGACGAGGACCAAGCCTCCAACGACGGGCTTCACCCAACGGATCCCTTGCGTTCGAGGGCTGAGGTCGCTCATTGCCACGGTAGCGGCATGGGGTCCCCCGCTTGCTTGCGGCGAGGCCTGGGGTCGCTCCTGTTGGCCCCGAATCAGCCTGAGCAGCTTCTCCTCAGGCGGCGACTTCATCGAGCCATCGGGACTCATCGTGGAGCAACTCCTGGATCAGCGGGCCGTCGACAAGGGATCTCTCGTGCGCCACGAGCGCCTCCAGCGCGTTGTGGCACACCAGGGCGATCCGACGCGGATAGCCCTGCGTAAAGCGATGGACGGCCTCCACGGCGTCCGGGGAAAAGAGGGTCGTGCCCGACGGCAGGCCGGCCGAGCGGAGGCGGAACTCGATCATCTGGGCGGTTTCCTGTTCGCTGAGCGGATTGATGATGTACTTCATCGCGACGCGGTCGATGAAATTCCTGATCCGACGGATGCGCCCCAGCAGCTCCATCTGCGCGAAGATGACCACCTGGAGGAGCTTGAACTCATTCGTCTCGTAGTTGAGGAGCACCCGGAGATTCTCCAGCATGTCCCCGGAGAGTTTTTGGCCCTCGTCGATCATCAGCACCGTCGTGTGGCTGTCCGTCACGCCGCGCTGAAAGAGGTGGTGCTCGATCGTCTCTCGAGCGTCGAGCGCGGACTTGAACCCTCCGGGGAGGCCGAGCAGCCGGGAGAGATGCAGGAGGAACTGGTACTCCGACTCGAACGAGGGGTCCAGGATCATGTGGAAGGTAAAGCCGTCTTCTCGAGGGAAGTTCGCAAGGAGGGTCCGCGCCAGCGTCGTCTTGCCGGTGCCGACGTCTCCCAGGATCAGCGAGAGCCCGCGGCGGAGCCGGATCGCAATCTCAAGACGGGTCAGCGCCTGGACATGGGAACTGGACCGGAAGAAAAAGGTGGGATCGGGACTGGTGGAAAACGGCTCCTTCGCGAGACCGAGCACGGTGTAGTAACTCATGCTGCGGGGCCCGTCAAGGCGTTCCCTCGCCGCACCGCTTGGCGCGCCCCACCGAGGCGCGCCTGCGCTCGGCGGATTTCCTCGCTCCTCCTCGCTTCGCTCGGAGACCCTGGCCGCTCGGAAATCCGGACGTGCGGCTCGGTGAACGCCTTGCCACCCGCAAAAACCGGGGAGAGGAGGCGTTGGATTTCAGAGAGGCTCTTGCGCTGCTTGCGGAGGGCACGGATCGTTGCGAGCCGCTCCACCGAGGAGTCGTCGAAGTAGCGAAAGCGGGTCTCAGGACTTCTACCGGACTCATGAATGAGGCCGAGCTTGAGGTAGAACTTGAGCGTATGGATGGAATGCCCGCTTAATCTCGATAAGTCTTTGAGTAAATAAACGTTAGCGCTTCCGCTCATCGTCTACTCTCTATATAGAGAGTAACCGAAATCATAGCACGTTTTTTCCGCGTGTCAAGGAAAGATTACGTGGGGTGCTGTCCTCATTTGGCGGGTGACGCGGAGCCGGGGCCCCCGCCGCCCGCCCGGACCCGCCACAGTTCTTTGGCGGGGAGGACGGGCGGGGTGGCGCAGCGGCAGGCCCTGCCAAATGAGGACACTACCTTATGTGGAACTGACGAAGGCTTCTTTCGCGTGCACCAGGCGGGTCACGAGGGCGTTCATGGGAACGGAGATGCCGGCTTGTCGGCCGAGGCGGACGAGCGCTCCGTTGAGCGCTTCAATCTCTGTGGGTTTCCCCGCAGACATATCCTGCAGCATCGAGGAGTGATGCGCAGCGGTATCCGGAATGAGCCGAGTCAAAAGGAGCTTGCAGTAGGCGTCGGCCGTCGCGGGCTCGAGCGGGATCTTATGGGCAGCGGCCACCCGGTAGGCTTCGTCGATGATCCGGCTCATCATGGGGCGGGCCTGGGGGTGCTCAAGGAGCGTCCCGTAGGAGACTTCCAGCAACGTCGAGAGGCCGTTCAGCGCGCAGTTGTAGAGGACTTTGGCCCACAGCGCCGTGAGGATCGTCGTGGTGGCGCGGGCCGGGATGCCACTCTCCCGGAGCGCCGACACAAGGCCCGCGAGCGGCTCCCGCGGAAAGCGATGATCCGGAGCGCCGATGAGCACCTCATCCGCGCAGACTGTCACCCGCACACGGCCCGGCGCGATCTCCACCCCAAAGATCACGCGACCCAGCGCGACACGCTCCGGCGCGATCGCCTGGGTCAGCGTCTCGTAGTTGCCCAGGCCGTTCTGGAAAGCGCACACGAGCGTTTGCGGCCCGAGCAGGGCCGCTGAGGCGCCCGCGGCTTCAGCGGTCTGGTGCGCCTTCGCGCACACGAACACCCAATCAAACGCCGCGCCCTGCGCGAGGTCCTGTGGGCGGGTGGCGAGTACCAGGTTCGTCACACAGTGCTCCCCCCACAACCCGCTGATCCTCAAGCCATGCCGCCGGATGACGTCGAGATGCCAGGCGCGGCCCAGGAGCGTCACCTCATGGCCGGACTTGGCCAGGAACCCTCCGAGGACGCTGCCGATGGCTCCAGCCCCGAAGACGAGAATCCTCATTACGGGTAGCCGACGAGTCGAAGGAACTCCTGCATCGTACCGGCGCGCAGGAAGGGGTTGGCTCGTTTCTCCTCCTTGAGCGCTGAGGTCGGCGCCTCGGCGTAGTGATGCCCCGGGCACAAGATCGTCGCGTCGTCCAGCGGCCTGAGTTTCTTGTCCAAACTCTCGTACAGCTTCGCCGGATCAGAGCCCGGCAGATCGCAGCGCCCGCAGGCTCGGACGAAGAGCGTATCGCCGGAGAGCAGACGTCCTTCGACCAGCAGACACTGGGAGCCTGGTGTGTGGCCCGGGGTATGGATGAGCGTCACCTGGAAGTTCCCCACCGAGACCGTCTCGCCGCCCGCCATGGGCCTGAGGCTCGAGCGGCTGACGTCCAGTAGCGGCGCGTCATCGCGGTGGACGTAGATCGGCACATCCGCCGCCTCGAGCACCTCGGCAAGACCCTGGACGTGATCGAAGTGATGGTGCGTTACGAACGCCGCGGTGAGCCGATAGCCATCGCGCCCCGCGGCGGCGAGGATGCTCGGCACCTCCCACCCGGGGTCCACGACCGCAGCCTCGCGGGTCTGGGGGTCTCCGATGAGGTAGATGAAGTTCTGCATCGGGCCAAGCTCAAGCTGCTGAAAGTAGAAGTCCGCGGTTGCCATGTCAGCGCTACTCTACGGCCCCGCCCCCATAGTGTCAATCGTCCGTTCATTCGGAGTGCGGAATGCGGCATGCGGAGTGCCCTACTCAGTCTATGTCGTCTATGTCCCGTCATTCCGCACTCCGCAATCCGCATTCCGCATGCGACTGGCGTGTTACAATGGTCTCATGGCCCTTCCGCAACTGACCGTGGCGCCGTCGGCCGCCAAGCGCGTCCGGCACCATGACTGTTGGGTGTTCAAAGACGAGCTCACCAGCCCCACCCACTCGTTGCGCAATGGAGAGCTCGTCGAGCTGGCGGACAGGCATGGGGCGTTCCTCGCCTATGCGTTGTACAGCGCGCACTCGCACATCGCGGCGCGGGTGGTCAGCACGGAGCAACGCCGCCCCTGGGACCGCACCCTGCTCGCTGAACGGCTCACGACGGCCATCGCCCGTCGCGCAACCCTGTTGGGAACGAACGCCAAGCGGCTCGTCTTCAGCGAGGCCGACGGCCTGCCCGGCCTCATCGTGGACCAGTACGCCGACTATCTCGTCGTCCAGAGCCGCACCGCCGGCATGGAGACGTGGAAAGACGCGATCGTCGATCTCCTCAGACGCCTCGCGCATCCAAAGGGCATCCTCGAACGCAGCGACAAAGAGTTCCGTGAAGCGGAGGGGCTGCCGAGCCTCACGCAGGTGCTGGATGGAACCGTGCCGGAGCGGATCCGCATTGAGGAAGATGGGTTGCAGTTCTGGGTGGACCCCTACCATGGACAGAAAACCGGCTTCTACCTCGATCAGCGCCAGACGCGACAATGGGTCCGTCAGCGAGTCCGATCGGGCGAGCGGGTGGTGGACGTGTGCGCCTATACCGGTGCGTTTGGGATTGGGGCGGCGAGCCGCGGCGCGCAGGTCGTTTGCGTGGAACAGGACGAAGGGTGCCTTACGCTAGCGAAAGAGAACGCGCAGCTGAACCAGGTCGAAGAGCGGATGGGATTTGTGGCCGGCGATGCCTTTTACTGGCTCAAAGCGAAGGCCGAAAGCGCCGAGCGGTTTGACTGGGTGCTCCTCGATCCGCCGTCGCTTGCGAAGAGCAAGGCCGACACGCTCAAAGGCCGCCAGGCGCTCCACCATCTCCTCGTCCATGCCCTGGGCCTCTTGGCCGCGGGCGGGACGCTCGCCCTGAGCGTCTGCACCTACCACCTCCTCGGCCTCACAGAGGAGATCCTCCGGATCGCGGCGGCAGAACGCGGGGTGCGCCTGCGCATCCTCGCGGTCACGATGCAGGCGAACGATCACCCGTGGATCCTGCAGATGCCGATGACCCGCTACCTTATGAGCTGGATGGCGCAACGCGACGGATGACGAGCGGCTTGATCCACCAACACAAGCCGCTCAGGAGGAGGGTCACCAGGTAGGAACACACGAGGAGTAGGAGGGTCACGGTGAGCCCAATGGAAGGGTCGACATGGTGCTGGGCCAACATGCCGATCACCGCGGCATCCTTGGTCCCAAACCCCACGACCGAGAACGGAATGGCGCGACCCACGATCCGGCTGAAGGATGTGATTTGCGCCACGAGGGCCATCGGCAGCGCGATGCCCAGCGAACGCAGCACCGCATTGAGCTGGAGGAAGAGGAGGCTGAACGCCAGCGCCGCAACGCCCAAGGGCACGATCAAGCGCAGGGACACAAGATGCCGCATGCCGGACCAGAGCTCGGTCATGTCCACCTGCCAGGGAGAGAGTTTCTCCCACTTGCGGGTCAGCCGCCGCAGGGAGACCACCCACAGCGCAATCCCCGCTGAAAGCGCCACGAGCACCACACCGCTCATCACGACCACCCATTGAATCCCCCTCAGGAGCGGAACCAGGGCGAGGAGCTGGAGGCCCCAGACGCCGAAGCTCACGATCGTCACCCAGGCGAGGACTTTCTTCATGACGACGCTGGAGAGGGCGTAGCCGAACGTGATCCCGGTCTCCGTCGAGATATACCCGGCGGCGAGAAACTCCCCGACGTGGCCCGGCGTCACGAGCCCTAAGTACTGGCTGGCGAGGTAGGTGAGGAGGGTCTTGGGGTAGGGGTGCCGGATGCGCTGGCTCGAGAGCAGGAGCTGCCAGACGAACGCTTCGAGCAGCAACTGGAGAATCGTCAGCAACATGCAGAACCCGAGCCAGCGCAGGTCGATGTGGACGAGCGTGGCCTCTTGGGACTTCGGGAGGCGAAGGAGCACGATGAGGAACGCGACGAGGCCAA
>JACPSR010000125.1 GCA_016193175.1 Candidatus Omnitrophota bacterium
GAGAGATGGGGGCGGGACAGCTCCGGCGTCATCCCAAAGACCTGCAAGAGTTCAAGGGTGTAGAGCGCTTCGTGTTTCTTCCCCTCCTGCTTCTGGTGCGGGACTCGATGGGTCAACAGCCAAGCGCTCTTGCGGTCGTACCCGATGCGGGTAGGAATTCCAGCAAGCCAGGGGATCCAGTGCGAGCGGTTGCTGGGGTGGAGCACGAGGGCGGTGTCAAACTCAGAGCGCCTCAGCTCGCGCGCGAACCGGATGGTTCCCAGGATGCTTCGGTGTCGCCCCTCCTTCTCGTAGACGATCACCTCATTGACATCGGGATGCCCCTCGACGGCTTCCCGGCAGGCCGGCCGCACCATCATGGCGATGAAGGCGTGCGGGAACTGCCGGCGCAGCGCCTGGGGCACGGGGGTCGAAAGGATCACGTCGCCGAGCCGATCGAGCCGGATGACCAGGATGCGCCTGGGAGAATGCGGAATGCGTCCGCCAAAAGGATTGGCGGATCCGCCATGTCGTGTGGCGGAGATTGCGCCCGCCAACAAGATTGGCGGGTCCGCCACGCTCGCCAGAAGACAAGGCGAGTGCGCCATGTCCTGTGGCGCATCTTGTGGCGGAGAATGCGGAATGGAAAGCGCACGATCCACGGTCATGGCTTCCGCACGTCTTCGCTCGCCGCTCGCTGCTCGCTGCTCGCTACCCCATCGAGCAGTTGACGGGCGGCGTCATACACCTCATCAGGGGTGACGAAACGCATGCACTCATGGTTGAAGCGGCACAGCGGCCGCTCGCACGGCGCGCAGAAGAGCCGGCGGCGGACGACGCGGCTCTGCGGTGACGTGGGACCGTACTTGGCCTCGTCGGTCGGCCCGAAGATCGCCACCGTCGGGACGCCAAGCGCTGACGCCACGTGGAGCGAGGCGGAATCGTTGGCGATGACGAGGCGCGAGCGCGACATGAGCGCGCCCAGTTGCCGAATCGTCGTCTGGCCGACGGCGCTATGGGCCCGCTGACCCATCAGCGCGAGGATCTCTTCGATGACGGGCCCTTCATCCGGCTCCCCGGAGAAAACCACCTGCGCGCGGGCCTCCGTGATGAGCCGATCCGCGACGCGGGCAAACCCTTCCGCCGTCCACCGCTTGATGTGGCTCCGGGCGCCAGGGCAGACGATGACCAGTCGTCGGCTTCCGTCGAGACCCCATCGCTTCCCCAACCCCTCCACATGCGAGATATCCTTCGCTGAGTACCACAGCGCTCGGGGCTCTGGGCTCTGGGCTCTGGGCAAGTACCCCGAACCCGGAACCCGGAACCCTGAACGTTCTTTCAACCCAGGCACTTGGACACGGAGCTTCCAGAGGTGGCGCTCCCGCATGTGCGTGAGGGCCTTGGGCGGCCGTCGGAGATAGCGCCATGCGGCCCAGGGTTTGAGCAGCAAGGGATAGAGCGTGTGGCGAAGATCTACGATGACGTGCGGCCGGTAGCGCCAGAGAGCCCACGCGAGCCTTAATCGCCCCAGCGGCGAATCGAATCGATCGGCGTCCACGAGGGTCTGGATCCGGGGGTCCTCCACAAAGAGCGCCGTGGCTCGTTCACCAACGACGAGCGCGACATGCGCTTCCGGGAAGCGATCCCGTACGGCAGCAATGACATCGCTGGTGAGAATCGCGTCCCCGATATTTGAGGGGCCGATGATTAACACCCGCGTCGGAATTGCGGATTGCGGATTGCGGATTGCGGATTGCAGTCTGGAGGCGCTCGGGGTGACGGTGATCATCCTTCGGCTGCTCCGCTGCTCGCCTTCCCCATTTCCCGCTGAAGCATCTGACGGGCGGCGTCATATACCTCATCTACTGTGATGGCTTCCATGCCTCGATGGGCTGGTTGATTTGGGTTGTAGCACGGGATGCGGGGGCAGCAGTCCGCGTGGTGGAGGACGACCATCCGTTGCGGATCTCCGAGAGGACCTGTGAGGGTCGGCGACGTGGGGCCATAGAGCGCCACGATGGGCCTTCGCAGCGCCGCCGCAATGTGCAGCACGCCGGTGTCGTTGGAAACGACGAGGCGCGCCTCCTCAAGGCAGGCGCCGAGCTGTCGCAGCCCCGTCTGGCCTGCGAGGAGCGTCGCCGGTTGACGCATCGCTTCCCGGATCGAGTGGGCCAACGCGACGTCGCCCGGCCCACCGGTGATCATCACCTGGGCGCGCTGCGTCGCAACCAGGCGATCGCCCAAGGCCGCAAAACGCTCCGGGGGCCAGCGCTTATGCGGCCAGTTCGCCCCAGGATGGAGCGCCACGAGCGGCCGTCCATTCGCGATCCGGTGCATCTCTAACCACTTGCGCGCCGCCCGGCGCTCCTCGTCGGAGACCGTGTACTCGTACGGATGTCGCGCTCCCGAAAGCCCGACCGCTTCCAGGAGCGGCAGGTATGAGAACGCCTTATGCTCCGGGATCGATGCGGGCCTGACGCGGTGCGTCAGCAGCCAGCCGCTTTTCGCGTTGTCAAATCCGACCCTCATCGGGATTCCCGCAAGCGCGAGGAGGAGTGAGCGCGAGAGGCTCCTGCGCAAGATGAACGCGGTGTCGAAGCGGCGCGCGCTGAGCGCGCGGATCAGCCGCCATTTCCCGAACGGGCTGCGGTGCGCTCGGCGCTCGTCATAATCGAGCAGGTCGTTGACGGACGGGTTATGGAGCAACACCTCGCGACAGGTCGGCCAGCCGAGCGTCGCCAGGTAGGCGGTGGGCCGCCGGCTGCGCAGGATGTTCAGCAGGGGCGTCGCGAAGAGCGTCTCACCGAACCAGTTGGGCAGCACCACCAGTATGCGATTCATGATCGTGGATCGTCGCTCGTCGTTCGTGATTCGTGGATCATGCATCGTCAACCCTTAAGCCTCTTGATCAAATTCATGAGCATCCGGCTCTCATGATTAATCCACTCTTCCAACTGAGCGAATTCTTGGCTGGACATGTAATGTCGCCGCATTGCGACAACACCTTGCGTTTCAAGCTCTGCGCAGGAACCTAAGGCAATGTAACAGAATTGCTGGTATTCCTTCGTATATTGCCGGGCAAATCCCTCTGCGATGTTCGAAGGGATTGAAAGTGCTGTCCGTTGCATGTGCGCCGCGAGTCCGTATCGTTCATCAGTAGGAAAGCGCTTCGTTAACGCGTAGACTAGATCCACGATCTCTATGCCTTTCTTCCAAACCTCCAGTTCTTTGTAACTCGTGACCCTCATCTCCCCTCACGAGCGACGATCGACGAACGACGAACCACGAGCTCGCGGTAGACGGCCTCGACCTGATCGACCATGCGCGAGAGCGGGAAGCGCTCCTTCACCACGGCCCGCGCCTGTTCCGCGGCGCGCCGTGAGCGTTCATCGCTTGTGAGGAACGTCGTGATGGCGTCTGCCAAGGCGCCAAGTTCCCCCGGCTCCACGACGGCCCCGATGCCGCTTTGGTCCAACACCCAGGGAGCGCCTGCCCCCCGGCGCACCGCCACCAAGGGACGGCCGCAGGCCATCGCTTCCAAGAGGGAGAGCCCGAACCCTTCCTGTTCGGCGGGCAGGAAGACGACGACGTCCATCAAGGAGAGCGCGACGCGCGTTTCCGGGAGCGC
>JACPSR010000140.1 GCA_016193175.1 Candidatus Omnitrophota bacterium
AATTTTTCCACACCCGATGGTGTTACTGCTCTTGTCTTGACAACCACGCCCGCATATGGTTTGCTAAGATCGTGAAACCCATCGTCTTCTCCCGACACGCCAAGCAGCAGATGCTTGAACGCGGCGCGTCGGAGGAGGAAGTGGTCGAGGCGATCGCGAGTGGCGAGCGGATCCCGGCACGGCAAGGGCGGGTCGCTTACCGGCGGAACTTCCAGTATCATCGGAGATGGGGGCGGAAGGTCTACCCCATCAAGCAGGTCATGCCGATCACGAGGGAGGAAAAGGGCGGCACGGTCGTCATCACCGTCTACACGTTTTACTTTTAGGAGGCGCGCGCCATGAAGATCAGCTACGATCCAACAGTCGATGCCGCCTACATCCGCCTGAAGGAAGGGAAGTTCCACGTCACGACGCACCGACTGACCGAAGACGTCGCGGTGAACTACGCACCCGATGGGTCGATCGTCGGGATTGAGGTTCTGGATGCCAGCAGATATGTGCTCAAACATCGCCGTCCTCAAGTCGAGTTAGAGAACCTCCAGCCGGTGTAACAGATACCCGTTCAGTTCCATCTGAGGCTCTGCTCCAGCGATTCGCATCGGAGAAGTTCCCCGCCGTCCCTCCCACCCAGGACTTCACCGCCGCCTCCGCTGAGCCAACCAGGCTCAGGAGGAGGCCGAAGACAGCCAGGGCCAGGCACCCGTGGAGCCCGCCGTGCGGCCATCTGACGTTCGGATGGGCTGTCAATCCAGATGGTCTCATCGCTGCTACTGTATTAGATACCCCGCCTGCCAAAATATTCCAGGAAAAAATCGTACGTTGACGGAGGGTGGAAGGGGACGCTAAGAGGGCGGTCGGTCTACTCTGAAGCGGCGGGCTGGATCAGCCCCTTACGTTGGAGCCATTCGTCCAGGGGGATCTGGTGGAGGCTGAGCCATCCGGCTTGGACCTGGGCGAGCTGGCCGGGGGTGAGCCGGTACGTCTTGTGGGCGGCTATCGTCGTGAGCTTCGCCTCGCCTTCGAAGACCGCGACCTTCGTCTCCACCGCATTTGTGCCCACGAAGATCCAGGTGCCGGCGAGGCGCAGGATGGCCTGCGGGGTCGTCAGGGTGAGGCCATGAGGAGGCCCCTGAGCGTCCAGCTTAATCTCGAGGGTGCCGCTTGGGAGGTTGAGGTCCAGGCGGGGATCGTGACGGAGCTTGCCGAGGGCCGCGGATCGGATGACGAGGGCCCCTGGCCCTTGGAGGGTCAGCGTCCCATGCGGGAGGCGCAGGCTGACGGCTTCCCCCGGTTTGGCGAGGAGCGTCGTGCCCGCTGGAAGATGCGGGGTCGCCTGCTGAGTCGCGTTCGAACTCAAGTTGACGGGCAGGGGTCCTGCCCATTGGAGCAAGCCGAGGATCGCCAGCCACACCCCCATGAGGCCGCTCGCCGCGAGGAGCCAGCGGCGCAGACTGGCCAAGCGGATGAGCCACCAGGGGAAGACCCGCAGCCCAGCAAAGAGGCTTCGGGGGACGGCGGGGATCGGCGTCTCCTTCAGGAGCGTGAGCTTCGCCCCGAGCGTTTCGAGCGAGGCGAACGTTTCCTGGCAGCGCGGGCACTGCTCCAGGTGCGCGCGGATGTCCGCGGCCGTGTCCCCAGACAGCTCTCCTGCGGCCAAGGCGGAGAGCCGGGGTTCAATCCGGCGACAGGCGTTGGAACCGGCGTAGCGGATCATCGTGTCTCCCACCGCGTTCTCCTTTCCCCTACTATCTTAGATACGCTCGAGGGAAAAATATTCCACAGAAATTTCGCAGGCTCATGTCTCGCCTCGAGGGGTCGGCTCGGCTTTGCGTTTGAGCCAAGAGGCGATCCGGTCCAACAACTGCTGCGGATCAAAGGGCTTCGCGAGGTACTCATCCGCGCCCACCCGATGACCGAGATTGCGATCCGTCTCCTGCTGGCGGACCGTCAGGAGGAGGACCGGCGTCGATTTCAGGCGCTTGTCAAACTTGATCATCCGGGCGACCTGGAAGCCGTTGAGGCGTGGCATCATGACGTCGAGGATGACGAACGCCGGTCGGTGCTTCTGGACGGCGGCAATGGCCTCCTGCCCGTCCCGAGCGGTGATCGCGCGGTAGCCATTGGCCTCCAGCTTGAGCTTGATGACGTTGAGGATGTCCACATCGTCATCGGCCACGACGATGATCGGTCGCTTCTCGCTCTCAGGGGGCGGAGCTGCCATCTCAAGAAGACGTGCGCGCGAGGAGACTACCCCTGCGCGCCGAGCCTCCTCAGCTCTTTCGCCAGGGCCACTCGGGCGCGATGGAGCCTGGACATGACGGTTCCCTTCGGGACGCGCAGGTGGCGGGCGACTTCCTCGTACGAGAGCTCTTCAAACTCTCTGAGGACGAGGATCTGAAACTCGCCCCGAGGCAACGCGGTCAATGCCTGGCGCACGAGCCCGACGGTTTCACTGCTGGCGGCCTGCTCGTGTGGAGAAGCCGAAGGGTCGGGGAGGAGCTCTTCCGGTCGCGACGCCTCGTCGTCGTTCTCGGTGACCGGTTGGAACAGCTGGGGCTCGTAACGCCTCCGCTCGAGTCGCCGGTAGCAGAGGTTCAGCGCGATGCGGTACAGCCAGGTGTAGAAACGGGCCTTGCCCTGGAAGCCGGTGATCTTCCAGAAGGTCCTGACGATGGCGTCCTGGGCCACCTCGGTGGCGTCGTCGTGGTTGCCCAACACGCGAACCGCCGTGGCGTAGATGCGCTCCCGGTACGGCTCAATGAGGGCGGCGAAGGCTCGACGGTCTCCTCGTCTCGCCCGGGCTAAGAGCCAGGCTTCATCCTTAGGGTTTTTCAGCCGGTCGGAGGACGATGAACGTCGGCTCAACGATGGGTCGGTAGGGATCTCCGCCTCCCTGTCGTGGGTAGTTCGGCAGCAGGAACGTCACGATCTCATAGGCGCCCGCTAGGGTCCGGCGGATCCCAAGCGCCACGCCGCGGACAACCCCGCTGGAGACCCCCGCGATGCTGCCCTCCATTTCGGTCGTCCAGAGGACGCTGGCGGGCGCCTCCACCCAGCCGGTGGCGACGTTCACCGATCCGCGCACGAGCTTCCTCACCGGGCCCCAGGCATACGCCGGCGGCGCCGGCAGGCTCATGATGAGCCACACCATGACCGCCGTCCATCTCGTCGAGCGTCGTCTCATTCCCGCAACCTCCTTTTGCGCGATATCGTTC
>JACPSR010000126.1 GCA_016193175.1 Candidatus Omnitrophota bacterium
CAGAGGTCAGAGGTCAGAGGTCAGAGGTCAGAGGTCAGAGGTCAGAGGTCAGATTTCAAAAGTTAATCTTTCAGCTTCTGTCCTCTGTCTTCTGACTTCTGACCCCTGAAGAGTCTCCTTTCAATGGTTGAAATCTGGCGGACGCGGCGCTCATGGCGGCCGCCGGACTCGAAGGGCGTCGCAAGCCAGCATCGGAGGATCCGCTTCGCCTGAGCCGGCGTGAGTTTCTCCGCACCCATGACCAGCACGTTCGCATCGTTATGGCGGCGGCTGCGCTCCGCGTCAAAGGGGTCCTGGCACACCGCTGCTCGGATTCCCGGGACCTTGTTGGCGACGATGGCAATGCCGATGCCGGACTTGCACAGCAGGATGCCCCGATCAAACCTCCCTTCGGCCACGGCAGAAGCCACCTTGCAGCCAATGGGGGGGTAATCGCAGGGCTTGGCTGAATGCGTCCCCAGGTCGGCGACTTCAATGCCGTCGGCCTGGAGCAAGGGGATCAGCGCGGCTTTGAGCGAAAATCCGCCGTGGTCGGCGCCAATCGCCACCCGCCGAACGCGGACCCGACTGTTCCGTGGGGGTCTGCGTCTCATCGGGGCACGCCCAACAATTTCGCAATCCGCTCGACGGCTTCCCGGATCTCGGCGAAACACACCTCATAGACCTCCAGGGGCTTCCCGATGGGATCAGGGATGTTGGGGCTGCCCACCACCTCGTCGGAGCGAAGGCCGTACGGTTTCAAGAGGTGCACCTTCCCTTTCACGCCAGGGAATCGTTGAAGGACCTCGTCCATCTGAAATGGCTCCATGACGAAGATGAGATCGGCGTCGTGAACGAGGTTTTCGGTCAGCGGGCTCGCGCGATGGCCGGCGCAATCGACGCCGACCTCCCGCAGGACCGCTTGCGTCTCGCGGGTGGGACTCATCCCCTCGATGGCGAACACCCCGGCTGAGTTGACGCTCACCGTGTCGATCCCGGCTTGCCTCAGGAGATGCTGCATCAGCCCCTGGGCCATGACGCTCCGGCAGCTATTCCCTGTGCACACGAAGAGGATCCGTTTCACGCTCATCAGCTCAGGGAGAGGATCCTCTCTTTCGGAATCGCCCCTTCCCGACGGATCTCCACGCGATCCCCCATGACTTCCACGACGGTTGACTCGCGCCCCAGGCGCGTGGGACCACCGTCCAGCACGCAGTCCACGTCCCCGTTGAGCGCGGCAAGCACCTCCTGCGCGTCGGTGGGCGGAGGCAATCCGGAGCGATTAGCGCTGGGGGCTACCACGGGGACGCCGCAGGCCTTGAGGAAGGCGTGCGCGATGGGGTGATCCGGCAGCCGAAACCCGACCGTGGCCCCGTCCTTGCCTGGGATCACAATGGTCAGGGGACCCGGCCAGAGCCGCTCGATCAGCTTCGCCGCCGCGGGCGGCACGGACACAATGAGCGGGCGCATCTGTTCCAGCGTGTAGAGGTGCAGCGAGTACGGCTTCTCTGGCGGGCGGCCCTTCACCTGATTTAGCCGCTCGATGGCCTTCGGGTTCGTGGCATCCGCCCCCAGCCCGTAGACCGTCTCCGTCGGAAACGCCACGAGGCCGCCCTGGCGCAGGATCCTCGACGCCTCGGCGAGCGCGGCCGCGTCGATCGCGTCGCCCAACACGCTGAAGACCCTGGGCCGATTCATCGGGCGAACGTTCGGGGTTCGGGGTTCGGCCCGCCACACGGCCTGGCGGGTCCGCCATGCGTTGTGGCGGAGGTTCGGGGTAGTGAGCGGTCGGCCCTGCGGGTACTTGCGACGAGCCGTCGCTTGTGCGCGACGAGCGCGCGCTGGAGCCGGCGATCACTCAGGGCCAGGCATTGAACGGCCAGGACCGCGGCGTTCGCCGCGCTCCCAATCGCCACCGTGGCCACGGGGACCCCGGGGGGCATCTGGAGGGTGGAGAGGAGGCTATCAAGCCCTTTGAGGCTCTTGCTCTCCATCGGGACCCCGATCACCGGCAGGGTCGTCTGCGCGGCGATCACCCCGGCGAGATGGGCCGCCCCGCCGGCGCCGGCGATGAACACCTTGATGCCGCGCGAGCCCGCGGAATTGACGTAGCGGCGCACGAGGTCGGGGCTTCTGTGCGCGGAGAGGACGCGCGCCTCATAGGGCACGCCGAAGCCTGCCAGCGTCTTCGCCGCCTGCTCCATGACCGGCCAGTCCGAATCGGATCCCATGAGGATCCCCACCACCGCTCGCTTCATCGTCACTCCCTCTCACTCATCGGTGCCGTGCTCACTGCGCCAGCCCAAGACGGCTTAGGCAATTCCATCTCGGACGGCTCGGTGTTCCCCTCGAACCGTCATTTCCCTGAGACTCGCATGTGACGCATCAGCTCTACATCGGCTGCATCTTGGCGCCGCGCTGCAAGCGTTTTGTTGCGAAGGAGCTCCTCTCGGCCGATGAAGAAGGTCTGCTGCGTGCCGTACCGTCCACGGACTCGATGCTTCCACACCTGCTCAAAGGTGCAGCCTACAATCGAAGTGAGCAAATCGACGCGGACCGGCTCATAGCCGAGTGGAACGCCACCGCGTACGCTCCCACAATGCAGTAGCGAACGCGATGCTTATTGAACAACCCCAATAACTCTTCGAAGTCTTGTTCCGCCATGGCCGACCTTCCCGATCTTCCCGATCTTCCGGGCAATTCGTCGAAGCCAATCCACCGTCTCCACGCGCTCGTTCGGAGAGAACATCTCATAATACTGGCGATCGAAGCGCTCGGCCTCACGAAACGACTTCGCCTTACGAACCCAGATTTTCTTCATCCCGTCACTCAGCTACTCAGCTACTCAGCTACTCAGCTACTCAGAAACTCAGATACTCAATCACTTCGTGACCGGCCGCTTGAGGGCCCGGAAGCCGATGTCCTTGCGGTAGATCATCCCGTCCATCTGAAGCTGGGGAATCGCTTCGTAGGCGCGCTTCACCGCGGCTTCGAGATCCGGCCCCAGCGCGATGACGTTCAGGACGCGGCCTCCCCAGCTCACGAACCGCGCCTGATCCTTTTTCGTCCCGGCATGCAGGACGAGGAGGTCGCGGCGGTTCTGAAAGGACTCAAGGCCGCGGATCTCCTTGCCGATC
>JACPSR010000127.1 GCA_016193175.1 Candidatus Omnitrophota bacterium
CCGCTCGAAGATGACCGCGTGGCCCTCCTGGCAGAGCGTGTCGCCCGTCGTGACGTCCTTGAGGCCGACCGCCGCCGCGATGTCGCCGGCCTTGATCTCCTCGATGAGCTCCTGCTTGTTGGCGTGCATGCGCAGCAGCTTGCTGACGCGCTCCTTCCGGCGCTTGGTCGCGTTGAAGATCGTCTCGCCCGGCTTCAGGGCGCCCGAATAGACGCGGATGAAGTAGAGTTTCCCAACGAATTGGTCCCGCGCGATTTTAAAGGCCAGCGCGGCGAACGGTGCCTGCTCGTCCGCCTTGCAGCTCACCTCCTCATCCGTGTGCGGATTGTGCGCGGCGGGAATCGGGATATCCAATGGGGAGGGCAGGTAATCGCAAACGGCATCGAGCAGCGGCTGGACGCCGATGTTCCTGAAGGACGCCCCGCAGAGCACCGGCACGAAAATCGGATCATGCCGCTCCGCCTCCTGGATGATCTGGGCGGTCTTGATGGTCGCGTGGCGGATGCCGGCCCGGAGCTCCCCTTCGCTCGGTTCTTGGTTGTGGATGTACTTCTCCATCATCTGGTCATCGAACTCGGCCACCCCTTCCAGCAGGTCATGGCGGAATTTCGCCGCCTGCTCCTTGAGCTCAGGCGGGATCTCGCCGATCTCCGGAGGCTTGGACGGATTGGCTGAATCGAATTTGACGCTGCTCATGGTGACGAGATCCACCACCCCGACAAACGTGTCCTCGTGCCCCCAGGGAATCTCCACGGGGACCGCCCTGGCCCCCAACCGTTCTCGAATCTCCTTGAGCACCGCGAAGAAATCTGACCCGACGCGGTCAAGCTTGTTGATGAACGCCAGGCGCGGCACCCCGTACTTATCGGCCTGCCGCCAGACGGTCTCGGACTGGGGCTCGACACCCCCCACCCCGCAGAAGACCACCACGCAGCCATCGAGCACTTTCAGACTCCGTTCCACTTCGGCGGTGAAGTCGACGTGTCCCGGCGTATCGATGAGGTTGAACCGATACTTCCTCCAGAAGCAGGTGGTGGCCGCGGCGGTGATCGTGATGCCCCGCTCGCGCTCCTGCGCCATCCAGTCGAGCGCCGTCGTCCCCTCATCGATCTCGCCGATCTTGTGGATGCGCCCGGTGTAGAACAGGATGCGCTCCGACGTGGTCGTTTTCCCCGCATCGATGTGGGCGACGACCCCGAAGTTCCGGGTGTAGGTCAGCCGCTCAATCGCGGCATCCGTCAACTGCGCCTCACTCGTCATTCGGAATGCGGATTTCGGATTTTGGATTGTACAATCCGCAATCCGCAATGAGTCTGTTTACCAGCGGTAGTGGGCGAAGGCCCGGTTGGCTTCCGCCATCTTGTGCGTCTCTTCGCGCTTCTTCACGGCCGCCCCCTCCCCCTTGAAGGCGCTCAGGAGCTCATCCGCAAGCCGTTTGGACATGGGCGCGCCTCTCCGCGACCTGGCCGCGTGGCGGAGCCACCGCAGGGCGAGCGAGATGCTTCGATCGTGACGCACCTCGATCGGGATCTGGTAGGTCGCCCCACCCACGCGCCGGGCCTTCAACTCCACGTGCGGCCGGATGTTCTCCGTCGCCTTGTGGAAGACGGTGAGCACGTCGTTGGTGCCGACGGACTTCTTGATGAGATCGAACGCATCGTAGACCACCCGCTCCGCGATCGATTTCTTCCCGTCCCGCATCACCATGTTGATCAGCTGCTGCACGAGCCGATTATTATACCTGGAATCGGGTGGTGTCTCTGATGTAAATCGCCGTCTGCGTCGACTCATTTCAACTGGGATGCGTTCTAAGCGTCTGGACAAAAGTTTCTTGATTTGTTTGGAACGTGTTGTCGTCGAGCTGTCCACCCATCACTGGTCACTCATCACTGACCACTGACTTAGCCTGCCGCGGCAGGAGCGACTTTGGCCGGAGCCTTGCCGACCCCGGCCCCTTGCGGGACCTTCGCGCCATACTTTGATCGAGATTTCCGTCGCTGATTCACGCCGGAAGCATCCAGGGTGCCCCTCACGATGTGGTAGCGCACCCCGGGCAAATCCTTGACCCGGCCGCCGCGGACGAGCACGATCGAGTGCTCCTGAAGGTTATGGCCTTCCCCGGGGATGTAGGCGGTGACTTCAATCCCCGTGGTCAGCCGAACGCGGGCGATCTTCCGCAAGGCGGAATTCGGTTTTTTCGGGGTCATCGTCCTCACCTGGACGCACACCCCGCGCCGCTGCGGTGAGGCCTTGAGGGCCGGCGCCTTGGTTTTCTTGTGGAGCGCGATGCGACCGTAGCGAACGAGCTGGCTCACCGTCGGCATCTCTGCGCCCCAACACCGCCGCTGAGAATTGCGAATTTCGAATTGTGAATTTCGAATTGGCCGACGCAAGCTCCCCCAATCCGCAATTGACAATTCGCAATCCGCAATCTCATGGGGTCGTATCCTCCCCGGAGGGTTCGGCTTCTGGGGCGCCATCCCCGTCGGTTGCCGACTCAAGGGGAAGCGGTTCGGGTGCCATTTTCACCATCTCCCCAACCCGGTTGGCCGAGAATCCCGTCCCGGCCGGAATCAAGTGTCCCATGATCACGTTCTCCTTCAGCCCGACGAGCGTGTCGCGCTTGCCGCTGGCCGCGGCTTCCGTGAGGACGCGGGTCGTTTCCTGGAAGCTGGCCGCCGCAATGAAGCTCTCCGTCGAGAGGCTCGCCTTGGTGATCCCCAGTAGGATGGAGGTCGCCTGCGCGGGCTTTTCGCCCTTCGCTTTCACCCGCTCGTTCTCGCGGGCAAACCTCCACTTATCCACCTGCATCCCGATGAGGAACTCCGTGTCGCCCGGGTCGTCGATGCGGACCTTCCGCAGCATCTGCCGCACAATGACCTCGATGTGCTTGTCGTTGATCTTCACGCCCTGCGAGCGGTACACCTCCTGGATCTCGTTGACGAGGTACTCCTGGAGGGCGCGCTCGCCGCAGACCCGGAGGATGTCCTGGGGAACGACCGGTCCATCCGTCAGGGGGGAGCCGCTCTGCACGTAGTCGCCCTTGTAGACGTTCAGGTGCTTCCCGTGGGGGATGAGGTACTCCTTCGTCATCCCGGAGCTGCTCTTGATGATGATGCGTCGCTGACCCTTCTTGGCGGTTCCGAAATCCACGATCCCATCGATCTCGGCGATGATCGCGGGGTCCTTGGGACGCCGTCCCTCAAAGAGCTCCGCCACGCGCGGCAGACCGCCCGTGATATCCTTGGTCTGGCTGATCTTCCGAGCGGTCTTGGCCAGCATGTCACCGGTCTTGAGCACCTGTCCCTCCCTGACGAGCACGTGCGCCCCGACCGGCAATCCGTAGACCGCGAGCAACTCGCCCTTCTCGGTCTCGATGACGACCTGGGGGTGGTAATCGCCTTTGTGCTCCACGATGATGCGGTTCGTGAGGCCGGTCGCTTCATCGAGCTCCTCACGCATCGTCACCCCAGGCCGAACGTCCTCAAAGCGCGTGACACCGGCGAACTCCGTGAGGATCGGCGTGGTATACGGATCCCAGCGAAGGACCAGCTCGTCTTTGGTGACCGACTCCCCGTCGCCCTTCGAGAGGATGGCTCCCTGCGGAACCCGGTGGCGCTCTAGTTCACGTCCATCGGCATCCGCGATCAACAGCTCCCCGTTCCGGTTGAGGATCAGGAACTCGTCCGGCTTGGTCTTCACCGTCTTGAGGTTGTGGAACTTCACGATCCCCTTGTGCTTCGTCTTGATCTGCGACTGCTCGACGACGCGGTGGGCCGTGCCTCCGATGTGGAACGTCCGCATCGTCAGCTGCGTCCCCGGCTCGCCGATGGACTGGGCGGCGATGACGCCGACCGCTTCACCCAACTCCGCCATCCAGCCGGTGGCGAGATTGCGCCCGTAGCACTTCGCACAGATCCCTCGCGCCGACTCGCAGGTCAGGACGCTGCGGATGCGGATCTTCTCAATCCCCGCCTGCTCGATGCGCTCGGCGATCTCCTCGGTGATTTCCTCGCCGGCCTTGACGAGGGCATCGTCGCTCACGACGTCCACGATGTTGTCCAGCACGACGCGCCCGACGATGCGGTCGCGGAGCGGCACGATGTCCTCATCCCCCTCGCGCAGCGGCGTCATGAGGATGCCGCTCATCGCCCCGCAGTCCACCTCGGTGATGATGACTTCCTGGGCGACGTCCACGAGCCGGCGGGTGAGGTATCCGGAGTCGGCGGTCTTGAGGGCGGTGTCCGCCAACCCCTTACGCGCGCCGTGGGTCGAGATGAAGTACTCATGGACGGTCAGCCCTTCGCGGAAGTTCGCCGTGATCGGGCTCTCGATGATGTCGCCGGACGGCTTGGCCATCAGGCCCCGCATGCCGGCCAACTGGCGCACCTGCTGTTCGGAGCCTCGCGCCCCCGAATCGGCCATCATGAAGAGCGGGTTCAGGGAGTCGAAGTTCTCCATGACGTGGTCGGAGTCCTCTTCGGTCGTGTGCATCCAGATATCGATGATCTTGTTGGACCGTTCTCCCTCGGTGATGAGCCCGCGCCGGTATTGGCTTTCGACTTGCTCGACGTCGCGATGGGCCTTCCCGAGAATCTTGTCCTTGTCCGGTGGGATGGCGAGGTCCACCACCGCGATTGACAGGCCGGCGAGGGTGGCCCACTCAAACCCCAGCGTCTTGAGCGCATCGAGAAGCTCCACCGTCCGGCTGTGCCCGCAGAGGCGGTAGACCTTCGCGATAAGATTGCTCAGGCGGGCCTTGTCGATGAGCTCGTTGACGAACCGGACCTCCGGCGGCAGGACGAGATTGAAGAGGACCCGTCCGGGTGTGGTGTCATAGAACTGCCCTTCCCAGCGCAGCTTGACCTTCGCGTGCAGATCCACCTGTTGGTCCTGGAACGCGAGGACCGCTTCCTCGATGTCGCTGAAGATCGTGCCCGCCCACTTGAGCCCGTCCCGGATCTTGGTCAGGTAGTAGCAGCCGAGGATGATGTCCTGGGTGGGCGGCACGATGGGCTTCCCGCTGGCCGGCGAGAAGAGGTTGTTGGACGCGAGCATCAGGAGCCTCGCCTCAAGCTGGGCTTCGATCGAGAGGGGAACGTGCACCGCCATCTGATCCCCGTCAAAGTCGGCGTTAAACGCCGTGCAGACGAGGGGGTGGACTCGAATGGCTTTGCCTTCAATGAGCAACGGCTGGAACGCCTGGATCCCAAGCCGATGGAGCGTGGGGGCGCGGTTGAGGAGGACGGGATGGTCTTTGATGACCTCGTCGAGGATGTCCCAGACTTCCGCCCGCTCCTTTTCAACCATCCGCTTGGCGGTTTTGATCGTCTGGGCGAACCCCTGCTCGCGGAACTTCCGGATGATGAACGGCTCGAACAGCTCGAGGGCCATCTTCTTCGGCAACCCGCACTGGTGGAGCTTCAGCTCCGGGCCGATGACGATGACGGACCGTCCGGAGTAGTCCACCCGCTTGCCCAACAGGTTCTGCCGGAAGCGGCCCTGTTTGCCCTTGAGCATGTCCGCCAACGACTTCAACGGCCGGTTCATCGGCCCCAGGACGGGCCGGCCGTGCCGTCCGTTGTCGAAGAGCGCGTCCACCGATTCCTGGAGCATCCGCTTCTCGTTGCGGATGATGATCTCCGGCGCCTTCAATTCGATCAGTTTCTTCAAGCGGTTGTTCCGGTTGATGACCCTGCGATAGAGGTCATTGAGATCGGAGGTCGCGAACCGGCCTCCGTCGAGGGGCACGAGCGGCCGCAGGTCCGGCGGGATCACCGGAATCACTTTCAGGATCAGCCATTCCGGCCGGTTCTGGCTCTTGCGGAAGGCTTCGATGATGCGCAGGTTTCTCGCGATCCGCTTCTGCGTTTGCTCCACCTTCTGTTTCTGCAGCTCCTTGTGGAGGGATCGCGCCATGTGGCCAAGATCAAGGGTTGCGAGGAGGTCGTAGATCGCCTCAGCGCCCATCTTTGCGGTGAAGCCCTTCCCGTAGGTCTTGAGGGCTTCCTGGTACCGTTCCTCGGTGAGGATCTCCCGCACCTTCAGCGACGTGCTGCCGGCATCCGTCACGACGAACGCCTCGTAATACAGCACGCGCTCGAGGTCCCGCATGGTCATATCCAGCAGCGCCCCCATCCGGGACGGCACGCTCTTGAAAAACCAGATGTGGGAGACGGTGGCGGCGAGCTCGATGTGCCCCATCCGCTCCCGGCGGACCTTCGAGTGGGTCACCTCGACGCCGCAGCGATCACAGGTGATCCCCTTGTGTTTGATCTTCCGGTACTTGCCGCAGTTGCACTCGAAATCTTTGGTCGGTCCAAAGATGCGCTCGCAGAAGAGCCCGTCTTTTTCAGGCTTGAGGGTCCGGTAGTTGATCGTTTCGGGCTTCTTCACCTCCCCTTTCGACCAGCCCCGGATCACCTCGGGCGACGCCACCCGAATGTTGATGGCGTCAAAGACGTTCACATCGTCAAACATCAGGGGCGCGCTCATCGTTGTTTCGCCTTCGCCGCTTCCTTCTCCGGCTTCGCGGACTCGAGGGTGGCTCCCTCGTGGGCTCCGCCACCGAGCGACAGCATGGGTTGCTCCAGCTCGCGCTTCACCAGCTTCTCAAAGAGCTCCGCTCCGGTCACGACGTGCTCCTTGCGCTCGAGCCGGACATCCAGCGACAGCCCTTGAAGCTCCTTGACGAGGACGTTGAACGACTCCGGCACGGAAGGGGCGAGGACATGCTCACCCTTGACGATCGACTCAAACACGCGCGTGCGGCCCACCACATCATCACTCTTGACGGTGAGCAACTCCTGCAAGGTATAGGCGGCGCCGTAGGCCTCCAGCGCCCACACCTCCATCTCGCCAAAGCGCTGACCCCCGAACTGGGCCTTGCCGCCGAGCGGCTGCTGCGTAACGAGCGAGTAGGGGCCGATCGATCGCGCATGGATCTTGTCGTCCACGAGGTGCACCAGCTTGATCATGTGCAGGTAGCCAACGACGGTCTCCTGGTCAAACGGCTCGCCGGTGTGCCCATCCCGCAGGGCCACCTTGCCGTTGGGGGGGAGCTTCGCCCGCTTCAGCTGCTCCCAGATCTCCTCTTCGGTGGCCCCGTTGAACACCGGGCTGACGGCTCGGAATCCCAGGGCTCTCGCCGCCCAGCCGAGGTGCGTCTCCAGCATCTGCCCGACGTTCATGCGCGACGGGACCCCGAGCGGGTTGAGGACCACTTGGACCGGCGTCCCGTCTGGCAGGAAGGGCAGGTCGGCTTCCGGCAGGATTTTGGCAATGACGCCTTTGTTGCCATGACGCCCCGCCATCTTGTCGCCGACCTGGATCTTCCGCTTGGACGCGACTTGAACGACCACCCGCCTGAGGACGCCCGGCGGGAGCTCGTCGCCCCGTTTGATCTTGTCGACTTCCATGTCCTCTTCCGCGCGCATCTCACGGATGAGCTCTTCGAAGAAATCCGCCACGCGACGAACCTCGGCTTCCAGCCCCGGCTCGTCGTGGAGCTTGACGTCGGAGAAATCAGCCCGGGTGAGCCGCTTGACATCGCTCAGCCTGACCGTCCGTCCGGCGTCGATCAAAGTGTCGCCGGAGTCCAGTTCGCACAGGGGGCTGGAGAGCTTCTTCCCCTCGAGCAGCTTCACCAGCTTCTCCAGACGCTCCTCAACCAGCTTCGCAATCTGGGCGCTATAGTTCTTTCGGATCGCCTCGATCTGGTCGTGCTCCTCTTGCTGCTCCTCCTTCGACTTGGCCCTGGCGCCCTTTCTGGTCAGCATCTTGACGTCCACCACGATGCCTTCGACGCCGGCCGGAACCCGGAGGCTCGTATCGCGCACGTCCTCGGCTTTTTCGCCAAAGATCGCGCGGAGGAGCTTCTCTTCAGGCGTGAGCTCGGTCTCGCTCTTTGGCGTCACTTTTCCGACCAGGACGCTCCGTGGGCCGACTTCGGCTCCGACGCGGACAATGCCCTGCTCATCGAGGTCCTTGAGCGCTTCCTCCCCGACGTTGGGGATGTCGCGGGTGATCTCTTCGTTGCCCAGGCGGGTTTCGCGAGCCTCGATCTCAAACTCCTCGATATGGATGGAGGTGAGCAGGTCCTCCTTGACCAATGTTTCACTGATCAGGATGGCATCCTCGAAGTTATAGCCTCGCCACGGCATGAACGCGACCAAGACGTCGCGGCCCAGGGCCAGCTCGCCCTGGCTTGTCGCCGGCCCGTCCGCGATCACCTGCCCGGCCTTGACCTTCCCGCCGGGAGCCACGAGGGGCCGTTGGGTGAGGCAGGTGTTGGCGTTGGACCGCTGGAAATTCTTGAGCGGGTAGGTGTGTCGGCCGATGACGATCCGTTGGGCATCGGCGTAGCTGACCACGCCGTTCTCCTTGGCGACCACGCACGCGCCGGAATCGACCGCCACGCGCCGCTCAATGCCCGTGACCACCAGCGGCGCCTGCGTGGCCATGAGCGGCACCGCCTGGCGCTGCATATTGGATCCCATGAGGGCGCGGTTGGCGTCGTCATGTTCGAGGAACGGAATGAGCGCGGCCGCGACGCTCACCGTTTGGTTCGGCGAGACATCCATGGCCTCTACCTGCGCCGGCGGGAGCCTGGCGATATTCCCCCGGTGGCGACAGCTGACGAGCTCTTCGGCGAATCGGTTGGCTTTCGTCAGCGGGCTGCTTGCCTGGGCGATCGCGTGGCGATCCTCGACATCGGCGGTGAAGTAGTCGATCTGGTCGGTCACCACGCCGTTCTCGACTTTCCGGTAGGGCGTTTCAATAAACCCGTGCTCGTTGATCCGCGCGAAGACGGTGAGGCTCGAGATGAGCCCGATGTTCGGGCCCTCAGGGGTCTCAATGGGACAGATCCGGCCGTAGTGCGAAGGGTGCACATCCCGCACCTCGAAACCGGCTCGCTCCCTCGAAAGACCGCCGGGGCCGAGGGCTGAGAGGCGGCGCTTATGGGTCAGCTCGGCCAACGGGTTCGTCTGATCCATGAACTGCGACAGCTGCGAGCGCGCGAAGAAGTCACGGACCACCGACGCGACCAGCTTGAAGTTCACGAGGGAGTGCGGCATCATCTTGTCGAGCTCGTAGATCGCCATGCGCTCCCGAATGGTCCGCTCGAGCCGCTCCAGCCCGACGCGGAACTGATGGGAGACGAGCTCGCCGACGGACCGCACGCGGCGGTTGCCGAGGTGGTCGATGTCGTCGATCTCCCCTTCTCCTCGGCGCAGCCCCAAGAGGTACTTGATGACCTGGACGACGGTCTGGCCGCTCAAGAGACGGGACTCCAACGGCTCCTGCATGTTGAGCTTGCGATTGAGGACGAATCGCCCCACGCTGCCCAGGTCGTAGCGGCGGGGGTCGAGGAAGAGGCGTTGGATGAGGGTTTCGGCGGAGGGAAGGTTGACGAGATCGCCGGGGCGAAGGCGACGGAAGATTTCCAGGAGGGCCTCAGCGCGGCTCGTCGTATAGTCCTTTTCGAGGGTCTTGAGGATTTCCGGCGGCGCGTCGCTGACCAGCTTCAGCTCCCGCTTGCCGCTCTGCCAAATCGTGTCAAGCCACTCCTCCGTAATTTTGGTGCCGGCCCGCACGACCACCTGGCCGCCCCGACTCTCGAGGATCCGCTCCCCCAGGAAACTGCCCACCAGCGGTTTCAGCTCAACGGGATCGCTGAAGCTGACCGTCTCCGTCTTGCCGAACGCGTTCAGGATGTCCTCATCGGTGGAGAATCCCAAGGCCCGGAGCAGGATCGTCCCGACCATCTTCCGACGACGGTCAATCGAAACGTGGAGGACATCCGCCATATCAAAGTCGAGCTCGACCCAGGCGCCGCGGTAGGGGATGACGCGGGCGGAGAAGAGCCGCTTACCCGTCGGGTGAACGGTCACCTCGAACGTCACCCCGGGCGAGCGGTGGAGCTGGCTCACGACGACGCGCTCGTCGCCGTTGATCACGAACGTCCCGACGTCGGTCATGAGGGGGATCTCGCCGAAATACACTTCCTGCTCTTTCGTCTCTTTCGGGCCCGCGAGGCGCAGCTTCACTTTCAACGGCGCGGCATAGGAGAGCCCATTGCGCAGGCACTCACCCACGGCATACTTGGGTTTTCCCAGGGTGTAGTGGACGAACTCCAACCGATACGTCTTATCCCGGTTTTCAATCGGGAAGGTCTCGATGAACGCCGCCTGCAAGCCGACGTTCCGGCGCTTGTGCCTGGGGGCGTCCAGCTGGAGGAAATCCCAGTAGGAGCGCCGCTGGACCTCGACGAGGTCCGGCGGCGCCAGGCCCTCCGCAAGTCTGGCAAAGTTGACAATGGCACCGGTGGAGCGCTTCATGACCCTTATTTCAGCTGGACCGTGGCCCCCGCCGCTTCAAGTTTTTTCTTGATCTCCTCGGCCTCTTCCTTCTTGGCCCCCGTCTTCACGGGTTTCGGCGCTGATTCCACGAGGTCTTTGGCCTCCTTCAACCCGAGGTTGGTGATGGCTCGAATCTCCTTGATCACCTGGATCTTGTTGGCGCCGGCGCCGGCCAAGATGACGTCAAAGACCGTTTGCTCCTCGACCGCGGCGCCACCGCCGCCCGCGGCCGGCCCTGCAGCCACCGCGACGGGCGTGGCGGTGATCCCGAATTTCTCCCGCATCGTCTTGGCGTAGCTGGCCAATTCGAGCGCCGTCATCCCTTCCGTCAACTTCAGCGCATCTTCAACCCGCTTCGTCAACTGCTCAGGCATTGCGTGATCCTCCTATGTCTGGTTCGTTGCGCCTGTTTCGGGAACGCCGGTTGACAGGGGCTTCGTGGCAGCCGCTTGCTCCGCGATCCATACCAGATCCCCGATCAACCGCTCGATCATCATGATGACCTCGGCGATCGGCGACTCAATCGTCGCCACGACGTGCGCGAGCAGCGCGGGCTTCGGCGGCAGGCTGGCCAGTTGCTCGACGGTGCCCCCATCCAGCAGGTGGCCATCGATGAGCCCCCCCTTTACCGATACCTGCTCTTCGTGCGCCCGGCGGAACTCGACGATGATTTTTGCAGCCGGCTGCGCTTCTTCACCGGTCACGACGAGACCCACGGATCCTTCCAGGAGCTCTTTCAGGCCGGCGACGTTCAAGGGCTCGATGGCCCGGCGGAGGAGCCGACGACTCCCCATGATGAGCTGCGCGTGTGAGGCGTAGAGCTTCTCACGCAGCGCATCCGTCTCCGGAGCCTGGAGGCGGTTCATCGCCGTGACCAGAACGTTTGGCCGCTTGGAGAGCTTCGTTGAGAGCTCCTCCACAATCGCCTCTTTCACTTTGCGGCCGACGCTCGCCATAGCCACTCAAACCTCCTGAGCGGGTTCGGCTTCGAGCCTCGCCGTCTCCAACGGGATCCCGGGGCTCATGGTACTCGACAGGGTGACCCGTTTGATCATCCGACCCTTGGCGGCAGAGGGCCTCGCGCGCACGATCGCCTCAAGAGCGACCTCGGCGTTCTCCACGAGTTGTCGCGGTTGGAACGACCGCTTGCCGATCACAAAGTGGATGTTCGCCAGCTTGTCCATCTTAAATTCGACCTTGCCCTGCTTCACCTCTTTGATCGCCCTCGCCACGTCATCGGTGACCGTGCCGGCTTTCGGGTTCGGCATCATCCCGCGCGGCCCAAGGATCTTCCCGAGCCGAGAGACATCCCGCATCATGTCGGGGCTCGCCACCGCGACGTCGAAGTCCAGCCATCCACCCTGAACCTTCTCAATCAGATCGGCACCTCCGACCGCGTCCGCCCCAGCCGCTTTTGCCAGGATCTCTTGCTCTCCCTTGCAGAAGACGGCGACCCGCCGAGTCTTTCCGGTTCCGTGCGGCAACGTGACGGTCCCACGAACGACCTGGTCGGTCTTCTTGGGGTCGATGGTGAGCGATACCGACAGCTCCACGGTTTCGTCGAACTTCACGGGGGGAAGCTGCTGCAACGCCGTCACCGCCTCTTCCAACGGCGTGGCCTTCTTCCGATCAACGAGGGCGGCGGCCTGTGTGTAGCGTTTACTCGCCATCATGGCTCGACCACATCGATGCCCATGCTCCGCGCCGTCCCGGCGACCATCCTGACCGCCGCATCGAGATCATGCGCATTGAGGTCCTGCAACTTTTGCTTGGCGATCTCGGTCACCTGGGGTTGGGTCACCTGCCCCGCCTTCTCCCGCGGGGTGTTGCCGGACGCCTTGGCGATGCCGCACGCCTGCTTGAGCAGCACCGACACCGGCGGGCTCTTGATGATGAACGTGAACGACCGGTCTTCGTAGATGGTGATGACGGCAGGTAAGACTAACCCTTCTTTCCCTTTCGTCTGTTCGTTGAACTTCTTGCAGAACTCCATGATGTTCACCCCGTGCTGGCCCAGGGCCGGGCCAACGGGCGGGGCAGGGTTCGCCTGTCCCGCCGGACAGTACAGCTTGACGATCGCCTTGACCTTCTTGACCGCCATCTCAAATCAGGACGTTTCGAGTTCCGCGTTTCGTGTTTCGAGTTCATCTTTAACTCGAAACTCGGAACCCGAAACGCGAAACCAGTTTTAGAGGCGCTCGACTTGCCAGAATTCGAGCTCGACCGGCGTCTGCCGGCCAAAGATCGAGACGAGGACTTTCAATTTGCCGCGCGCGACGTTGACTTCTTCGATGACCCCGCTGAAGTTCGTAAACGGGCCCTCGATGACGCGGACCCCTTCGCCCTTCTGGAAGGTCACCCGGGAGGTCGGCTTGTCTTTCCGTTCCTCCGTCTGGCGCAAGATCTCAGCCACTTCTTCCGGAGATAACGAGACAGGCCGACGTCCGGCGCCGATAAATCCCGTCACGCCCGGCGTGGTCCGGACGAGATGCCAGCTCTCATCGGTCATCTCCATCTCAACGAGGAGATAGCCGGGGAAAAATTTCCGCTCGGAAATCCGCTTCTTCCCCCCGCGAACCTCAGCCACACGTTCCGTTGGCACGAGCACCTGACTGATCAGGACGCCGGTCTGTTCTTCTCTCATCCGGCCCTCAAGGCTGCTTTTGACTTTGAGCTCCTGGCCAGTCTGTGCGTGGATGATGTACCACTGCTTCGTGCCGGTGGGCTCGCTCACAAGACGGATCTCCACACGCTCACTTCGAAATCTCTGGAAGGAAGATTCGGCGTCACCGCAAGAGGAGCTGGGCGGCTTTGGACAAGATGAAATCGCACACACTGATGAAACCCGCCAACAGCGCGACCCCGACGAACACGACAAGGAGCGAACCGAGGAGCTCTTCCCTGGACGGCCATGACACCTGTTTCAGCTCTTCGCGGACATCGGTTAAAAACGTTGAAACGCGCTCGAGGGCGTTAGCCATCGTCTCGGTTTTGCCTGCCTACCGCGCCGAAATTGGCAGGAGCGGCAGGAGTCGAACCTGCAGTCCCGGTTTTGGAGACCGGTGGTTTACCGTTAACCGACGCTCCTATTTGCCGGCTCGTCGGCAGTAGGCTCGTCAGCAGTATGCAAAATCCCCAATGCCAGGAGTTGCTCCCATACCACTTTATTGCTCACGAGCCGACGAGCATCATTTTGTCTCTTTATGGAGCGTATGCTTGCGGCACCACTTGCAGTAGCGGCGAAGCTCCAAACGGTCCGGGACGTTCTTCTTATTCTTGCTCGTATGATAGTTCCGCCGCTGGCAATCGACACACGCGAGCGTAATTTGCTCCTGCGCCATCTCACCGAGTGACCAGTGGCCAGTGACCAGTGACGAGTGAGGAGTGGCGAGTGAGGAGTGGCGAGTCAGCGAACCCACCACTCGCCACTCTCCACTCGCCACTCACTTGAGGATCTCGGTGATGACCCCCGCGCCCACGGTCTTGCCCCCCTCTCGAATGGCGAAGCGCTGCTCCGTCTCCATCGCGACGGGCTGGAGGAGCTCGATGCTCACGCGGATGTTGTCCCCGGGCATGACCATCTCGGTC
>JACPSR010000128.1 GCA_016193175.1 Candidatus Omnitrophota bacterium
GCGGCCGGCCTCGGCGGCGGCGGGTTTCTCAAACCAAAAGCTGATGAGGAAATAGGAGCAGAGCCCCACGAGCTCCCAGCAGGCGTAGAGCAGGAGGAAGTGGTCCGCCATGACGAGCCCCAGCATCGAGGCGCAGAAGAGCGAGAGGTAGGCGAAGAAGCGTGACACGCGCGGGTCGTCGTGCATGTAGCCGATCGAGTAGACCGCGATCATCAGGCCGACGCTCAACACGACGAAGAGCATCAGCCAGCTCACGCCATCCACCGCGAGCCCCACCGACCAGCGGGGGTTGTCCCTCGAGAGCCACGGCCAGCTGATGACGAGACGGTAGCCCCCGAAGACCGCGTGCGCGAGCGTCATGGCGACGCCGCACGAGCACCCGAGGGCGAGCACCGCCAGCCAGCCGCTCAGCCGGCCGAAGCGGCGGCCGAACAGGATGAGCACGGCAAACGTCGCGAGCGGGTAGAGGGGGATCATGAGCAGCTCGGGGACTGAGACGCTCTTGGAGAAGAGCTCAGCGGCTGCGGGTTCCATTACCCCCTCAGGAGGCGCACGTGGTCGGCGAAGACGGTCTGCGCATTCCGCGAGAGGCTGATGATGATCGCCAATCCCACCACCGCTTCGCACGCCGCCAGGGCGATGATGAAGAGCGCAAACGCCTGCGCCTGCGCCTGGCCGAAGAACCGGCCCAACAAGACGAAGTTCAACGCGGCGGCGTTGAGGATGAGCTCAACCGCCAGGAGGATCCCGATGGCGTGGCGCCGCGTCAGGATCCCGTAGATGCCGATGGCGAACAGCGCGTGGCTGAGCAAGAGAGAGGCGGGGATGGGGCTCATGGGGCTGGAGCCCGCGGGGTCCGAGGAGCGGCGATGGCGATGGCCCCGACCATGGCCGCGACGAAAACGAGCGAGACGACCTCAAACGGCAGGACGAGGGTAGTGACGAGCTGTTGCCCGAGCGCGGCGACGGACACCGCGTCAGCCGAGGGCGCCTTCGGCCAACCGAGCGGCCACGTGGCCGCGGCCAAGATCGCAAAGAGACCCAGCGACGCCGCTGCCGCAGGGAGGCGCTGGCGGCTCGCGGGGACGTCGGGGGAAGGACTCTGGAGCTTCGCGGTCAGCATGATCGCGAAGACGACGAGCGTGAGGATGGCGCCCACGTAGACGAGAATCTGCACGAAGGCCAAGAATTCGGCTTCCAGCACGATGAAGAGCCCGGCCACCCCGAGCAGGACGAGGCCCAAGCTGAGCGCGGCCCGAAACAGGTTCTTCAGCGTGACCACCCACACGGCGCTGACGAGTACCAGGGCGGCTAACGCGACGGCAACAGCGACGATCATGAACGTTACATGGGCCGCTTCGGACGGCCGGGACGGGACAGCGGCACCTGCTCGCTGCAGAGCGGACAGTCGTGCGGACGAAAGGTTTCGAAGGCGAAGGAAAAGAGCCGGACGTAGCGGCGCCCAGGAAATCGCACCTTCCCCCCCGACCGGTCGACGATCGTGCCGATCCCAACGACCTTCGCGCCAAAGGCCTCGACGAGCTCCGCGACCTTCCGCGCCGACTCACCCGTCGTGATCGCGTCTTCCACGATGAGGACGCGATCCTTCTTCGCCAAGGTGAAGCCCCGGCGCAGCTGCATCTCGGCGTCCACCCGCTCGGCGTAGAGGGCGCGCGCCCCGAGGGCGCGGGCGGTTTCGTGCGCGACGAGGATCCCCCCGATCGCCGGCCCGATGACGACGGTCGGACGGGCCGAGCGGAAGCGGCGGGCGAGCTCCCGGCAGATCTGCGCGGCCTGCGTGGTCTGCTGCAGCACCTGGGCGCACTGGAAGTAGTGCCCGCTGTGCAGCCCCGAGGAGAGCTCGAAGTGCCCGCGCTGCAGCGCGTTGCTCCTCCGGAACATTGCCAGGAGCTGGTCTCGCGTCATCATGGAACACCCTCCATCTCGTTGAGGATCCGCTCGGCGGCCGCCCGAGGGTCGCGCGCGGCGGTGATCGGCCGGCCGATGATGAGCGCATCGGCCCCGCGGGCCAGCGCGTCGCGCGGTGTACACACGCGGCGCTGATCGTTCAGAGCCGCCGCTCCGCTGGGGACGGGAGCGGCGGGGAATCGGCCGTGTGGCCTGATGCCGGGACACACGAGGTGCAATCGCCTCCCAAACCGCCGACGCAGGGCGTCGGCTTCTCGCGCCGACGCCACCACTCCATCGCAGCCGGCCTGAAGCGCGGCGCGCGTCAATGCGATGACCCGTGAGCGCAACGCCGACGAGCGCTCCCCATCGACGCTCGTCAGGACGGTCACGCCGAGCACGCGGGGCGGGACCGTCCGCAAGCGACGGGATTCGTGATGGACCCCGCGCACCGCCGCCGCCAGCATCGCCGGACCGCCGGATGCGTGGACCGTCAGCATCGACACGCGATGGCGAGCCGCGGCGCGACAACTCAGCTCAACCGTGGAGGGGATGTCAAAAAACTTCAGATCGAGCATCACACGAAACCCGATCGAGCGCATGCGCCCGATGATCTCGGGTCCGCAGGCGGTGAAGAGCGCGCTGCCGATCTTGACGGTGCGCACCAGCCCCCGGAGCCGCCTCGCCACCTTCAGCGCCGTCTCCAGGGACGTGAAATCCAGGGCTACGATCAACCGGTCCTTTGCCATCCCCCTAAACCTTCAACCTTGAGCCTTGAACGCCGTTGTACGGTTGATGGCGCCCCGGAGTTCGCTGAGCGACTCCACGTGGTGTGTGTTCAGGTAGCGCTCGAGACCCTGCACAATGCGCAGCGGCGCGCGCGGATCGGCGAAGTTCGCGGTGCCGATCGCCACGGCGCTCGCGCCGGCGAGAAAAAACTCAAGCGCGTCTTCGGCGCGCACGATCCCTCCCACGCCGATGATCGGGACGCTCACAGCCTGTGCAGTATACCACACCCGGTACACGGCCAGCGGGCGAATGGCCGGCCCGCTCAGGCCGCCGGTCAGCGTCCCCAGGCGAGAGGCCCGCCTGAGCGGATCAAGGCTCATCCCGACGAAGGTGTTGCCGATCGAGAGGGCATCTGCCCCTCCACGGACGGCGGCGCGGGCAATGGGCACGAGATCCGTGACATCCGGGCTGAGCTTTGCGATGAGGGGCTTACGCGTCTGTTGCCTGACCGCCTGCACCACCTCCGCGGTTGCCGCGGGATCCTGCGCCACCATCTTCACAGTGGTGAGTGGTGAGTGGTGAGTGGTGAGTTTGGAGGTTCCCAGCTCGGCACTCGGCACTCGGCACTCGGCACTGTCGTTGAGGTTGGGACACGAGAGGTTGAGTTCGATCGCGGAAACGCCGTCCGCGTGATCGAGTGCGCGGGCCATCGCTGCGGCGTCCTCCATCGGCTCGCCCAGGATGCTGACGATGATAGGCACCCTGTAGGCTCGCAGGGGGGGTAATCGTTCTTGGAGGAAGGCGTCCAGGCCGATGTTCTGCAACCCGACGGCGTTGAGCATCCCTGAGGGGGTCTCGACTAAACGGGGAGGCGGGTTGCCCTGCCGCGGTGTCCGCGTCAGCGTCTTGGTAATCAGGGCGCCAAGCCGCTCCAGTCGAACCGCTCGCGCGAATTCCAACCCGTACCCAAACGTCCCTGCAGCCACCAGGACCGGGTTCCTGAGCGTCAGGGAAGCAATGGCCACCCGCCAGTCGATCATCCCACGCCCTGGCTGCCCCGCCAATAGGCGGGGCGAAACGTCAATGACAGCAACAGGGGGCGCCGTTTCGCGGCTCCGCCTTCAGGCGGAGCCCAGCTAGGGCGTGGGGTCATGGGCGCTTCCCCCTGAGGAAATCCACCAAGGCGTCCAGTTGGATCTGCTGCTCCTGGGTCACGTCCGTGAATTCGACGCCGTGCTCCGCCACGTTGTGCGGCTGCGGCCGGCTCCACAAGAGCCGTCCGTGCAGGATCAACCGCTCTTCGGTCGGCAGGGGGAGCTCGATCTCAAGCCGACTGCCGAGCTCCAGCAAGCTTTCCGTCTGAAAGCAGAGCCCGCCGGCGCCCAGATTGATCAAGGTGATCGGTTGCCAGGGGTCCACCAGGGCCCCGTAGTTTCGGTATCGCGCCTCAAACGGCTGCCGGCTTCGAGGAAATTTCCGTCGCTCTTTTTCCATTGAACGCTATCGACGCAGGAGCTCGTGGTAGTCCTGAATCGGCTTGACCGCCAACTGGTGCTTGAGCAACGCCGCGATCCCGTTGACGGAGGCCTGCGCACCGGCGATCGTTGTCACGCAGGGGATCCCGGAGGCCGCCGCGGAGGAACGGATGAGGACCTCGTCGGCCCTCGGCAGGCGTCCGGACGGCGTATTGATGACGAGCTGGATCTCGCCGCCCTTGATGAGGTCGAGGACGTTCGGACGCCCCTCGTGGATCTTTTTGACCGGCTGCGCATGCAGGCCGTAGCGCTGGAGCGCCTTGACGGTGCCCTGGGTCGCCACGAGCTGGAACCCTAGTTCCTCAAGCCGCTGCGCGACCAACACCACGGAGCGCTTATCGCGGTTCTTGACGCTGACGAAGACCGTCCCGGATCGCGGCAGGAGCTGCCCCGCCGCGATCTGCGATTTGACGAACGCCCGCCCGAAATCCTCGTCGATCCCCATGACCTCCCCCGTGGAGCGCATCTCCGGGCCGAGGATGATATCCACGCCGGCGAAACGGGAAAACGGAAAGACGGACTCCTTCACCGCGAGGAAGGGTAGAGTGATCTCGCCGGTCACCCCCTGCGCGCGCAGGCTCACTCCCGCCATCGCGCGGGTCGCGACTTTCGCCAGGGGCACCCCGACCGCCTTGGAGATGAAGGGGACAGTGCGAGACGCCCGCGGGTTCACTTCGAGGACGTAGACGGCGTCGTCCTTGACGGCGAACTGGACGTTCATGAGCCCCACGATCCTCAGCGCCTTGGCGAGCTTGGCGGCGGCGGACCGGATTTCGTCCAACGTCTCATCGTTGAGCGTGTGGGGCGGCAGCACCATCGCGCTGTCTCCGGAGTGGATGCCCGCTTCCTCGATGTGCTCGAGGATCCCGCCGATCACGAACGTCTCGCCGTCGCCGACGAGGTCCACGTCCACCTCGATCGCGTCCTCGAGGAACTTGTCGATGAGCACGGGAAACCCCGGCGAGACCTCGAACGCGTGTTGGGCAAACCGCTTGAGCTGCTCGTCGTCATAGACGATCTCCATCGCCCGGCCGCCCAGGACGTAGGAGGGCCGCACGAGACACGGGTAGCCGACCGCGTGCGCGCTCAGGAGGGCTTCGTCCATCGTCATCGCGGTTCCGTTGGGGGCCTGCTTGAGCCCGAGCTCATCGAGGAGGCGTTTGAACTTCTCGCGATCTTCCGCCGCATCGATCGTGTCCGGGGGAGTGCCCCAAATCGGCACCCCCGCCTTGGCCAACCCGACGGTGAGGTTGAGGGGGGTCTGCCCGCCGAACTGCACGATCACGCCATCCGGCTCCTCCCGCTGGATGATGTTCAGCACGTCCTCGAGCGTGACCGGCTCGAAGTACAGCTTGTCCGAGGTGTCGTAGTCAGTGGACACGGTCTCTGGATTCGAGTTGACCATGAGGACCTCGATGCCGAGCTCCCGCAGCGCAAAGGCCGCGTGCACGCAGCAGTAGTCAAACTCAATCCCCTGGCCGATGCGATTTGGCCCACCGCCGAGGATCATGACCTTCCGCTTCCTCGAACCACGCTCAAGGCTCAAGGTTCGAGGCTGAAGGGGATTGTCTTGAGCCTTCAGCCTAGAGCCTTCAGCCGCTCCTTGAGCCTTGAGCCTAGAGCCTAGAGCCACGGAGGGGGTTTCATACGTCGAGTAGTAGTACGGGGTCTTGGCCTCGAACTCCGCCGCGCAGGTGTCGACGAGATAGTAGGCGGGTTGGACGCGCCATCGGCTCCGCCACTCCCGGATCGTCGCCTCATCAAGACCCCACAGCTTGGCGAGCTGCCGGTCGCTGAACCCGTGTTGCTTTGCGCGACGCAGGAGCTCCGTGCCACTCGTCTGAAGGACGCTCCCCGCCGCTGCATCGCGGCAGAGTCGCATCGTGTCGCCAGCCGCCTTGAGCCGCTCTTCCTCCAGCACCAGGGTGTAAAGCTGCCGGAGGAACCACCGGTCGATCTTCGTCAACTGGTACAGCTCATCGAGGGACCATCCGATGCTGAAGGCCTCTTTCAGGTGGAAGAGCCGATCGGCCGTCGGGATCGCGAGCCTCTGGCGCAGGACATCGGGCGGGACCGCCCCGTTCGCGTCCCACCCGTCCTTTCGAATCTCCAGCCCGCGCAGCCCCTTCTGGAGCGCTTCCGTAAAGGTGCGGCCGATCGCCATCGTCTCGCCCACGGACTTCATCTGGATCGTCAGTGTCGGGTCGGCGGCCGGAAACTTCTCGAACGCGAAGCGCGGAATCTTGACCACGACGTAATCGATCGTCGGCTCGAAACACGCCGGGGTTTGCTTCGTGATGTCGTTGGCCACCTCATCCAGCGTGTAGCCGACCGCCAGCTTCGCGGCGATCTTCGCAATCGGAAAGCCGGTCGCCTTTGAGGCGAGCGCAGAAGAGCGCGAGACGCGCGGGTTCATCTCGATCACGAGGAGCCGGCCAGACTCCGGGTGGACGGCGAACTGGATGTTCGAGCCGCCGGTCTCCACCCCGATCGCGCGGATGACTTTGATGGCGGCGTCGCGCATCTCCTGGTACTCGCGGTCGGTCAGCGTTTGGGCGGGCGCCACCGTGATCGAGTCGCCGGTGTGGACCCCCATGGGGTCGAAGTTCTCGATGGAACAGACGATGACGACGTTGTCCGCGCGGTCGCGCATGACCTCGAGCTCAAACTCCTTCCAGCCGATGACCGACTCTTCCACCGACAGCTCGTGGATCATGGAGAGCTCAAGCCCCAGCCCGACGAGGCGCTCAAACTCCTCAGGGTTGTACGCCACCCCTCCGCCCGTGCCCCCGAGGGTAAAGCTGGGCCGGATGACGCACGGGAAGCCGATCGTCTCGACGACGGCCCGGGCCTCCTCGAGGGTGCGGGCGTAACCCGCCCGGGGGATCTCGAGCCCAACCGATTCCATCGTCTGCTTGAAGAGCTCGCGGTCCTCGGCGCGCTTGATCGCTTCGAGCTTAGCCCCGATCAGCTCAACTTGGTATCGCATCAGCACCCCGCGCTCGGCGAGCTGCACCGTCACGTTCAGGGCGGTCTGGCCGCCCAGCGTCGGGAGGAGCGCATCCGGACGCTCCGCCTCAATGATCCGCTCGATGATCTCCGCGGTGATCGGCTCGATGTAGGTGCGGTCGGCCATCTCGGGGTCGGTCATGATCGTCGCCGGATTCGAGTTGACCAGGACGACGGTGAAGCCCTCCTCACGGAGCGCCTTGCAGGCCTGGGTGCCGGAGTAGTCGAACTCGCACGCCTGCGAGATGACGATCGGCCCCGACCCGATGATCAGGATCTTCTTGATGTCTGCCCGCTTAGGCATTTTGAATTCCGCTCGTTCATCTGCCACCCAAAGGTTTGGAGGAACACGTGCTTATTCATCGGTTCTCTCGCGCGGTCTGGGGGATGCGTGCAACAATTCATAGCCGCGGAGAATGGCTTCGCAGACCATCTGGATCAGGTTTTTAAAGTCCCCCAGATCCCCCTTGCCCAATGCAAAATAGTACGCAGAGCGGTCATCCAGTCGAATCAACGCCGGAGGGTAGCCGCGACTGAAGAGCTGGGTTAGCATCAGCAACCGGCCCACTCGCCCATTCCCATCAAAAAACGGATGAATCGCCTCAAACTCATAATGATCCCTGGCAATTTTGGTGATGGGCTTCTTTCCATATCGGTTGACGTCCTGTACGAATGCCCGCATCCGAACCGGCACTTGCTGGGCCGAGGGGAGTGCTTTCTCGGTATTCGTCAAGTTGACATGGCCGGTTCGGTATCTGCCCGGAAGCTTATCGTGAAAGTTGTACATCACGATTTCGTGCAGCTTCAAAATGTACGATTCATCAATTCGGAAGTGAGGTTTGATGCGCGCCAGAACTTCCAGCAAGGCGTTCTTGTGATTCACCGCCTCGAAGACTTCAAACGGCTCTTTGTCCGGGACGGCTTTCCCTGCGAGGGCTTTTTCGGTTTCTTTCATCGTCATCCGGCTGCCTTCAATCGCGTTGGAATGGTACGTCATCTCTAAGAAGAACCGGTCACGAATGGCCTGATTGTTCAGTACGCGAATCGGGTTGCCAAGCGACTTACGGGCCCTCTCCACTACGGGGGTTAAATCTAGATGGGTCTTAAACAGCTCGTCGATCCTGCGGGAAGAAACAGGGTGAGGCCGGATGCCCTTCTCCAGCCAGCGGTAGATGGTCATATAGCTGACCTCGATCTCCCGGGCTAGCGCAGCAGGAGTCAAGCCCGCGTTCACGAGGGCTTTCAGTTTCTCTTGGTCGGTGAGAGGGAATTTATTGGATAACATATGTCATATTATATACGGCAAATTTAGTATAACATATGTTATCCCACATAGCCAACACATGCCCCTCAATATTGGGGGCAGCCGCCTGTCGTCTGCCGTCCGCCTGCCAACCATATGTTTGCAGAAAAATGCTTTTCCTCATCCCACGACCTTCCTCACTGCAAACATATGGTTGATCCCGTAGCGAGCTTGAGGACGAAGTCCGCAAAGCTCGCGGAGGGAACAACCGGAGGACCCTTCCACATTTAGCTTAGACGTAGCCTTCACCAGTACCCGCGGCCGCGCAACGGCCGCAGAGTGAGTCGAGGGAACAACCATACGTAATGACCGCGAGGCGTTTCTTCACTTCGGAAATACGTATTGTGTCACCGGCATTTATGCTTAATTTCCAGGCCTATTCATCTTCTTCAGCAGCTTCAGCGCCATCTCGCGCCAACGGCACATACGCTCAGCCATATGTTGCGCGATTATCGCCGCGTGCGGCCGGCCCGATAGACGCCGCGCCGCTCCGCGACGCGATCAGGAGGAGGCGTCGAATCGAGCAAGGTGAACCCTGCCGTCCGGAACTGCTCGTCGAATCCGAAGACCTGACGGACTCCCAGTTCGCGCATCACGACAATGCACGAACAATCGACGAGACTCAGTCCCCGCATCCCGCGCTGCTTCCAATACCCCCACGCTCCCCGATGTTGGGACTCCGTGATCCAGACCACGTCCACTTCTTCGCCGACAAAGTCCCCGAAACGTTTGGCGGCTTCCATCCCATGCCGCCGTTGGAGCAGGCTGACCGTCTCTAGGAGGACGTAATTCGTCGTCAACAACTGGGCTGGCTCGTTGTTTAACGCTTCGCGAATCGACCGGGCCGTGGCGTGCTCCTGATCCGTCTCAGACACGAGCGCATAGAAGGCGCTGGTGTCCACGAACACCTTGGAACTCATGACGCGTCACCCCAGAGATAGTCATCATGGCGTCGCGCGACGTCCCGTTTCGGGTCGTGCACCATGCCGATAATGGCATCCAGCCCTCCCTTAGAACGTGCCCTCTTCGGCTTGCCGATCACATGGATTTGCGCAAGGTCTCGCAGGATCGAAGAAATCGAGCTATGCTGTTGAAAGGCCTTGGCCCTTAAGACCTCGTATTTGTCGTCGTCGAAATAAACCTGCGCCCGTTTCATCGTCATCACCTCCGTATAGAATTATAACATTATAACTCTATAGAGTCAATTTAGAACAGCGTGAGCTGTTGCTCGCCGGCGGCGGCCGGCTCGGCCGTCTCGGTGAAAATTTTCACTTTGCCGTACTCGCCGTCGTAGCCTGGCTCGACGACCACGCGGCCCTGCCGCATGCGGATGATTCCTTCGGCGACCTTCGCCGACGTGGCCTTCCGCAGCTCCTCCTCGGAGGCGTCCAGCAGGACGTTGAACTCTGTGCCGCACTTGTACACGAGGTTGTGGTACTCCCGCTCCACCGCCTGGGTGCCCACGCGCGCCCCCACGGCGTCCGCGATGATCTCTTCCAGCGGAACGATCCGCTTAAAGGGAATCGCCCCCTCCGGCGCCACGCCCTCGGGGCGATCCGCCAGCGCCTCGACGCGGTGCATGACGCCGACGGTCACCCGCCTGCCGCAGGTCGGGCAGCGGAAGTCGTGCCGCCTGGTCTCCTGGGGCGACCAGCGCACCTGGCAGATGCGGTGCCCGTCAAAGTGGTACTTCCCCTCCTCCGGAAAGAACTCCAGGGTGGAGAGGAACCGGTTCCGATCCTTCGTCTTGATCGCCGCGATGATCGGATCGTAGTCCGCCTCGCAGTCAAAGACGTTCGCCTCGCGGCCGATCCGCCTCGCCGAGTGCGCGTCGGAGTTCGAGATGAAGGCGTAGCGGTCCAGGGCTTTCAACCGCCAGTTCATGGCCGGATCCGATGAGAGGCCCGTCTCGAGGGCGAAGATGTGCTTGGCCTGCGGGCCGAAACACTCCTCAACCGAATCAAACCCCGACGACGAGCCGAACAGTGAAAACCACGGGGTCCAGGCGTGCGCCGGCACGACCAGGCAGCGCGGTTCGATCCCCAGCACGATCTCGACGAACCGCCACGCCTCCATCTGCAGGGTCGGGCGCCCATCGAGGCTCAGATTGCCGAACGCTTCAAGCGCCCGGTTGATGCGCTCCACGGCCTCGAAGGTCGGCGCGATCAGCACATGGTGGATCTGGTGCGCCTTCCCGCCGACGTAGAAGAGCGTGTTGACC
>JACPSR010000132.1 GCA_016193175.1 Candidatus Omnitrophota bacterium
CCTCCGCTCCGGCGCGGACTACGTGTGCCCGGCCCCCATCACCGACCTGCTGGCGAAACGGATGCAGGGGCTCGCGTTACGGACCTATCACGCGGTCGAGTGCCGCGACTTCGGCCGGGTGGATTTCCGCGTCGATCGGCTAGGCCGTCCCTACGTGTTGGAGATCAACCCCTTGCCCTCGCTCTCGACGGAAGACGTGTTCAATTTCGTCGCGAAGACTCGGGGGATGACCCACGACCAGATCATCACTCGGATCTTGAACGCCGCCCTGGTGCGCCACGCGCTGGTGTCGCACAACGAAGCGAGCCCCCTATCAGCTACACGATCGCGCTGACCTATAACGTCAAACGCGCCGCCTGCGAACGAGACGGCATCCCCGTCGATCACGATTCGGAGTTTGACAGTCCGACGACGATCGAGACGATCGTCCAGAGCCTCCGGGCGAACGGGCACACCGTCCATTTGGTGGAGGCGACGGAGGATCTCCCCCAGTGGTTTCTCACCCACGCCGTGGATCTCGTCTTCAACATCGCGGAAGGCACGCACGGTGAGCATCGCGAGTCACAGGTGCCCGCCATCCTTGAGTCGCTTGGCGTGCCGTTCACAGGGTCGAACAGCATCACCCTCGCCCTCGCGCTCGACAAGGCCAAGACCAAGCAGATCCTAGCCTTCGAGGGCATCCCGACGCCTCCCTGGCAGCTCTTCCCGAACCCCACGACGAGGCTCAATCCCCAGCTTGAGTTTCCGCTCATCGTCAAGCCCAACCGCGAAGGCTCCAGCAAGGGCATCTGGCGCGAGAGCGTGGTTGGCGATGAAGCGTCGCTGCACCGGCAGGTCGCCCACATCTACGACCGCTATCGACAAGAGGTGCTCGTGGAAGAGTTCATCGATGGGATGGAGCTCACCGTCGGGGTGATCGGAACCGAAGCCCTGCCCGTGCTCGAGATCAACTTCGCGCCCTGCGAGCCCTCGGGCGAATTTTTCTACTCTTGGCGGATGAAAGAGTTCCAGGGCAACGCGTCGATGGGCTTAACCCCGAGGCTCTCCTGCCCTGCGCGGCTCGATGCCGCGAGGACGGCGCAGGTTCAGGAGGTCGCGCTCAGAGCCCACTGCGCCCTCGGCTGCATCGATCTCTCGCGCACCGACATCCGTCTTGGCGCTGACGGGACCCCCTTCGTCTTGGAGGTCAACCCCTTGCCAGGTTTGAGCCCGTTGGACAGCAACTTCCCGATCATGACCACGGCCGCCGGCCTCTCGCATCAAGCGTTGATCCAGCGGATCGTGGAGTTGGCGATGGCCCGCTACAGACAGATCTCCCGCTCCCAGCCAGGGGAGGGGAGATCGAGGGTCCACCCTCAAGAGCGCTCAACGTCACAGGGGCTCGCGGTGAGCCGGGTCGCTCCTTGAGGGGAGGACAATAGGAGGGGGACGGTGAACGTGGAAGCGTATCGTCGCATCCCGCTGTGGAAGGATGTTCCGCTCGAAGAATGGGAGACGTACCGGTGGCAGATGGCCAACCGGATCCAGACGGTGGAGCAGCTTCGCGAGGTGATCCGCTTGACCCCGTCGGAAGAGCATGCGGTGACCAGGAAATCCGGTCGGTTCATCATGGGCATCCCGCCCTACTGGGCCGCGCTCATGGATCCGGATGACCCGACGTGTCCCATCCGCCGCCAGGCGGTCCCGGTTGAGGACGAGTACCGGCTCAGCCCCAACGACATGATCGACCCGTTAGGGGAGGACAGCCACATGCCGGTGCCGGGCTTGGTGCACCGCTACCCGGACCGGGTGCTCCTCCTCGTCGTCGAGGTGTGCTCGATGTACTGCCGTTTCTGCACGCGCAGCCGCGTCGTAGGCACGAGCGCCGGCTTCAGCAAGGCAGCGAACATCGACCACGCGATCGACTACATCAGGGCGCACCGGAAGATCCGCGACGTCCTCATCTCGGGAGGGGATCCGCTGACCCTCTCCGATGAGCGGCTCGATGAAGTGCTCACCAAGCTGAAGGCCATCCCCCACGTCGAGTTCGTGCGGATCGGAACGCGCAATCCCGTGACGCTCCCCTACCGGGTGACGGACGCGCTCTGCGACGTGCTGAGGAAGCATAAACCGGTCTGGATGAGCCTCCACTTCAACCACCCGAAGGAGGTCACGCCGCCTGTCAGGAGGGCGTGCGGGATGCTCGCCGACAGCGGCGTTCCGCTGGGATCGCAGACGGTGCTGATGAAGGGCATCAACGACCGGCCCGCGATCATGAAGAGGCTCTTCCACGAGCTGTTGAAGATCCGCGTGCGGCCCTACTACATCTATCAGTGCGACCCGGTGAAAGGGACGGCGCACTTCCGCACCCCGGTGTCGACCGGCATCCAGATCATCGAGAAGCTCCGGGGGCACACGAGCGGCTATGCGGTCCCGGCGTTCGTGGTGGACGGGCCGGGCGGCGGCGGGAAGATTCCGCTGATGCCGAACTACGTCGTCAGCGTCAAGGACGGCGTCTGGACGCTGCGCAATTTCGCTGGCAAGCTCTTCACCTACAAGGAGGAGCAAGCCAACGGCGCCGGGTCGCACACACCGAGCCTCGAGCCCTCGTACGTGCTGATTCAGCAGGGCTGATCCGGTGGGAGAACACCACTCACCTCTAGCGGCCGAGGTCGCGATGGTACATACGTGGGCATGGATCCTCACCCTGCTCTTCCTGGCAGGATGCAGCCGCCCCCTCAATCGCGAGCAGCTTGCGAAAGAGGTCGTGAAGGGCGACCCGGACTTTGCGTGGGTGCTTGACAAGGCCCGGACCCTCTCCAACCGGATCGCCACCTACGAGCGTGAGCTTGCGCTCAAACGGACCACCGTTGAACGAAACATCTCGCAGCTGCGCAAGGACCTCGTCGCCGCGACCTCAGGCGTGAAGGGCAAGATCGCCGAGGTGAAGCGGCAGATGGAGCCGGAGCGGCGACAGCTGCAGCTTGAGCTCTCGCAGGCCAACGAAGAGCTCTACGCCAAGCGGTTCCAGCGGGCCAGCCTCGGACGATCGATCGCGCAGCTCCGGAAGGCGGAGAAGACCGCGCAGGCCGCGGGGACCGAACAGGCCAGTACTCGGCAGCAGAACGCGCAGCTCGATGAGTTGCAACGAGACGCCCACCGCCTGGATCAGGAGATCGCTGCGATCAAAGAGCACCTCCGGTTGCTCAAAATCAAAATCCTCCTCATCCGGTTGTAGCTCCCAGGGCCCATCTAGCGTCTACAGAACGTTCGCTGACTTCCCAGTCTCTGGCGTCTGCGTGTCGGGGGTGTTACAATAGCCTGCCATGGCGCACGACGCTCCTGTCGCCCTCCGCTGCGGCCCCTTGGACGTGTACCTGACGTCGCTCCGCGGTTGCCCGGACCTCCGGTCGTTCCTCCAAGGACTTCCACCCAGCGTTCCACTCATGTGGTTTGACAGCGCGCGCCAGCATCCGGTGACGGGACGCTGGTCGATGGTGGGCTACGATCCCTGGTTGACGCTCGTCGCGCACGGGGACCGGGTTGAGCTGCGGACCAGCGCCGCCACACACATCCGGCGAGAGCATCCACTGGAGGCGCTCCGCAGCGTCTTGCGTCGGTACCATCACGCGTCCAGTCGTCCCCAGGGCTCCCCACGCGGGGGGCGAGAGATGGGCAGGGCCGTCGGGCTCATGGGGTTCTTGAGCTATGATCTCAACCGATGGATTGAACCCCGACTGCTGTCGGGGCCGCCGCAGCCCGTTGAGCGTCCCGTGCCGGAGATGCTGTGGTTCGGGATGCGCGTGGCGATCCTTGTCGACCACCTGGAGGAACGAAGCTGGCTGTTGAGCGTCGTCGATCCGCATGTCCCGAGACCGCCGGCCCGTCGGGAAGCGATGAAGGCGTTGCGCGACGCGGAGGATCGGCTGATCGCGGCGAGTCGGACAGGCGGCGCGTGTGAGGAGCCCCGCTTGGCGGCGCCGAGTCCTTGGCAGCCGGCAGGTCCGGGGAGCGGATTCACAGCGGCAGGTACGCCCACGCTCGAAGCGACCGAGAGCCAAGCAGGCTTTGAGGCGATGGTCTTGCGCGCGCTTGACTACATCCGCGCCGGCGATATTTTCCAAGCAAACGTTTCTCAGCGATTC
>JACPSR010000156.1 GCA_016193175.1 Candidatus Omnitrophota bacterium
CTGGCCGGTGGTCAGGCCGTAGATCTGGTTGTCCATGACGATGTAGGTCATGTCGACGTTGCGGCGGCAGGTGTGCACGAAGTGGCCGACGCCGATCCCGTAGCCGTCGCCGTCCCCGCCGGTCGCGATGACGGTCAGATCATGGTTGCCCAGCTTGGCACCGGTCGCCACGGGGAGCGAGCGGCCGTGCAGACCGTGAAACCCGTACGCGTTGAGGAAACCGGGCAGGTTGGACGAACACCCGATCCCTGAGACGACCTGGACGTTGTGCGGGGCGATGTCGAGCTCCGCCAACGCGCGCTGGAGGGCGTTGAGCACCGCGAAGTCTCCGCACCCCGGGCACCAATCCGGTTTCACTTTCCCGACGTACTCTTTCACCTGCGCCATGCTCGCTCGCTCCTCTCGCTCGCTGATTTCGGAATCATCAATCAATGCTGGCGAGCGACTTCTGCCCCGCTCGCAGGACTTTCAATCGGCGAGAAGTCCGGTGGCAGTCCTTCATCGCTGACGACCGTCGCCACCACGGATTGCTTCGGCTTGGCCTTCAGGATGGCCCGCGCCTGGTCGACCACCTGCCGGGGCTCAAACGGCTCGCCGTCGAACTTGCGCAGGTGGTGGTGGATGCTGATGCCGGTCTCCATCCGGATCAGCTTGACGATGTGTCCCGAGTAGTTGTTCTCGACCGACATCGTCATCTTGCACCGTTCGAGGATCCGACGAACCGGCTCGACCTGAAACGGCCAGATCACCCGGAGGCAGAAGACGTTGACCGTGAAGCCTTCCTCGTTCAGGACCTCCATCGCCTCCAGCATGACCTGGTAGGTCGAGCCCCACCCGACGAGCGTCAGGTCGGCGTCCTTCGGGCCGTCGATCTGCGGGGGCGAGAGGTCCTTGAGGAGGTAGCCGATCTTGCGCATGCGCTTCTCCATCATCTTGGCGCGCATGGCCGGATTGGTGAAGACGTCGCTGATCACGACGCCGTCTTCGTCGTGCTCGTCCGTCGCGGCCGTGAAGACGGCGTCCCGGGTCCCCGGCAGCGCGCGCGGAGAGACGCCGCTCTTCGTGTCGAGGAATCGGCGGTAGCCGTTAGCCGGTGGCTGCGTGACCAGCTCGCCGCGCTCGATCGGGATGTCGGTGATGTCCACGCCTTCGAACGTTTCAAGCCGCTCGGCAAGATACAAATCGGTGGCGATCAAGACCGGACACTGGTACTTCTCTGCCAGGTTGAACGCCTCGATGGTCATGGTGTAGCACTCCTGCAGCGTGCGGGGCGCCAGGATCGCTTTTGGAAACTCTCCCTCAGAGGCCCCCAGCATCTGGAAGAGGTCTCCTTGCTCGGTCTTGGTGGGCAATCCGGTCGAGGGCCCGCCGCGCTGCGCCTCAACGATCACGACCGGCGTCTCGGTCATGCCCGCTTCGCCGACCGCCTCGGTCATGAGCGCGAAGCCTCCCCCCGAGGTGCCGGTCATCGCGCGCACGCCGACGTGGCCGGCGCCGATCGCCATGTTGAGCGCCGCAATCTCATCCTCGCACTGCTTGACCAGGAGGCCGGTCTTCGCGGCGTACTTGACCAGCCAGTGGAGGAGCGAGGAGGCCGGCGTCATCGGGTACGCCGAATAGAACCGGCAGCCCGCGGCCAGCGCGCCGAAGCCTACCATCGGGTTGCCGCCGGCGAGCGGCCGGCGCTTGCCGTCGCCCTTGCCGACGCGGAGAGACCCCGACTGGAACCTCCCCTTCGCGTAGGCCATCCCCTTGTCAAAGGCGTCCAGGTTCGCCGTGATGACCGCCTCGCCTTTCTTCGCGAACCGCTCCTGAATGAGCTCGCGGATCGCCGATGGGTCGAGACCGACCACCTGCATCAAGGCCCCCATCAGCGCCGTGTTCTGCATGAGCTGGTTCCCGACCAGCTCCATGACCGGCACGCCGATGAGCTGGACACCCCGGCCGACCTGTTCGGGTTTGGCCTGGAACTTGTCGCTGTTGTAGAAGACGGCGCCGCCCGAGACGACGCGCGTGCCGTAGCGCTGGAACGTATCGAGGTTCAGGGCGATGAGGTAGTCGAGCTCGTCCCCCTGCGTGTAGACTTTCTGCGTCCCGATGCGGATGTGCATGCACACGTGGCCGCCGCGGATGACCGACTGGTAGCTGTTGTACGCGAAGACGTGGTAGCCCGAGCGCGAGCAGGCCTGTGCGAACGCCTCGCCCGCCGAGGCGATCCCGTCGCCGGCCGCCCCGCCCACCCACACCGTCAATTCACTCATCACGGTTCCTCGTTACACCAACGTGGCTTTGCCCGAGGGCGCCGGGCGGCTGATGTCCTGCGTCATCTTGGTGATCTTGGCCGCAACCTCGAGCGCTTCGCCGAACCGCCGCTGCCACATGTTCCGGCCAAAGATGAAGCCGGTCACCCCGGCCTCCAGCGCGACCTTGACGTCGTCAAAGAGCTCCTCATCGCTGCGCTTTGAGCCTCCGGACATCAGGGTGAGCGTCCGCCCGGCGGAGGCGACCACTTTCTCGAGCAGCTCCCGCTTGGACAGCTTGAGATCCCGATACTCCTTGGGATAGAGCGCGCGCTTTTCCTCATCCACCTTGGGGTAGTTGACCTTGACGACGTCGGCGCCGAGCTCCTGGGCCACCCGAGCGGCGTAGTCCACCGCGTAGAGGCTGTCGCGCCCCCCCTTCTGCTCCATGAATTTCCCTCTGGGGTACGCCCACATGATGAGCGGAAGGCCGGAGCGCTCGGCGGCGCGGCGGACCTGACCGAACTGGACGAAATCGTCGTCCTGGCGGGGGGAGCCGATATAGCACGTGTAGCCGACGGCATCAGCCCCCAGCCGCACCGCGTCCTCCACAGAAGCGTTGCAGGGGGAAAACGCCTCGTCGTCCGGCGGGATCTCCGTCTTGCCGTTGATCTTCAGGATCAACGGGACCTTGCCCGCGAAGGCCCGCAGGTATTTTTCCGCCAGCCCCACCTGGAAGGCGATGGCTGAAAAGCCGCCTTCGAGCGCGAGGCGCAACTGGAATTCCGGGTTGAGGCTCTCCGGATTGACGAAGAAATCGCGCGGCCCATGTTCGAGGCCCTGGTCGATCGGCAGGATCATCAGCCGTCCGTTGCCCGGCCCGTACTTGTAGAGGAGCCGATGCAACCGAGTCTTCTTCCCGGCCGGCAGATCAAGGTCTTCAAGGGTCAACGGGCGCTTGGGCATGTGTCGCTCCTATTGAATGATGACAGTGATTTCGCAAGTGATTTCGGTGATTTCGAAGAGGGCAGGCCGAATCACTGTAATCAGGCTCTGCAAATCATGTTTCAAAACGGATGCCGGCCTGTTTGAGGAAATACCGATCGGACTCAGTCAACTCAAACCTGAGCTCTTCGCCCGCGGGCCTGCCGCCGATCAGCGGCACGACGTAGATGGCAAGCTCAACGCCGTCTTCCCTGAGCATTTTTCGGAGCTCCGAAAATTCGCTTGATCGCGCCACGATCTTTTGAATCGCCCGATTCAGCTTCTTCAGGTGCTTTGCCAGCTGTTTTTCAATCGCCATGGATCGTCAGCCCCCCGCCGGGAGCGATGCCTCCGACTCGCGAGGGACCGCGGGTGGCTGCCCCGACGGCACCTCACCTTCCAGCAACCCCGCGGTCGTCTGCGTGATCCGCATCGAGCAGAACTTCGGTCCGCACATCGAACAGAACTTCGCCTCCTTGTAGAACCCGTCCGGCAGCGTCTCATCGTGCATCCGGCGAGACGTCTCAGGATCCAGTGAGAGCGCAAACTGCTGTTCCCAATCAAAGGTGAAGCGCGCATGCGAAAGCGCGTCGTCCCGGTCGCGGGCCCCCCGCCGCCCTCTCGCGACGTCGGCCGCATGCGCGGCGATCTTATACGCAATGACCCCGTGGCGCACGTCCTCCTCGTTAGGGAGGCCCAGGTGCTCCTTGGGCGTCACGTAGCAGAGGAGGCTGGCGCCATACCAGCCCACCATCGCCGCCCCGATCGCGGAGGTGATGTGGTCATACCCGGGAGCGACATCCGTGACGAGCGGGCCGAGGGTGTAGAACGGCGCTTCATGACAGTAGCGTTGCTGGAGCTTCACGTTCATTTCGAGCTGATCCATCGGCACGTGCCCGGGGCCTTCGATCATCACCTGCACATCCTTCGCCCAGGCGCGCTCGGTCAGCTCGCCCAGCGTCTTCAGTTCCGCGAGCTGGGCTTCGTCCGACGCGTCGGCCAGGCACCCCGGCCGCAGGGAATCACCGAGGCTGTAGGACACATCGTGCGCGCGCAGGATGTCGCTGATGTCGTCAAAGCGTTCGTAGAGCGGATTCTGGGCGTGGTGGGACGCCATCCACTGGGCGAGTAAGCTGCCCCCCCGGCTCACGATGCCGGTGACGCGGTTCTTCACGAGCGGCAGGTACTCCAAGAGGATCCCCGCGTGGATCGTCATGTAATCGACCCCCTGCTCCGCCTGCTCCTCGATGACCTGCAGCAGGATTTCCGGGGTGAGGTCCTCCACCCGCTTCACCCGCGTGAACGCCTCATAGATCGGCACGGTCCCGACGGGCACAGGGCTCGCCGCAATGATCGCCTGACGGATCTGGGGAATGTCGCCGCCGGTCGAAAGGTCCATGACGGTGTCCGCGCCGTAGTGCACCGCCATGTGGAGCTTCTTCCGCTCTTCTTCTTCGCTCGAGGTCAGCGCGGAGTTGCCGATATTGGCGTTGATCTTCACGCTCGCCACAAGGCCCACCCCCATCGGGTCGAGACTGGTCGCCAGGTGGTGCGCGTTGGCCGGGATGATGAGCCGCCCCTGGGCCACTTCCGAGCGGACGAGCTCCGCATCGAGCCCTTCGCGCTGAGCCACCCGCTTCATGGCCTCCGTCACGGCGCCGGCTCGCGCGAAGCCGAGCTGCGTGGCCGCCTCACCGTGTCCGACCGCCTTCACCCCCACACCAACATTTTTGGCGTGGGGGGTCACGTCTCCCTCATGCGTCATTGTTGTGGGATTCATGGCCTTTCTTTCTTATGGTAGCACACCCACACGCCAGGCGCTACTGTCACGACGCCAGATCCGAGCGGATGAGCGTCAGGAACTCGGCCCGGGTCTTCTCGCTGGTCCGGAACGCCCCCAGCATGGAACTGGTGACCGCCCGCGCGTTCTGCTTCTGCACCCCGCGCATCATCATGCAGAGGTGGCTCGCCTCCACGACGCAGGCGACCCCCAGCGGCTTCACGTGCTCGTTGATGGCCTCGGCGATCTGCGTGGTCAAGCGCTCCTGCACCTGCAGGCGGTGGGCGAAGGTGTCCACGAGGCGCGGGATCTTGCTGAGGCCGATAATCTTCTTGTCCGGCACGTACGCGATGTGGCACTTGCCAAAAAACGGCAGGACATGGTGCTCGCACAAAGAAAAAAAGTCAATATCCTTCACAATGACCATCTCATCGTGCTTCACCTCGGTGAACGAACGGTTGAGGATCCTCGCGGGGTCCTGCCGGTAGCCGGAGGTCAGATACTGGAGTGATTTCTTCACGCGCAGCGGCGTGCGCCGCAGCCCCTCCCGATTCGGGTCCTCGCCCATCAACCGCAGGAGCAGCTTCACCGCGGCTTCCCACTCCTCGCCCGTTGAGATCTCCAGCACCTGTCGCAACTGCTTCAACTCCTCGTCTCCGCTCGTCATGGCTTCTCCCTTCGGACTTCAGACATCAGACACCAGACATCAGTCCACAGACTAGGTCCCCCTGATGTCTGAGGTCTGGGGTCTGGAGTCTGGAGTCTGGAGTCTGGAGTCTGATCACTTCCAACGCTCCATCAACTCCACGAGGAGCCGCACCCCGATCCCCACCGCCCCTTTCGGGACGTAAGGCTTGTCTTTCTCGGTCCAGGCGGTGCCGGCGATGTCCAGGTGCGCCCAGGGGAGTCCCTCGGCGAACGTCTCGAGAAACTTTCCGGCCGTGATCGTCCCGGCTTGACCCGTATCCGTCACGTTCTTGATATCCGCGACGTCTGACTTCAGCATCTCCGCGTACTCATTCCATAGCGGAAGCCGCCAGACCCGCTCGTGGGTGGCCTTGCCGGCCTGGTTGATCCGCGCGGCCAGCCGCTCATCCTTCGTCATGAGCCCCATCGCCTCGGCTCCCAGCGCCACCCTGCAGGCACCGGTGAGCGTCGCCAGGTCCACGACGCAGTCCGGCTTGTACCGCTTGGCGTAGTGGAGGCAGTCCGAGAGGACGAGCCGCCCCTCGGCGTCGGTGTTGATGACCTCCACCGTCTTGCCGGAGAGCGTCTTGAGGACGTCCCCGGGTTTCTGCGCCGTGCCGGAGGGGAGGTTCTCCGTCGCCGCGACGATCCCGACGATGCGCACCGGCAGCGAAAGCTGAGCCGCCGCCTTGACGGTGCCCATCACCGCGGCCGCCCCGGACATGTCGTACTTCATCTCCTCCATCTTCAGTGAGGGCTTCAGGCTGATGCCGCCCGAGTCGAACGTGATCCCCTTCCCGCAGAGGGCGAAGGTCTTCTTCGCGCGCGACGGGTGGTAGTCCAAGACGATGAACTGCGCCGGATGGGCGCTCCCCTGGGCCACCCCGACGATGCCGCCGAAGCCCAGGCGCTTCAGCCGGGCAAACGGGATCACCGTACACGTGAGCTTGTGTTGTTTCGCAATCGCTCTCGCGGTATTGGCGAGATAGGTCGGCGTGACGAGATTCGACGGTCCGGTGATGAGATCGCGTACGAGAGAGACCGCCTCGGCAATCACCTCGGCCTTGTCCATGGCCCGCCTGGCTGCCGCGACGTCGCCGGCGCGCTCCACAACCAGCGTGATGGCGTCGATGCGCCGTGCTTTCTCATGCTTTGGCACCTGCTTGAGCTTCTCGTAGCGGTAGAGCCCGAGCAAGGCACCCTCGGTGAGCGCCTGGGCAACCCGCTCCGGCGAGCCGAAGGGCGGCTCCCTGAGGACCGGCAGGGTCAGCGCCCGGTGCCCGCGTGCCCGGACGGTCCGCGCGGCGGTTGCGGCGAACTGCCGCACCGTATCGAGCGCGAGGTCTTTCGCCTTGCCAAGACCGACGACGAGCACCCAGCGATCCCCTCGGGGTAGGAAGGCCGTTTCGTTCGGCGCGCCGCGGAACCCGCTGCCTGCAATGAGCCGGCCGAGCGCGCGATCGCGCGCGGCATACGACGGCAGCACGCGCTCCGGCCGCCGCTCACCCTCCAGCGCCGCGAACACCTGCACGCCTTCACGAACCTGATCCACCCGCCCTGATCGTACCGTGATGCGCATGAAGCCTCCTGTTTAGTCCGTAGTCTCCGCCACAATACATGGCGGACCCGCCATGTCGTGTGGCGGGCGTAGTCGGTAGTCCGTAGCAAAACCGCTTGCAAGCTGATGCAAATCCCCCATCCTCATCCCCCTTGCTGCAGGAAAAACGACATTAATTGAAATCCTTCCTTGAAGCGTTTCGTGGAGCCATTGACGGCTGATTCATTATACGATGTCACGTCGTCCTTTGGGCCGTTCGTCGCGTAGAGCGCAAACGGCACCGGCTCGGCGATGTGGGTCTTGAGGATGGTGCTCGTCGGATGGTCGCACACGACCAGGATCGCGAACGGCTCGCCCCGTTTCTTCAGGCCCTCCAGCAGCGTCCCGACGACGAGCCGGTCGGTGTCCTCGATGGCCTGGATCTTCTTCTGCACGTCGCCCATGTGGCCGGCCTCGTCGGTCGGCTCGATGTGGACGAGGACGAAGTCGTGGTCATCGAGCGCCCGCAAGGCGTAATCGGCTTTGCCCTTGTAGTTGGTGTCGAAGTAGCCGGTGATCCCAGGCACCTGGATGATGTCAAAGCCCACGAGCCGCCCCAGGCCGCGCACGATGTCCACCGCGCTAACGCACGCTCCGCGCAATCCGTATTCTTTCTGGAACGGCGGGAACTTCGCCGCGGTCCCCTGCCCCCAGAACCACAGCATCGTCGCCGGTTTCTTCCCGTCCTTCACGCGCCGCTGGTTGACGGGATGGTCCCTCAACAGCGCCACCGATTCCTGCATGAGCTGGCGCAGCATCGCCGAGCCAGGCCCGGTGGGGAGGTGCGAGTCGATCGCTTTTCCGGAGATGTCGTGCGGCGGCGTGCACTTTGCGTTGGCCAATTCCTTGCTCGTCACTCGCCACTGGTCACTCGCCACTATTGCCAGGTGCCGGTAGCTGACACCGGCGTAGAACCTGACGCCGTTCTTCCTGAGGCGTTCGTTTGCCGACTTGATGAGCTCGGTGGAGTCCGCATTCTCGATGTGGCCGGCCGAGTAGTCGACCATGACCCCGCGCTCCACCGTCACCGTGTTGCACCGGAAGGCGACGTCGGTCTCCTTGAGCGCGATCCCCTGCGCTGCGGCCTCAAGTGGCGCTCGGCCGGTGTAGTACTGACGCGGGTCGTAGCCGAAGACGCTCATGCAGCCCACATCCGAGCCCGGCGCAAAGCGCGGTGGGATCGTGTGCGACCAGCCGGTGATCCCCTCGCGGGCGATCCAGTCCATGTTCGGGTGCTTGGCGACCTCAAGCGGCGTCTTGTCGCCCAACGCTTTGATGGGCACATCCGCGACACCGTCCGGAAGGACTACGACGTATTTCATCCGCCTCAAGAGGTCTAGCGTTTAGCGTACAGCGTATAGCGTTTAGGAAAGCTCGTTAGATTTTCTATACGCTATACGCTCCACGCTATACGCTAAAATCTCAGTAACGACTTGTTAATGCGGTGACTTTTCGGAGCCGTTCAACGACCATCGGAATAATCTCCAGCGCGCGGTCGATCTCTTCATCGGTGGTCGGCACGCCGACGCTCAGGACAAGCGCCCCTTTGGCCTCTTCCTCGGAGAGCCCCATCGCCTTGAGGACGTGCGAGGGCCGCATCGCCTTCGAGTTGCACGCGGAGCCGAGGCCCGCCGCGATGCCTGCCTGATCCAACCCGAGGACAAGCGACTCACTCGAGACCCCGTCGATGCAGACGTGGAGGTTGTGCGGGAGGCGCGAGGACCACGACCCGTTGAGGTGTAGGCGTTCGATGCGCTCCATCAATCCGTCCCGAAGATGATTTCGCAGTCGTTCAAGATGCCTGGCGTCCTTGGCGCCCGCTCGCTCAGACGCGGGCTCCTCGTCCCGCCCCGATGCGGGTCGGGCCGAGCCGCCCCGCATCCGGGGACCGGCGCTGAACTCCTCGCCCCGTCCGGGGGCTCGTCGGACAGCAGCGCCGTTGCTCAACAGCGAGTCCCCGGCTGCGGGGCTGAGCCCGCGATTCGCTCGCGGGCTGGCCAAGGGCGCCAGGCGCTCCCCCGCTAACTGAGCAGCGGCCCCCATGCCGACAATCGCCGGCAGCGCCTCGGTGCCGGAGCGGCCGCCACGCTCCTGCCCGCCGCCCTCGAGGAGCGGTAAGATGCGCACGCCATCTCGGACGAAGAGTGCTGCCGCTCCCTGCGGTCCATAGAATTGATTCGCGGCCAAGCTCAACGCATCTACGCCAAGCGCCTTGACGTCCACTGGAATGTAGCCCGCCGCTGCGACAGCGTCCGTATGGAAGAGCGCCCCGTGCTCATGCGCGATCGCGGCCAGCTCCTTGATCGGCTCGATCGTCCCGACCTCGCCGTTGGCCAGCATGACCGAGACCAGCACCGTCTCGGGCGTCAACGCCGCTTTGAGCGCGCCGGGCGAGACGACCCCTTCTTGGTCAACCGGCAGGATGCTCGTACGGATACCGTCGAGCTCAAGCCGTCTTGCGGCCAGCGACACCGAGGGATGCTCAATCGCCGAGATGATGAGATGCTGCCCCTTGCGCTTGTTCGCGCTCATCAGCCCTCGCAGCGCCCAGTTGTTCGCCTCGGTCCCGCAGGAAGTGAAGAAAATTTCCTCAGGCTTCGCATGGATGAGCGTCGCCACCTGCCCGCGCGCTTGCTCAAGCCGCTCCTTCGCCCTCTGCCCTGCCTCGTGAATCGACGACGGATTGCCCATCGCATCGAGGGCTGCGCACATCGCCTGCTTCACTTCAGGTAGCAGGGGTGTGCTAGATGCGTAGTCGAGGTGGATGCGATTCATCAGCCTATAGCGTTCAGCGTTTAGCGGATAGAGTAGAGGACTAGACGTGAGATCAAAACAGGCCTTCCGAAATTTTCCATATCTCAATTGATGTGGAAGCCCTTAGTCAAACACCTATTTTGTGTTATTGGAAAGAGAAAACATGCAATGGTACCTTCCGGTCTCTTCTGGAAGATCGAGACATCTCTGATGGGTACTCCCTCACATTTCAGGACAGCCTTAAGAGTGTTTCCATTCCAGCGAACGTAGGTCTCGGGCAACTCTCCAGTTATGCTGTCGTTCTGTTTGACTTCCTTTTCGATATCATACTCAATTCCTGAAATCCTGATTCTTAGGCGGATTACACTATTTGAACGTGCAAAGATCTCCAAACTATTTTTCTTTAGAGTCCCCGTGCAGGGCGTATACCTTGATACAAGGTCGCTCAGAATATAGAAATCTTGGAACACAACTGTTGTACCCGTAATGGGTTGTTCCCTTTTCAGCTTATGTACGTATCTCTCTTCTTCGTTTCTGAGTTTAATCCAGAATGTGCCATCTGGGTGAAATGAGAAGTGATCGAAACCTTTATTAACTAACCTGGCGTCAGCATAGCTGAACCTGCGAGTGAATGTATTATCGTTTCCTCCAACTTCCTGATCGTTATATTCACAGACTAATTTCGCAGCTTTCCCAGAGGTACCATAAACTCCCACAAACAAGTCAAACGGCTTATGTTCTTCAATCCAAAATAATTTTGTGTAAGTTCCATCTTCTTTCTTAAGATAGATTCGTCCGCTTACTTTCTCTGTTTCCAAGTGCATAGAATCCAGAGGAGGCGTTCCTCAGGGGGCCGCTTTGGCGATCTGTGCCAGGCTCACCACTTCGAGATCAATGGTCAGAGGCCCGAGCTTGGAGATTCGTCCTCGCAGTCGCACAGGTTCTCCACGCTGCGCGGACTGTAGCCAAGGGTAATCGGCAAGACTCGCACGAGTGAAAATCATCTTCTCACTCGCTTCGTGACGGAAAACAAGAAAGGCGCGTTTCTCGCTTTCCATCTCCCCGCTGAAGAATGTCGCAGCCCAATCAACTTCCTTGCCGATATACGCTGTTCTTGCCTTAGACCGCATGAGCGGCGGGCATGCCTCAATCTCAGAGAAGATCTTGACCGCTTCATCTGTTGTCATAGCCTCAATCTCCTTATCGGCCCAGGTGAGTGTGTTCGTGGATATCAAGTCGTGATCCGAGAGCACGCAGCTCGCGAGTCAGGCCTTCGGAGCGCTTGTTCATCTCCGACAAAATCCTTCGGGTATGTAAGTCGACTTTCCCGTCAAGGGCGGTCAGCTGGTGACCGAATTCGTCGGCCACCTTGTCGATCTTCTCGCCGAGTGAGGTGACTTGCTCACCAAACGTCCTCACATCGCCCTCGATCCGCTCCAACAACGCCTGAAACCCCCGCTCCTCTTCAGACCCAGATGGTTTTACCATCTTTTCTCCCAAGCCGGGCCGCTCCTCCCCCGCCCAGCCGTTCGTCACTTGCCCATCCGCTATACGCGGTACGCTAGACGCTATCGGCTGGACGGCGTGCTTCGGTCACGAGCTCAAAGGCGCGGGTGGTAGCTTCGAAGCGGTCAGCACACGGGATGCCCGCCACCCGCAGCGCCTCGGTCAACAGGTCGTGGTACTTGGATCGCAGTGCGCTTACCTCCTGCCTCGCCTGATGTTGATCCGGCGCCAGCGATTCCTCCAAACGAATGAGATCTACGTAAATCCCTGCCGCCTCCCTTAACGTCATAGCTCGTCCTTCGCAATCCGAAAGGCGATGCGGGTCACATGCTCCCGATCTTTGTACCGAATGCCGACCGCCTTCAGCGCATCAGCGAACTGGTTATGGCGCATGACTCGTTCTTCCTCGAGTTCACGAAGCTGTTCAGGATCGGCGGTCCGCTCAATCCGTTCGATCACCTTGACGTAGGCAACGGCTAACTCAGTCAGATTCCGCTTCATCGCTCTTCCCGATCCGCTATACGCTCACTGTACACGATATATCAAGCCGGGCCGCTCCTACCTCGCCCAGCCGTTCGTCACTTCCGCGCCTCTCTACTCGTACAACGCAAAGCCGGCGGACAAAAAATCCTCATCAAAGCCAAAGCAGGTGTGGATCCCGCGCAAGGTCATGACCGAAAAGCTGAGCGCATCCACGAAACTCAGCTTTGGTTGGGCAAGCTGGCGATACAGGTCACGCGCCAGGGCGTACTCCCGCTCCGCCAGAAACGCGAGCTCGATCGCGCCCACCAATCGGGCTCGATCGAGTTGATCGAGCCAGGCTTGGACCGCATCAAAGCCGAGCGATCGCCGGACCAAGGTTGCGGTTTCGGCAGCCACAGCCAGGCTGGTAACGAGGGGACGCTTGGCCTTGACCACGGCTTCCCATCGCTGTGTCGCCAACCGATGGGAAGCGTCGTGGCGGTCGGCTAACGCATAGAACGCCGAGGAATCGACAAACAGGGGGGCGATGCTCACGCGGATTTCCCGTACAGATACTCGTCATGCCGTCGGGCGATATCCTGATGGGCCGAGCGCCCGATCGAAACGAAGCCTCCCAACACATCGGCCTGCTTGCCCTTGAGCTCCCTGGCATCCAACGGCTGCCACACCCCGATAGGCACGCTCCGATTGCGCACAAGAATGGGGATGCGCGCCTTCGCCAGGCGGCCGAATTGCGCCTTAAACTCCCCCACGGTTAACGTTTTCATCTGCCTCACCTCCACGATAAGCCTAACATGACAAGTACAATATGTCAAGTTGTATATGACATATCACTACTTGTCCGGCCACTTTGCCCTGCCCCTATACGCTAAACGCTATCCGCTGAACGCTAGAGTTGATCGGAGGCGTTCCTCAGTGGGCCGCCTCTACCGTCCGCTTTGCTTTTCTGACTTCTGACATCCGACTTCCCCGGCCCGCCTCTTGTAATCGCCGGGGCGGGCTGACCTCTGATCCTGACCCACGCCCCGCGTCTCCCACCCCTTGCCCCTAAGACAAGAATTGGAGCGTGTGGAGGTTGCGGATCGGGAAGCGCTCGCTGGCATCTAAGATCTCGATGCCGACGAGCTCTCGCTTGTTGGCGACGTGCAGGACAATGCCCTGCTTGATCTCGATCGCTCCCTTCGGACGCTTCGAAGAGAGCTGGATATAGGCCGCATCCACTTCTTCGTCATAGCGTACCTTCATAGCTCACCTCCAAAAGGTTTCCTTCAACGGATAGGCAGTCACAATAACCGTGTCCTCTTCAATCGCGTACACCACCTTCAACGGTGCGTTCCCGAAACGTCGAAAGAACTGCCGGTAAGCGATCAGATACCGACCTTCCTGGTCCCGCCGATCAGGGTCAGAGAGGACCTGTTCGATATCTGCGACCGTAATCCCGTATAACCGCATGCTGTTCTTGGCATGCCGAGAAAACCTCACATGGGTCTCCCAAGCC
>JACPSR010000138.1 GCA_016193175.1 Candidatus Omnitrophota bacterium
CCGGCGCCGTTCTCGATGATGGAGACGGTGGTGTTGCTCAAACCCGAGTCGGAGTGGCGCAAGGTGAAGCGATGGTATTCCTGGCTGCCAGATTGGCTGGAAGGGCCGTTTCGGCCGTTCTGGCCCTGCCATGTCTCGTACGAGGACCTGATCAACGAGATGGACCAGGCGCTCAAGATCCCCGGTTCGACCAATGCTTGGACGATGCCCATCAAGAACCGCATCGATATGCTGACGACGGGCGTGCGCACGCCCATCGGCATCAAGATCTTCGGCGCAGACCTGAAGGAAATCGAGAAGGTCGGTACCCACTTGGAAATGATCCTCAAGAACGTCCCAGGCACGCGGAGCATCTACGCTGAGCGGGTGGCTGGGGGCTACTTCGTGGATTTCGACATCAACCGCGATGAGATTGCCCGCTATGGCCTTTTGGTGGCGGATGTGCAGATGGTCATCATGTCCGCAATCGGCGGGGAGAACATCACCACCACGATCGAAGGCCGGGAGCGCTATCCCGTGAACGTCCGGTACTCCCGCGAGCTGCGGGATGACATCGAGAAGCTCAAGCGGGTCTTGGTGCCCACGCCAGGTGGTCAACACATTCCGTTGGTGCAGTTGGCGGATATCCGGCTGGTTTCCGGCCCCGCGATGATCCGGAACGAGAACGGGTTGCTGGCCGGGTACGTCTACGTGGATGTCGATACCGGAAAGCGCGACATCGGCGGCTACGTCACCGAAGCCAAGAAGATCGTGGCGAAGGAATTGAAACTGCCCGCTGGCTACGCGCTGACCTGGAGCGGCCAGTACGAGAACATGATCCGGGTCAAGGAGCGGCTGAAGGTCGTGCTGCCCCTGACCATCTTCATCATTTGTCTCTTGCTCTACATGAACACGAGGTCGGCGGTGAAGACCGGCATCGTCATGCTCGCCGTGCCGTTCTCGCTCATTGGCGCGGTGTGGTTGCTGTGGGTCCTCGGCTACAACGTCTCCATCGCGGTGTGGGTGGGCATGATCGCGCTCATGGGCCTGGATGCCGAGACGGGCGTCTTCATGCTGCTGTTTCTCGATCTGGCCTACCACGAAGCGGTGGACAAAGGCCGGATGCGCAACGAAAAAGACTTAGAAGAGGCAATCATCCACGGCGCCGTCAAGCGCGTGCGTCCGAAGATGATGACCGTGATGGCCGCGTTCATGGGGCTCTTGCCCATCATGTGGTCCACGGGTGCCGGCGCGGACATGATGAAGCGGGTCGCCGCCCCCATGGTCGGCGGGCTCGTCACCTCGTTCATCTTGGAACTCCTCGTCTACCCGTCGATCTACTTCGTGTGGAAGTGGCGGTTCGAGATGCGGGAAGGGAAGGCGGCATGGATCCGCTAAAGATGGCCACAGATCCGATCTGCGGCATGACCGGCGTTATTGAGCGCCACGGGCAATGGTTTTGCAGCGAGCGCTGCATCGTCGAGTTTGAGCGGCGCGCCGCCTCGCGAACCCCCCGGCCGGAGGCGGCCGTGTCCTGTCATGCCACGGGGACGCGATGGTATCTCGACCCGTGGGTGTGGGTGCCGCTCAGCGGCCTGCTGCTCAGCATGGCGGGTCAATGGTGGGCTGAGGCGGCGCCGGTCAGCGCCATCTATGCGGGCTATCTGAAGAAAGTCCTCGTGCCGTTTCTGCTCGGGCTGCTCCTCGGGGGCTTCATCGATCACTTCGTGCCCAAGGAGTACATCGTCAAGCTGCTTTCAGGGCCCCGCAAGCGGGTGATTGCCCGCTCCACCATCCTCGGCTTCCTCGCCTCGAGCTGCAGCCACGGATGTCTCGCGCTGACGATTGAGCTGTACCGCAAGGGGGCTTCGGTGCCGGCCGTCGTGAGCTTTTTGCTCGCCAGCCCGTGGGCGAGCATGTCGTTGACTTTCATCCTGTTGAGCCTCTTTGGGCTCAAGGGCGTCGTGATCGTTCTCGGGGCGTTGGCGATCGCGTTCGTAACCGGCCTCGCCTTTCAGCGGCTCGCGCTGCGAGGGCTCATCGAGTCGAACCCAGAGACGCTGCCGATTGAGGAGGGGTTTTCCATCTGGCGCGATGTCGCTGCGCGTGCGCGGCGGTACCCGTGGAGCATCCGGCAACTGAGGGACGATGCCCGAGGGATCCTGGCAGGGATGCTACCCCTCGGTCGGATGGTCCTTGGGTGGGTCCAGCTGGGGCTGATCCTCAGCGCGGTTCTGGGCGCGTGGATCCCCCACGCGACCTTTGAGCGGCTCCTCGGTCCGTCGGTGGGGGGGCTGCTCCTGACGCTCCTGGCCGCCGCCGTGATCGAAGTCTGCTCGGAAGGCACGGCCCCGCTGGCCTACGAGATCTACCGGCACACCGGCGCGCTCGGAAACAGCTTCGCGTTTCTCATGGGTGGGGTGGTCACCGACTACACGGAGCTGGGGGCGATCTGGACGACGATCGGTCGAAAGACCGTCTGTTGGATCCTGCTCCTCACGCTTCCCATGGTCCTTGTGGTAGGATGGCTGCTCAACTGAGATCACCAAGGCCGCGAGGCCTCACCTGAAGGGATCACATGAACCGTTGGACAGGATGGCTTGTGGGGCTCGCGCTGTTGACGAGCGCCGGATCGGTGCGCGCGTATGAGGAGCACGAGCACGGCGTCGGCGCGTCCGGATCGCAGCCCGCCACGCCGGCGCCGGTCCAGGAACAGGTCCTGACCGGGCTCCAGGCTGAGGAGGTGGCGAAGCACTCGTTCGAGATCTGGCAGATCATGCAACTGCATAAGCGACTGGGCATCACGACGTTGATCCTCGGCCTCACGACCGCAGGATTCAGAGTGGGGATGCGGGATTGGCCGACGGGGCGCGCCCGGGCGCTGACGGTGGCCGCCATGCTCCTCATGGCCTCGACGCTGAGTGTCGGAGCGTACCTGGGAGGGAGGTATCACTGCCTCATGATCCATCCAACTGTTCCTGAACTTGCATGGGCTGCTTGCAGCAGCCCGCCGCAGGGCGTGGGATGACAATGACACCTCGACGCACGCTCCATCCCTACACCACCCACAACGCGGCGGTGGATTCCCAGCTGGCCGGCCTCGTTGCGGCGTTCGGCGACGGGTTGGACCGCCGGCTGCTCACAGAGATGCTCATCTCGGTCTACCGGCTTGGCCAGGGCGGATCCTCAACCGGCGATCTCAAGATCTTGAACGCAGCGCTCAAGGAACTGACGCACGCGTTCAAGGTCTTCCGGCCGTACCGCGCCATCCGGAAGGTGGCGTTGTTCGGCTCGGCGCGTCTCACGCGCGAGCACCAGGCCTACGCCATCGCCAAGGAGTTCGGACGCCTCATGACCCGCGCCGGCTGGATGACGATCACCGGGGCGGCGAGCGGGATCATGAAGGCGGGGCAGGAGGGCGCCGGCCGCCCGGCCAGCTTCGGCCTGAACATCCGCCTCCCGTTCGAGCAGGAGGCAAACCCCGTCATCGCCACGGACTCGAAGCTGATCAACTGCAAGTACTTTTTCACCCGGAAGCTGCTCTTCCTCAAAGAATCGCACGCGACGGCGCTCTTCCCGGGCGGTTTCGGGACGCTGGATGAAGGGTTTGAATCGCTGACGCTCGTGCAGACAGGGAAGTCCGATCCGAGGCCGATCGTCTTCGTGGACACGCCGGGGGGCACGTTCTGGAACCCCCTCTTGAAATTCTTTGAACGGCAACTGGCGCAGGGCGGGATGATTGCATCCAGCGATCGGTCGATCTATCAAGTGGCGCAGTCCGCCGAGCAGGCGGCCCACACCATCCTCCGCTTCTACTCAACGTACCACTCCCTCCGGTATGCCGGTGACCGGCTCGTGCTCAGGCTCCAGCGGCGGCTCTCCGATCCGGCGCCCGGCCAGCTCACCAGAGAGTTCCGCGATGTGCTCACCTCCGGATCGATCCAACAAGGGGTGGCGCTCCACGAGGAAGCGGATGAGCCGGAGCTCCGGCATCTGCCACGACTCATCCTCCGGTTCAATCGGAAGGACTACGGCAGGCTCATCGACCTCATCCACCGCATCAACGACCTGGGTCAGACACCAGACGCCAGACATCAGACATCAGCACACGCGTGAACTTTTTGCTTTATGCTCTCGCTCTTAGCCGTTAGACTATTTCCATCTCAAACACTCTGCGCGGCACTGATGTCTGCGGTCTGATGTCTGAAGTCTGATGCTGCACGCTGATTTCGTCCACCTGCATCTCCACACGAACTACTCCCTCCTGGACGGCGCCTGCCGCGTCAGCCCCCTGGTCAAACGCGCCACCGAGCTGAAGTTCCCCGCCATGGCCATGACCGACCACGGCAACCTCTTCGGGGCGGTGGAATTCTACGAGACCTGCATGCGGGAGGGCATCAAGCCGATCATCGGGGTGGAGGCGTACATCGCTCCGAAGAGCCGCCTGGATCGATCCGGCACGGGGATCCGCGAGTCCAACGCGCACCTGGTCCTCCTCGCGAAGGACGAGGCAGGGTACGCCAACCTCATGCGGCTCGTCACCATCGGCTACCTCGAGGGCTTCTACTACAAGCCGCGCATCGATAAGGAAACGCTCACCCGGCACAAGCAAGGGCTGATCATGCTGACGAGCTGCCTCAAAGGGGTTCTCAACGTCTACCTCACGCAGGATCAGGTGGACCTCGCCCGCAGGGAGTTGGATGACTTCGTCCAGATCCTGGGCCGGGAGAACGTCTACGTCGAGCTGCAGGATCACAGCCTGCCGCTGGAAGGGAAGGTCCGCCCGCTGCTCCGCCGGCTGGCCGAGGAGGCCGGGGTGAAGTGTGTGGCGACGAACGACGTCCACTACATCGAACGCTCGCACGCCCAGGCGCACGATGCGCTCATGGCGATCCAGACACAGACCACGGTGGACGACCCGCATCGCCTCCGATATGAACAGCCCGAGTTCTTCCTCAAGTCGGCCGAAGAGATGAAGGCGTGCTTCCCCGACGACCCAGCGGTCATTGCCGCCACGCTCGAGATCGCGGAGAAATGCAATCTGGAGCTCGAGTTTGGCAAGACCCACTTGCCGCACTACGCGCCGCCACAAGGAAAGACGCAGCAGGAGTACCTCAGGGAATTGTGTGCTCAAGGCCTCCAGCGCCGCTACAGCGAGGTCGCGGGCCCGCTCGTCGAACGGCTGGAGCGCGAACTCTCGGTGATTACCCAGGCCGGCTACACCAGCTACTTCCTCATCGTCTGGGACTTCGTGCACTTCGCCAAAGAGCGGGGCATCCCGGTGGGGCCGGGTCGAGGATCCGCCGCGGGCAGCCTCGTCAGCTACTGCCTCGGGATCACCGACATCGATCCGCTGAAGTACGATCTCCTCTTCGAGCGGTTCCTCAACCCGCAGCGCGTCACCCAGCCCGACATCGACATCGACTTCTGCTACGAGCGGCGCAACGAGGTCATCGACTACGTCGTCCAGAAGTACGGCAAAACGAACGTCGCGCAGATCATCACCTTCGGCACCATGCAGGCCAAGGCGGTGGTGCGCGATGTCGCGCGCGTCATGAAGATGTCCTACG
>JACPSR010000139.1 GCA_016193175.1 Candidatus Omnitrophota bacterium
CTCGCCACCCGTGAGGGTGTCGAAATGCGCCCAATACCGTCCAACGGCCGCCATCGCCGTCTTGAGACGGTGCAGCATGCGAAGATCCCGCACGGCCTTCACCTGGAAGAGCCGGTCCTCGCTGAGGACGAGGGTCCCGCCCCGCTGCAGCGTATGGAGGGTCTTGGTCAGCCGCTGGAGCCCTTCGCGAACCCGCGTAATCCGCTCGGGATCCAACGTCTGATGCTGAAGGCGCAACGTTCCCAGGACCTCGCCGGCGCGGATCACTTCTTCGACCGACCGCTCTTGCTCATGCAACACCTGCAAGAGCTTCGTGTCCTGCCACTGACGGCGCGCCAACTCCAACGCCACGCACCCGCCGAGCGCGACGAGGAACAGCATCCCGCCTGCGATGAGGTCGAGCCGTTGACGCAGCGAGTAGGTCGGTCGCACCTGATCAGGCATCAGAGAACATCCATAGAGTGCGTCCCAGAATATCGCGCGAGCCGCGTTGCGAGCGCCAGCGGGCCAGATGCCAGGAGCGACGACGACGGTGTACCCCCTGTGGTACTCCGAGGAGGAGCGACGCCGCAGATGGCCCGCTGCCGCCGCAACCCCCTCATCGTCCGCTGGGGCTGGGCCGATCCGCGTCGCCGCGCGGCGTTGCTCGTCGCTCGCGTACTCGTCTTCGAGTACGCCACGCTCCTCGCGCCTTGCGCGGCTCGCAGCTCGGCCCAGCGCGGCCGCGGGATATTCTGGGACGCACTCTTAAGAAGAGCGCTCATGATCTTCGACCCACGCCTCAATACGGGCTTCGCTGAAGCGCCACTGACGACCGACCTTGAACGCGGGCAGCTTGCGCTGCTTGGCAAGGCGGTAGATCGTCGTGACGTTCACCCCAAAGCGCCTGGCGATCTCCTCAACGGTCAGGTATGTCTCAGCCATGTGCCTCTCAGAGCTGCCTCTCATGAGAGTATGCCCGCTGCCGTCACGAATCGTCAAGGATGGCTGAGAGTAGCGATTGCTGACCACGAGCGGACAGTACGTGGCACTACTCGCCAACAGCATTCGAACCGTGCCTGACGCGTTAGGCGGCGCGGCGCAGGCAGGCCTCGAGCGCGGATCGCAACTGAGGGAAGCGGAACGCGAATCCTGAGCGAAGCGCCGCTGCGGGGATGACCCGTTGGCCCGTGAGGAGAACCTCCGCCATCTCCCCGAGCAAAAGGCGCAGGACGAGGGGGGGAACGGGGGCCCAGGAGGGGCGCTTCAGGACCTCTCCCAGCGTCTCGCAGAATGCGCGCATCGTGGCGGGCTGTGGTGACGTCACGTTGACTGCACCTGAGAGCGCCGGGTGCGTGAGCGCCCACTCGATGAGCCTGAGGACATCCTCCAGGTGGACCCACGACATCCACTGGCGCCCGTTCCCGAGCGGGCCGCCGATCCAGCAGCGAAACGGCGGGGTCATCTTGGCCACCGCACCCCCACCCGGACCCAGCACCACGCCGATTCGGAGCCGCACGACACGGACGCCGAGCGTCTCGGCGCGCCGGGCTTCAACCTCCCACGCTTGGCACGTATCGGCAAGAAAGCCGCGACCCGCCGACTCGTGCTCATCGAGCTCCTCATCCCCGTGGGCCCCGTAGTACCCGATGGCTGAAGCGTTGACGAGCACGGTGGGCCGGCGCGCGGGTACCGCTATCGCGTCAATGAGCCGGCTGGTCGTCTCGATCCGGCTCTCGCGGATGAGGGCTTTCTGTTTCGGGCTCCAGCGCTTGCCTGCAAGCGGCTCCCCCGCGAGGTTGATCACCCCGTCCACCTCCGCCATCGCGCGCCGCCACTCAGCGCCCTCCCAGGAGAGGAACCGCGTCCCGTTTCGGCCTGGGCCAGGAGAGGGGGTGCGGGTGACGATCAACAGCTCATGGCCGGCCTGCGCGAGCGCCCGGCACAACGGGGCGCCGATAAACCCCGTACCGCCGGCGATCAGGAGCTTCATCACGCCAAGGTGGCGAAGGGATGGACGCTATCGGGATCGACTGCGCTGCCGAACGATCCGCTCTGCCATAAACCAATCCTGCTGATCCAAACCGTGCGCCCCCCCGCGCTCTTCGAAGAGCTGGTAGGCCAGCCGCGCGACCTCTTCCTCCTTAACCGTCGGCGACCCCTCCCTCTCAGATGACCGTTTTGTCGGTGACCTCATGCCCTGACCCATGCTTCACCTCCTGTCCGTTCGTGATCCGACTCACCTTCCGAGGGATCCGATACCGCTATCGCACGAATGCAGCGTGCCGACCTGATCGACAGGTGGGGTCCCCCCACCTCTCTGTCCCGCCTACGCAGGTGAGGCGCGCTCGGCCCATGCCTTCACGCTCGAGGAGAGCTGATCCAGTGGATGATCGAGCGCATCCACCGTGTGGTGAAGCACGGCGTCACGCAGAGGGAACATCGCTCCCTCGAGCTCTTTCAGCAATGGGGCATGTTCCATCCCGAGGGCGCTCGTCAGCCGATGGCTGAGCTCGCGCGTCTCCTCGCTCACCGTTGAGAGCTCCGCATACCGAAGGCCGCTGCCGTCCCTTGGAAGCCGAAAGCCCTCGACGAAGAGCCGGAGCAGCGCGAGGTTGAGGTTTCTGGCGTCCGGCTCGCTGGCCTCCAACCGCTTCCAGATCTGTCGGGTCGCCCAGTAGCGAACCAAGAGCGCGAGTTCCTTTTTCAGTGACTTGTCGAACACGGCTTTGACCGACGGCGGGGACGAGGGCATGGTCGCCATCAACCGAGCGTTGAGCTGCTCGATCGCTTGGGAACACGCCAGAAAGATGTAGAGGGAGCGGACGCGGAGCTCCTCGGGGTTCATCCCCCCACCCCAGAAATTGTGGAGTGCATCGCAGCCCTCATGGAGGTCCATGGGTTGACGTCCGTGGTGGGTCCATGATCAGAACATCCTTCACATGTTCTGGAAATTTCAACATCTTTGCGCCTTTGCGCCTTCTTTGCGCTTTTGCGGTGACGAGGTTCGGGGATGGATCTAGCGTACCGGACGTCGGGGACGCCGTCAAGCGCGTCGTTGTTCATTTGTCGTTGTTCATCGTGACGAGTTCATTGTTCATGGTTCATAGTTCATGGCAAAAGCAGCCACGCGTGACCAACGCCGGCCTCTTGTTTGCACTATGAACCATGAACTTCTTTCACAATGAACAACGATGCGACAAACTCGCCACGATGTTTGACACCGTCGGATGGTCCATGCTAAGCTGCTGCGTCGCATGCGTCCAGCCGAGGCGTTCGCCAACCTGCTCTATCCCCCTGCATGCCTGCTCTGCCGTGCCACGCTGCCCCCTGTACCACCGCAGGGAATCACCCACCCCCTCTGCCGCAAGTGCCTCGAGGCGATGCCCCGGTGCGGGCCGCCGGTCTGTCAGCAGTGTGGGGTGGGGCTTCCTGGGGCCTTCGATGCGATCGCGCGCTGCGCGGTCTGTCGCAACAACCCGCGGGTTTTTGAGATGGCCAGGGCTCCCTGGCAGTATCAGGGACCTGTCCAGGATGCCGTCCGACAGTTCAAGTACCACCGGCGCTGGCGCATCGGGCGGTGGCTTGCCGAGGGCATGGCGATTACCGCCCAGCGCTCATTCCCCCTTGATGAGGTGACAGCCGTCCTGCCGGTTCCGCTGCACTGGCTCGCGCGCCGGCTGAGAGGTCGTCACCCATCCGCTGACCTGGCTTCCGCCGTGGCGCGATCCCTCGAGAAACCCTACGTCCCCCAAGCGCTACGTCGCTCCCGCTGGACCAGGACGCAGACCCGCTTGGGTTGGCGGCAGCGATTTCAAAACGTCCATCAGGCCTTTATCGCGCAGGGGCCGCTGGTCCGTCACCGGAGCCTCCTCCTCGTCGACGACGTTCTGACAAGCGGCGCGACCGCCGAGGCCTGCGCGCTCGCGCTGAAGGCCGCGGGGGCGCGCCGCGTCTTCGTGCTCACCGCTGCCAGAACTCCCCTCCACCGATGAAGATCCTCCGGACCTACATCCTCACGGAGCATGTCGCGCCGTTCTCCGTCACGGTGGGTGGCCTGACCGCCGTCCTCCTGATCGGCAACATCATCAAGTTCGCCGACCTCGTCATCTCGAAAGGGGTCAGCCTCTTCGACATCCTCCGACTCATCCTCTACCTGATCCCCTCCATGCTCGGCTTTACCGTCCCGATGGCGTGCCTGGTCGCGGTGGTCCTGGCCTTCAGCCGGTTGAACACCGACTATGAGCTGATCGCCATGCGCGCCTCAGGGGTGGCGCCGATTCGCCTGGTCCTTCCGCTGCTCCTCGTCGGGTCGGTCATCAGCGCGTTGCTCCTGATCGTCAACGACCGCGTCGCCCCCACATCGCACCTGGCGTTCCGACGACAGCTGAAGGCGATCGGGGCGAAACAACCAACGGCCTATCTCGAAGCGGGGACCTTCATCAAGGACTTCCCCCCCTACGTCATCTTCGTCTACCAGGTGGAGGGACAACAGCTGTTCAACGTGCGCATCTATGAGCCGCAATCGGCCGGTCCCACACGGACGATCATTGCGGAACGAGGAGCGTTTGAGCCGCTGCCCGAAAAGCGGGTGGTCCAACTCAAGCTCCACGATGGAACGGTCGATGAGTGGGATCCCAAAAATCCAGGCGCGTTCTACAAAGTCATCTTCACCACCTACTCGATGACCTTGCGCTCGGACCAGGATGACCCGGCACTCATGAGGAAAAAGCTGCGGGAGATGACGTTTAAAGAGTTGGCCGCCGAGCGAAAGCGGTTGAGCAGCGAGGGCATCGAGACCCTCCCCGTGAGCCTGGAGCTGCACCGAAAAATCGCCTTCCCGTTTGCCACCGTGGTCTTCGTGGCGTTTGGCTTGGCGCTCGGGCTGCGCCTTCACCATCATGAACGGCTGACGGGCTTCGTGTGGATCCTCGGCATCTTCATCTGTTACTACCTCGGCAGCATCGGCATGAACGCGGTGGCCCTCAAGGGCGTGCTCTCGCCGTGGCTGGCGATGTGGGTTCCGAACCTCGTCGGCGGACTGCTGAGCGGGGCCATGACCGCCAAGGCCGTCCGCCACTAGCGCACTAAAACGAGTGAGTGTGTAATGTTCAATGCGTAAAGCGTAATGTGAAGGCCGAAGCCAGACTTCTGAAGACGGTTTTCCCATTACGCATTACGCGTTCCACATTGAACAGGCGCAGCGGATGAGGATATTAGATCGGTACGCGGTGCGGCAGTTGCTTCCCACCTGGGTCTGGTGCCTCACCGTCTTCACCTTCCTGAGCTGCCTGATCGACCTGTTTGAGCATCTCGATGAAATCCTTCGCTATCACATTCCGGCGCACACCGTCCTGGAGTACTATGTGAATTTCCTCCCCCTGGTCTTTGTCCGCGCCTCCCCGTTAGCGCTCCTGCTGAGCGCGGCGTTTGTCGCCAGCCGGCTGGCGCGTCACCAGGAACTCCTTGCCATGAGCGCCAGCGGCACGAGCCTCTTGCGCGCGAGCGTCCCCTTCCTCTTCGTCGGATGGCTCGCCAGCCTGACGGTTTTCGTGGTCAACGATCGCATCGTCCCTCAGGCCGCGAGGACCTACGAGGAAATCAAGCAGGGGGCCTTCCACGGACGCGCGGCGAGCGACGTCCTCGAGAACGTCGCGGTCACCGACACCTTGAACCGTCTCTACCATGCCCGTCAGCTCAACCTGCAGACGAAGGAGCTCTCCAACCTGACGGTCTTGGAACACGACCGGCACAACCATCCGACCAAGAGCCTCTATGCCAGCCGTGCGATCTGGACCGCGCACGGATGGCTGCTCCTCCAGGGGACCATTTATCGTGTGGGGCTGAAGGGAACCTTGCAGGGAGACCCCGAGCCGTTCGAGGAACGGCTCATCACCTATCCGGTCAGTCCAGAATCGTTCCGAACGCCTGAGGCGCTTCCTGAAACGATGCGGTACGGCCAGTTGCGCCTGTTGATCACTCGCCTGAGACAGATGGGGATTGTCAACGTGCGCCGCTACGAAGTCGAGCTCGCGTCGAAGCTGACGCTCCCCCTGATGAACCTGGTGGTCTGCCTGATCGCCTTTGCGGGCTCCACGCGGGCGCAGCTGCGGGGCAATCTGAGAGGGTTAGGCTTGAGCCTTGGGTGGGGCCTGGTCTACTACGTGGGGGTCGGATTCGGGGAAGGGATCGGAAAGAAGGGTCTCTTCTTCGTCCCGGCGTTCGCCACGGTGTGGATCCCGCACCTCTTCACCGTCTGGTGGTGCCTGCGGCTCCTGCGCCGCGCCCCGTAAAACCGCTCTAGGCTGGAGGCTGAAGGCTCAAGGTAAAGGCCTTTGCCTCGAGCCTAGAGCCTTGAACCTTGAGCGGTCTCAGGTGCCGAGCTCCCAACTGGAGAGGTAGCGTCTCTGCACGGGCGTGAGGCGATCGATCGACACCCCCAGCGCGGCGAGTTTCAACCGGGCGATCTCTCGGTCAATCTCCTTCGGCACCGGGTAGACGTGCGGCGCGAGCTGGGCATGGTGCTGCGTGAGGTACTCGCACGCGAGCGCCTGGTTGGCGAAGGACATGTCCATGACGCCGGGGGGGTGCCCCTCGGCGCACGCCAGGTTGACGAGCCTCCCCTCCCCCAAGACATTGATCCGCCGGCCATTCTTCAGGACGTACTGATGGATGCCGTTGCGCAGCACCTGCCGCCGTCTGGAGAGCCGCCGTAACGCGGCCAGATCGATCTCCACGTCGAAGTGGCCTGAGTTGGCGATGATGGCGCCGTCTTTCATGCGCAGGAAGTGCCGTGTGGTGAGCACCTGGCAGCAACCGGTCACCGTCACGAAGAGATCCCCTCTCGCAGCCGCCTCGTTGAGGCCCATCACCTGAAACCCATCCATCACCGCTTC
>JACPSR010000161.1 GCA_016193175.1 Candidatus Omnitrophota bacterium
GCGGTACCGCTCGCGGCTGCCGTGGTTCCTGAGCAACCGGATCCGCTCGGCTACCGACGGGCTGTTCGTCACCACCATGCCCCCGTCGCCGTAGCCCCCGAGATTTTTGCTTGGATAGAAACTCAAGCACCCTGCATCCCCAAAACTTCCGACCCGCCGGCCGCGGAAGACAGCCCCAATGGCCTGGGCGCAATCCTCGATGACCTTCACGCGATGGGCACGAGCGATCTCCATGATCCGATCCATCGCGCACGGATGGCCGTAGAGATGGACGGGGATGATCGCCTTCGTCCGCGGCGTCATCTTCGCAGCCACCTCCGCCGGGTCGAGCGTATAGGTGGCCGGTTCAATATCGACGAACGCAGGAGCCGCCCCGACCGCGACAATCGCTTCGGCAGTGGCGAAGAAGCTGTAGGCCGAGGTGATCACCTCATCGCCCGGGCCGATTCCGCAAGCACGGAGGGAGAGCTCGAGCGCATCGGTGCCTGACGCCACCCCGACGGCGTATCTGGTCCCGCAGTAGGCGGCTGCCTCCCGCTCGAACGCCTCCACCTCAGGGCCGAGGACGAACTGTCCTCCGGCTACGACGCGCCGGATCGCCCGGTCGATCTCGCGTCGGATCGATCGGTATTGCGCCCGAAGATCAACGAGGGGGGTGTGCGGCATGTTCGTTCAGGGTTCTGGGTTCGGGGTTCGGGGCACTTACCCAGAACCCCCAACCCCCAACCCCGAACCGAGCGGCGTGGTGTGAGGCGTCCTCACGAGACGATCCGGGTGCGCGCGAAACCATTCGACCGTATGGCGCAGCCCTTCAGCAAACATGACGCGCCCTTGCCAGGGCAAGAGCCGCATCGCCTTCGAGGGATCCGCCAGCGTGCGCTGGACATCGCCAGGGCGGGGCGGCTTAAAGGACGGCGGAACGTCGAGGCCCAGGATCGCGTTGAGCTCCCGCAGGAGCTCGAGGACGGAGTGCTCCTCCCCGAGCGCGATATTCAAGACTTCCCCGCTGATCCCCGGCGTCTGTGACGCGAGCAGGGTGGCCTCCACCACGCTCTCCACGTAGGTGAAATCCCTCGTCTGCGTCCCGTCACCATAGACCGGCGGCGGCTCGCCGCGCAATAGGCTGGTGATGAACTTCGGCACGACCACCGCGTACTCGTTCTCAAGGCTCTGGCGCGGCCCAAAGACGTTGAAATACCGCACCGCCACGGTTTCAAGTCCAAAACCTCTCCAGAAGAGCCCGCAATAGAGCTCACCGGCGAGTTTGGACGCGGCATAGGGGGAAATCGGCCGCGCCGGCTGATCTTCCCGAAGCGGCATCTCGTCCGTCTGGCCGTACACGGAGCTCGAAGAGACACAGACCACACGCCTCACCTTGGCCTTGACCGCCGCCTCAAGAAGATTCACCGTCCCAAGGACGTTGACCTCGGCGTAGCCGCAGGGATCCGCCATGGATTTGGGAACACTGCGCCAAGCCGCTTCGTGGATCACGGACTCGATCCCCTGGCACACGCGGGCGACCATCCGGCGGTCCCGGATGTCCCCTTTGATGAACTCGATGCGGTCAGATACCTCCGTGAGATTGTCCAGCGTCCCGGTCGAGAGATCGTCGAGCACCCTGACCCGGTGCCCCTGCGCCAGCAGCGCCTCCACGACGTGCGAGCCGATAAATCCGGCTCCTCCAGTCACCAGATACCGCGCCATCACGCTCGCGTCCTCCGAGCTGAACGCCCGTCAGAGCACAAGCTGTCCGCCCAACGCCCCCCCCGATCCTGACAGCAGCGAGCCGTTCCGCACCCCAGCACGTCAACGCGGATCACGCAGCCCTCCGTGTTGCGCTCGGAGCGAAATCGCGCCCGGCACTCACGGCATACGAATTCGCCGGCCATGGGTCGTCTGACGAGCCGGCAGCCACAGAACACGCAATGGAGCGTTACGTCACGACGGCGAAGCGGCTTTCTCATGATGCTTCTCGCACCTCGCACCTTACCCTGCAGTTAGAGCTTCACAACCCGGCCCGGCGGCGTGGGCTGGCTGCCATATTGGTTGCGCGTATCGACAATCACCGGGGCATGACGCAGGACCAACGCGTAATCGACCCTGGAGTGGTTCGTCAGGAGCACCACGCAGTCGACGCGCCGTAGCGCAGCGGGGCTCAGCGGCATGGATCCATGGCGCTCCCCGTTGAGCGTCGTCGAAGGCACATAGGGATCATGGTAGCTCACGCGCGCCCCTCGCTCCTTCAAGAGCCTGGCGACGTCAAAGGCCGGAGAATCCCGCAGGTCGCTCACGTCCTTCTTGTACGTCAGCCCCAGGAGCAGCACGCGGGAGCCGTTGAGCGGCTTGCGCCGCTGGTTGAGGGCGCTCGCCACCTTCTCGACCACGTGCTCGGGCATCGCGCTGTTGATCTGCGTGGCGAGCTCGATGAACCGCGCCTCAAAACCGTGGACCCGGACCTTCCACGCCAGATACATTGGGTCACTTGGGATGCAGTGACCACCCGTCCCGGGGCCGGGATAAAACGGCATGAAGCCGAACGGCTTGGTCTTTGCCGCCTCGATGACTTCCCAAACGTCGATGCCGAGCCGGTCGCAGATGAGCGCGATCTCATTCACGAGGCCGATGTTGACCGCCCGGAAGGTGTTCTCCAGCAGCTTCACCATCTCGGCGACCTTGGACGACGAGACCGGCACGGTCCGATGGATCGCGCAGCCGTAAAGCGCCGTGGCGAGCCTCGTGCACGCCGGCGTGATGCCGCCGATCACTTTCGGGATCGTCCGGGTCGTATAGGTGGCATTCCCCGGGTCGATGCGCTCCGGCGAAAACGCCAGGCAGAAATCGCGCCCGACCTTGAGCCCGCTCGCCTCGAGCGCCGGCAGGAGCACCTCATCGGTCGTCCCGGGGTAGGTGGTGCTCTCCAGGATGACCAGTTGGCCCTTCCGGATCCGCCGCGCGATTTCCGTCGCCGCCGAGAGGATGTACGACATGTCCGGCTCGCGCGTCTTGCGCAGCGGCGTCGGCACGCAGATGATGATCGCATCCTGCGCCCCGAGGACGTTGAACGATGACGTCGCCCGCAGCCGGCGCGAGGCGCGCAGCTTCCGCAGGTCCTCGCTGGCCACATCGAGGATGTAGGAACGGCCGCGCCGCACCCCCTCGACCCGTACCGCATCCAGGTCAACGCCGGTCACCCGGAACCCTTCTTTTGCGAATTCGACTGCGAGGGGCAACCCCACATACCCCAACCCGATCACACCGATCCGGGCCCGGCGGCTGGCGATGCGCGTTGCCAGTCGAGCAAGCGGCGCGCCACGTTTCATCTCAGCATCCTGTCCATCCGGATCCGGCCCCGGGCGCGATGTTGTGGAGCCGGTCGGTGCTCGCGAGATAGGCCTGGAACGCTTCGTCCCATGGTCGCAATCGTCTCCCGATCAGTCGTGGGACGTACCTTGTGGTCAGCCCCGAAAAGGGGGGGCGCGGAGCCGGCCGCCCTTGCTCGGCCATCCGAATCGCCCGGATCTGCGCCCGCGAAGCGCCCAAGAGCTCCGCGATCCGCTGCGCAAACTCATACCGGCTGCACGATCCGTCGTTCGCCAGATGCAAGATCCGCGAGGGAAGGGCCGTGATCGACGCTCGGTCAATCACCCCCAAGAGCTGCCCGATCCCTTCCGCCAGGTCCTCGGTGTACGTCGGGGAGGTCACCTGGTCGATGAACGCCTCGACGGTCCGGCCGGCTTTCACGCGCGCGACCACGTGATCGCAAAAGTTCATGCGGCCCGGGCCGAACAGGGTGCTGGGACGGATGACGACCGACGCTGCGTACGACAGCGCCATCCGCTCCCCCTCCAACTTCGATCTCCCGTAGACGCTGATGGGATGCGGAGCGTCCAACTCATCATACGGAGAGCCCTTCGCGCCGTCAAAGACGTAATCCGTGCTCAGGTGGACCAAGGTACTCCTGGTGGCATCGAGCGCCTGAGCCAGGTTGGCCACGGTCTCGGCGTTCATCGCATTGGCCAGCGCCGGCTCTTGCTCGCAGCGGTCCACATCCGAGAGCGCCTGGGCATGGATCACGACGTCCGGCCGCAGCTCGCGGATCACGGCCCTGGTTCGCTGGGCGTCTCTCAAATCGCACACGACGTGGCGCTCCGCCGCGGGACCTGCGGGAATGGAGCGGGACAGCCCTGTGACGTCACAGGACTGCGCCAGATGCCTGCGGAGGGCTTGACCGAGCAGCCCGGTTGAGCCAGTGATAAGGATCTTCACGGAGCTTCTGCACAAGGGGACGCCACCAGTCAGTGTGCGCCCGGTACCACGCGATCGTCTCCTGCAACCCTTGCTCGAACGAGACCTGGGGGCGCCAGCCGAGCGCTCTGAGCTTCGCATCGTCCATCGCATAGCGACGGTCGTGGCCGGGCCGGTCTGTCACGAGCTCAAGGAGGGCCTGCGAACGCCCGAGCGAGGCGAGGATCGCCTCCGCCGTCTCCAGGTTCGCCTGCTCCATCCCGCCGGCCACATTGTAAATTTCCCCGATGGCCCCCCGGCGAATCACCACGTCAAGCGCCTCGCACAGGTCGGCGGCAAAGAGCCATGCGCGCCGCTGCCGCCCATCCCCATAGATCGGGATGGGGAGGCCCTCCGTGGCATTCGTAATGGACAGGGGGATGAACTTCTCCGGGAACTGGCCGGGGCCGTAGATGTTGGTCGGACGGACCACGATGACCGGAACCCGGTAGGTCTTGTGAAACGCCTGGGCGAGCAGGTCCCCGGCCGCCTTGCTGGCCGCGTAGGGGCTTCGTGGGGAGAGCGGCGCCTGCTCGTCAACCGCCCCGTCGAGCACGGGGCCGTACACCTCGTCGGTGCTGATCTGAATGAAGCGCTGAATCCCCTGCCTCTGAGCCTGCTGGAGCAGGACAGAGGTTCCTTCCACGTTGGTCCGGATGAAGGGCGCGGCGTCCGTGATCGAGCGATCGACGTGAGACTCCGCGGCGAAATGGACGACGGTCTCGCAGCCGGACATCGCCTGCTCGACGATCTGCGGCTCGCAGATGTCCCCTTCGATGAACGCATAGCGGTGATCCCCCTCAACATCAGCCAGGCGACTCCGTGATCCCGCGTAGGTCAAGCAGTCGAGATTGACGATCTGATCCTGGGGGTGTCGGGACAACCAGAAGTGGATGAAGTGCGAGCCGATGAACCCCGCCCCTCCCGTCACTAGAAGTTTCATCTCGACGTTTGTTCAATGTGGAATGCGTAATGCGTAATGAAAGGCACCGAAGCAACAGCTCTGAACATCATGGATGATACCATGATCACATTACGCATTACGCATTGAACATTACACGGTCGTAGGGAGCGGCCGCTCATGCAATATGGACACCTTGGAGCCTTCGGGAACAACATTGGTACGCCGCAGCGCACGGTCTCTGAGGAGGGTGGCCGCGCGATAGAGCGTCTCCGGCAACCCGGCATCCGTCCACCAGCCGTCTAAGATATCGTACGTCATCTCGCCGCGGGCGATGTAGGCGTTGTTGACGTCCGTAATTTCCAGCTCGCCCCGGCCTGACGGCGTGAGGGTCCGGATGATGTCAAAGACCTTCGCATCGTATAGGTAGATGCCGGTGACGGCGTACGGGGACTTTGGCTGCCGGGGTTTCTCTTCGATCCCGATGATACGATCGCCGCGAAGCTCCGCCACCCCGAACCGGGAAGGATCGTCGACCTCTTTCAGGAGAATCTTCGCCCCCTTCCCTGCCGCGCTGAACCGCTGGACATAGGACGTGATGCCTTTTTCCACGATGTTATCCCCCAGGATCACCACGATGGGCTCCCCGGCCGCGAAATGCTCTGCGAGCCTCAGGGCATCGGCGATGCCGCCCTCCCCGCGCTGGTAGGTGTAATCCAAGTGCTTGAGGCCGAACTCTTCCCCGTTGCCGAGCAACCGGAGGAAATCCCCGGCGTTGGCCCCGCCCGTCACAATCAGGATCTGGGAGATGCCCGCCTCGACTAACGTCTGAAGGGGATAGTAGATCATCGGCCGGTCATAGACAGGCAAGAGGTGCTTGTTCGTAATGCGGGTGAGAGGCTCCAACCGCTTGCCGAGTCCGCCGGCCAGCACGACGCCCTTCATCGTCGACACCACAGAGGCCACAGAACGAACGCCACAGAGACACAGAGGACTTCCGACAAGCCTCCTCTTTGTCTCTGGAGTGTCCCCTCTGTGTCTCTGTGGGATTTCCGCCACACTGCGTGGCGGATCCGCCCCGCTTGGTGGCGGACTGTGTTTCTGTGGTGTCGTCTGTCAGCCATCACGCCGGTTCCAGTCATACGGGATCTCGCTCGTGTGCGGATCGAGGTGGTACTCATCCGGCCGCTTGTGGTGGTACGGCTCGGTGGGGATATTGATCACCACGGCCTCCGGCTCGGTGAGCCCCTTGAATCCATGATAGACACCCGCGGGAATCTGCACCAGCATCGGGTTGTGGGTCCCGATGAAAAACTCGTTGATGAGGCCTTTGGTCGCCGATCCGGGCCGGCTGTCGTACGCCACCAGCTTGATCATCCCGCTCACGCACACGAAATTGTCGATCTGCTTCTTGTGGTAGTGCCAGCCCTTCACGACACCGAAGGTGATGGTGGTGCAGTAGACTTGGCCGAACCTGAGGAACATCGGCTCATCGCGGCGCAGCATTTCAAACAGGCGCCCCCGCTCATCCGGAATCACGCGGAGCGGCTTGGTCTGGACGCCCTTAATGAGTCTCATCCCCCCACCTCTCTATCGAGATTTCGGATTGTGGATTGTCGATTGCAGATTGACTGCTTTTCAATCCGCAATCCGCAATGGGTTCACTCCCGTCCTCTCCCTACCCCGAGGTAGCGGAATCCAAGCGTGCGCATGCGGTCAGGATCATACATGTTCCGCCCATCAACGATCAAGGGCTGGCGCATCAGCTTCTTCAGTCGGTGAAAATCCAGCTCCTTGAACTCGTTCCATTCCGTCAGGATGACGAGACACTCCGCGCCCCGCGCCGCCTCGTACGGGTCCTTGCAGAGCTTCAGGTGTGGAAAGAGGCGTGCGGCCTCGCTCATCGCCTGGGGGTCGAAGGCCTGGACGGCCGCCCCTTCCCCGAAGAGGTATTCTATCACGTTGATGGCCGGCGCGTAGCGCATGTCGTCCGTGTTGGGCTTGAACGCCAGGCCCAAGACCCCGACGGTCTTGCCCTTCACCACCCGCAGCGCCCGCTGGATCTTCGCGGCGAAGCCGCGTTTCTGCTGCTCATTGATGGCCCGGACCGCTTTGAGCAGCTCGAAGTCGTAGCCGAGCTGCTCGGAGATCTTGATGAACGCATCCAGGTCCTTCGGCAGGCAAAAGCCCCCGAACCCGACGCCCGCAGTCAGGAACGACTTGCCGATGCGCGGATCAAGCCCCATCCCCTCAGCCACTTGCTGGACATCGGCTCCGCACCGCTCGCAGAGCTGGGCGATGGCGTTGATGAAGGAGATCTTCATCGAGAGGTACGAGTTCGAGGCGTGCTTGATCAGCTCGGCGCTCGTGATATCGGTGACCACGATGGGGGCACCGAGCGGCTTGTAGAGCGCGTACAGAAGATCCTTCGCGCGCTTGCCCTCCACTCCCAGGACGATCCGGTCTGGCTTCATGAAGTCCTGGATGGCGGTTCCCTCGCGGAGAAACTCGGGGTTGGAGGCGACGTCGAAGGGCGCGGGCTTCTTGAGAGACGCCTTGATCGTCCGCGCGACCCACTGCCCCGTCTGCACCGGCACGGTGGACTTCTCCACGACGAGCCGATAGCTCAAGAGGTGCCTGGCGATGGAGCGGGCCACGTTCTCGACGTACACCAGGTCCGTCTCCCCGGTCGCTTTCTGGGGCGTGCCCACGGCGATGAAGATGACCGTGGACTTCTCCACCCCCTCCTTCATCGAGGTCGTGAAGCTCAGCCGTTTCTCCCGCACCCCGCGCGCCACGAGCTCGTTGAGCCCAGGCTCGTAGAAGGGCATGACGCCCCGTTTGAGGCTCGCGATTCGGCGAGCGTCGTGATCCACCATCACGACGCGATTCCCGAGGTCCGCGAAGCAGGCGCCCGTCACCAGCCCGACGTGCCCGGCCCCGATCACGCTGATGTCCATCTCACTGTCGCTCCGTGAAATTTAGCTGCGGACGGGAGAGAAAGGGTCGCTCTGGGAGCCGATCTTCGGCTGGTGGTAGGAATCGTCGAACTCGATCGGGAAGTTCGGGTAGGCCTTCAGTGTCAGCATGAGGAAGAGCTCTTCCCCGAATTCCCGGTCGACGCGATAGATGAACGTCGCCAGCCAATCGTGAAGGTCCCTGACCAGGTTGTACTGGGACTCCCGCAGGTTCCTGAACCGCTTCGCGCCGCCGGCCACCTCCTTCCAGGTGAAGCCGACCGGCCGCATCTGAAATTGCTTCGAGACGGTCTCCTCAGTCACCCGCCGCTCCAGTTCGCGCAGGCTGGCTTGGGTCTTTGGATTCACGATCGTAAGGTTCGTGTTCCACGTCGTCACGCGGGAATCCCGCGAGCCTTTCGTGAAGTGGCTGGGGTAGACCCAATCGGTTTCAAGCGAGAGCCACGGCCAGGGGGTCGTTTCAAGATCAAGCGACCAGTCCCCCAGCACGCCGCCGTTCTTGTTTCCGCTGCCGCGGAATGTGTAGGGGAGCGAGATGGTGAATCGCCCCAGGTCATAGGAGGCGAGCTTCCCTTTCTCCCCGGTCGGCCGTTTCGTCTGGAGCTTGTTCTCCAGCCCCAACGAGAGCCTGTTGGTAACGCCCCCGCTTGTGGAAAACGACAGGAGGTCTGAAGGAACAGTGGGACGGTGAACGTAGCTGTAGCTCAGGGTCGGGGTCAGGACGTGCCGCAACCAATTGATGTCGAGGCCGAGGGCGTTGGTCGTCAGGGGGAAGATCCGGAAGAGCTTCAGGCTGGCGTCGCTCCCCATCGAGAACTGCCCGCTGATCAGGTCGCGCTTTCCCTGGGGACGCTCAGCCCCTCCCTGCTTATCCTTGGTATGGAACGTCTGCCGGATCCCCGCTCTTGGAGTGACTTCGATGGGGCGGAACAGGCTCAAGGCGTACCTGAACTGCTGGAACCAGTCGACGCGGACAACATCGGTGTCGTTGTCCGAGTGCGCCCGCTTTGTCTGAAGACTGCTGAGGCTGAGTTTGGTCTGCGTGAATGCCTGCGTCTCTCCAATGCGTTGCTCTCTCGCATCGACGCTCAGCTCCGGCAATAAGTTGGTGGCGGTCTCAAAGCGATCCATGCGCTTCTGCAGGACCCCGCTCACGGAATAATCCGGGGCACTTGTCACCACTGAGACAAGAGCCCCCGGCGGGGCGTCCTCCCTGCTGAACTCCTCGCGGAAGAGGAAATCTTTCCGGTAGTTGGCATCGCTGAACGTTTGGATATCGGTGATGACGGTGGTATCCGGCATCGGGAGCCAGCGATGCCGCCACATGGCGCGGTGGCGGTTCAGCACCGCCCCCTTTGGAAGATTGGCCTTGGGGTCCTCCACCCGGAGATAGCGCGACTCATTGTAGTAAAGCTTGAGCAAGCCCTTTCCCAGGAGCTTGTCATCGAACCGGTGATCCACCCCGCCCCCCCAGCGGTGCGCGCGACGCCAATCGAGCTTGATCGTCCCTCGCTGATTGGCGGGCCCCGGCACCTCGTCTGGCACCTCGTACCGATAGCCCATGAGGGCGAACGTTTCCCACTGCTTGTTCTTTCCCGGGACGATGAAGAAGGGCGACTGGCGATCGGCCACCGTCATCCAGGGGAGGTAGAACAAGGGAAATTGCTCGACGAACATGGTGAAATGGCCGGCGCGCGCGAGCTTGTCATCAGCGAAGACCACCGCGCGGCGTCCGAAGAACTTGAAGTGCGGAGGCTCAAGCTCGCACGACGTGAGATACCCCGGCGTCACCTGGAACACCCCCTCAGCCAGATGCTCGACGGAGCGGCCGTGCTCGTGCCACGGCGGCGAGGAGAGCGTCCCTTGGAGGAAGCGGCCTTTCTTGGTGTTGAAATTGTAGTGGGCCATCTCCCCTCGGAACACCTGGGAGCCTTCCTGAAGCCGGACGCGCCCTTCGGCGTACACGTCCTTGGTGTCGGTGAACAAGGTGAGGTGGTCGCACGTGAGGATCGCGTTTTCAAACAGGACCTCCACCTCTCCTTCAGCGACGGCGATGTTCTGATTCGATGAAACATTCATCTGGCGCGCGTTGATCTGCACAGCCCCGGGCGGCGGCGCAGCATGTTCCGTGATGGTGGGGGTCGCTGGTGGAGCGGGCTCCCCTGCCTGCTCCGGAGGGGTCCGAATGACAACCGGGGCGAGCTCCACCCCCCCACCTGCGTTTCGGCCCGGCGGGCCGAAGGGTCCGCCTTCGGCGGACAGCGCAGGCGGGGGGGCAGCCACCGGAACTTCGTGGGCCGGCGCTCCTGGCACAGGCGCGGCAACTTTCGGCGAGACCATGGTTGGAGCTGGGCGAGGCTCAAGGGAACTGACCGGTAGGGCGGGCGGCTGGATCGCCGCACGGCGTTGGAGCTCCTGAGCGTGTCTTCGGCTGATCTCCTCGGCCTGGGCCTGCTGACGTTTTAGCTTCTCCTCGCGCTCCGCCTGCTGCTGGAGCGTCTTCAGCTCTTGATCCCACCTGACCTGCTCATTGCGGATCAGACGCTCCAGCGCCTTCTGCTGAGCGGCCGAGCGCCGCTCGTCCTGCTCCTCTTGGTGGAGCCGTTCCTTCAACGAGGTGAGAGCTGCAGGGGAGAGCTGCGCGAACAACGGGGGGCCTTGCAGGCGGCGCTCACACAGCGACCGGTAGAGCGGTACCCGAGGGTCGTTTGGCGCAATGGAAAGGATGATGTCGATCGACTGGAGCGCGTCCCGATAGGCGCCCTGCTTCAGGGAACTTTTGACGTCGTCCCAATAACGCTGCAGATCATTTTTGTCACGTCCGCGATCACCGCGAGGGCCTGGCTCAGTCTGCCGCTCCGACTCGCCTTTTGCGATGGCCACAGCGGGTCTCGTCCCGCCTTCTGTGGTTGCCGGACTCGAGTTTCGACGCGAGGGGTTGGCCTTCGCCCAGACGAATGACGTCAGGCTGAGCGCGCACCCGAGCACCACAACCGCTGCCACGGATTTTTTCAAGGGCAACGTCCTCGTCGAGCTTTTCACTCGTCACTGACCACTGATCACTGGCCACTCACTTCGGCCCCAATCGTCTTTCCCGAGGACTTCCACGCCTTCGCCTCAGCCGGCAGCTTCTCCCAATCCTTCAGAAACCGCTCGAGGCCTGCCT
>JACPSR010000162.1 GCA_016193175.1 Candidatus Omnitrophota bacterium
CATGGCGGACCACTTCCTCCTGCTCTACGCCTGCTGGGAGCTCGTGGGGCTCTGCTCCTATTTCCTCATCAGCTTTTGGTTTGAGAAACCCGCCGCCGCCGAGGCCGGCCGCAAGGCGTTCATCACGACCCGCATCGGCGACACCGGCTTGCTCCTGGGGATCCTGTTGCTCGCCTGGACGACGCACGAGCTGCGCTTGAGCGAGCTCGGGTCGATGCAGGGCCAGTTTCCCCATGGGCTCTTGACCGTCATCAGCGCGCTGATTTTTCTCGGGGCGGCGGGAAAATCCGCCCAGTTTCCGCTCCACGTGTGGCTCCCTGACGCCATGGAAGGCCCGACGCCGGTTTCGGCGCTCATCCACGCCGCCACCATGGTGGCGGCCGGCGTGTACCTCGTGGCGCGGACCCTGCCGCTCTTTACGCCGGAGAGCCTGCAGCTTGTGCTGGCGATCGGCCTCCTGACGCACCTCTTCGCCGCGACCATCGCCCTCACCATGACGGACATCAAACGCGTTCTCGCCTACTCGACGCTGAGCCAACTGGGGCTCATGATGACGGCGCTGGGGCTTGGGGCCGCCTCGCTGGCGATGTTCCACCTCGCCACCCACGCCTTCTTCAAGGCGCTGCTCTTCCTCGCCGCGGGCAGCGTCATCCACGCGACGCATCAGCAAGAGCTGGATCACCTGGGCGCTCTGCGCCGATCGATGCCGTGGACGGCCGGCGTCTTCCTGATCGCGGCGCTCTCCATGAGCGGGCTCTTTCCCCTCAGCGGCTTCTGGAGCAAGGACGCGATCCTGCTCGAGGCGCAACGGACGCGTCCCTGGGTGATGGGGTGGCTCCTCTTCGGAGCGGCGATGACCGCCGGCTACATCTTCCGGCTGTACCTGCGATGCTTCGAAGGCCGGCCTCCGGAGCGCGCGGAGCGCCACGCCCACGAGTCGCCCAAGGTCATGGTCATCCCGATGGTGTTTCTTGCCGTCGGCGCTGCCTTCGCCGGCCTGATGGGATCCCCCTGGTTCCATCAACCGATCTTTCACCTCTTGGGCGCGACGGTGTCCCACGAGGGCGTCGACCTCCCGCTCCTTGTGTCATCGTGGCTGCTCGCAGGCGTTGGGATTTGGTTGGCGTGGACGGTGGGGGTCAAACATCGCCGCTTCCTCCCGGCTCCGCTGCGCCCGCTCGGTAGCCGGCTCTACCGGCTCGCCGCCAACAAGTACTACGTCGATGAGTTCTACGCCCGCGTCCTCATCAATCCGTTCCTCGCCGCGTCGCGCGGGCTCTCCCGTTTTGACCTGCGGGTGATCGACGGCGCGGTCGATCTGGCCGGGCGGCTCGGGTGGTCGATCGGCCAGTGGAAGGAGCGGTTTGACCGGGCCGTGGTCGATCGGCTCGTCAATGGGTTGGCCCGAATGGTCCGCGGGCTGGGGGCCTCCCTCCGGTGGCTCCAGACCGGGATCATCCAGCAGTATCTCTTGGTGGTGGTCGTTGCCGTCGTGGTGTTTTCGGCCATCATGCGCCGCTGAGTCATCGGAGACGAGTCGTTCAGATGGCAGAGGTGCTTCGTCGAAAAGCTCCGCTGGGCAGCGGGGCCTGCCGCCTGCGGGACCCCGCCGGCCGTCCTGACCCACGCAGGGGCCCTGGGGTGCTGTCATCGGATACGAGGTGAGGTCGGTCGAGGTCGAACGGCCGGCCGGCAGGGGCCTCCCCTCCGGCGTCACCCGCTGCCCGCGCCAACGGGTTTTCGATCTGGCTTCTCAACTCATGCAGGGAGCTCATTCATGCTGCTGACGCTGCTGCTCCTGTGTCCGCTCAGTGGGATGCTCATCGTCTTGGCCCTTCCCCGCACGGCGGTTCGGGCCATTCGCGCGGCGTCGTTGCTCTCGACGGGCGCGGCGCTGATCGTGTCGCTTGCGCTCCTGCGAGGCTTCCAGACAAGCCAGGCCGCGATGCAGTTTCACGAGCGGCTCTCCTGGATCCCGCAGCTCAACATCTTCTACTCCCTCGGGGTCGACGGGATCAGCCTGCCCATGGTCCTGCTGACGGCACTCCTCGGCTTCCTCGCGTGCCTCGCCTCATCGTCCATCACCGAGCGGCGGAAGGAGTACTACTTCCTCTACCTGCTCCTCGAAGTCGGGATGCTCGGCACCTTCCTGGCGCTTGACCTCTTCCTCTTCTACGTCTTCTGGGAGATAGTCCTCGTGCCCATGTACTTCCTCATCGGCATCTGGGGCGGCGGCCGCCGGGAGTACTCGGCCTTCAAGTTTTTCGTCTACACGCTCGCGGGCAGCCTCGCCATGCTGCTCGCCATCCTGGCCCTCTACTTCCGCGCGCACACCTTCGACATGGTCCAGTTGGCGAGCATGGGGCACACGCTTGACCTGGCGTTTCAGCGGCTGCTCTTCTTCGCCTTTTTTCTGGGGTTCGCCGTCAAGGTGCCGGTGTTTCCGTTCCATACGTGGCTGCCCGACGCGCACGTGGATGCGCCCACCCCCATCAGCGTCCTCCTGGCCGGGGTGCTGCTGAAGATGGGCGGCTACGGGTTCTTCCGGATCGCCTATCCCATCCTGCCGGAGGGGGCGCAGTGGTTCGCGGGAGCCATGGCGATCCTCGGGATGATCAACATCGTCTACGGGGCGTTCGTGGCCATGGCGCAGACCGATTTCAAGCGGCTCGTGGCCTACTCCTCGGTGTCCCACATGGGCTTCGTGCTCCTCGGCCTCTCGAGCTTCAATCGCGAGGGCCTGAACGGCGCCTTGCTCCAGATGTTCAACCACGGGACGATCACCGGCGGGATGTTCCTGCTGGTCGGGGTGTTGTACGAACGCACGCACACGAGGCAGCTGGACGCGTTCGGGGGATTGGGCGCGCGCGTGCCGGTCTACGCAGGCCTCCTGACCTTCTTCAGCCTCGCCTCGCTGGGCCTGCCGGGCCTCAGCGGATTCGTCAGCGAATTCCTCTCGCTGATCGGCGCGTTCGGGATCTGGGTGTGGCCCACCATGATCTCGGTGACGGGGATCGTGGTGGCCGCGGCCTACATGCTCCGGGTGATGCAGCTCGTGCTCTTGGGAGCGCTCAATGAGCGGTGGCGGACGATGCCGGACATCACGCCCTTGGAGGTGGCGAGCCTCGTGCCGCTGTTGCTCGTCATCTTAGCCCTGGGGTGCTATCCCTTGCTGATGCTCCAGATCCAGGAGGGCTCGCTCCAGCAGCTCCTCGCGCACGTGCTTGGACGTTGAAACCACAGTTTTGTTCGTTGTTCGTTGTTCATAGTTCGTTGTGATAACACCGAACACCGAACACCGAACACCGAACACCGAACACATCCCTGTGATGGGTACGGTAATCCTTGAGAGTCTCCGGGCGTGGTGGCCAGAGGCCATCCTCAGTCTCGGGGCGCTGCTCGTGATGGTGCTCGGGGCATCAACCAGACGCTCCCAGCCCGCCCTGGGCGTGGCCTGGGCCGCCGTCTTGGCCAGCGGCGCGGCCTTGTGGCGACTTCACGCTCCGGCCGGAACGGGCCTCTTCTTCGGCCTCATCGTCTCTGATCCGTTCAGCCTGGCGCTGCGCTGGATCGCGTGGGGATCGGTCGCCATCGTCCTCCTGCTCCTCATGGCCTCGCGCGAGATGGAACGCACCCTGCGCGGAGAGTGTCTCGGCCTCGTCCTGTTGGTGGGGGTCGGCCTCATGCTCATGGCGGAGGCCAACCACCTCCTCATGGCCTACCTGTCGATGGAGCTCGTGAGCCTCAGCTCCTACGTCCTGGTCGGATGCCTCGATGAGCCGCGCTCGGCCGAAGCGGCGCTGAAGTACCTCCTCTTCGGCGCGTTGTCCTCCGGCATCATGCTCTTCGGGATGTCGATCCTCTTCGGGCTCACCCGCGCGCTGGCCTTTCCGGACCTCCTGCGCGCAAGCGCCGCGCTGGACGGATCGATGACCCATGCGCTGCGGGTCGCGGTGGCCCTCCTGCTGGCGGGGCTTGCGTTTAAGATCTCCATGGTCCCCTTCCACATGTGGACGCCGGACGCGTATGAGGGCGCGCCCACCGCAGTCGCCGCGCTGCTCTCCGTCGGTCCCAAGGCCGCCGGCTTCGCCCTCCTCCTGCGGCTCATGACCGCCCTTGAGCCTGCGTGGCCTTCATTGGCGCCGCTTGCGCTGTGGCTGGCCGTCGTGACGATGACGCTGGGGAACCTCGTGGCGCTCGCGCAGACGAACGTGAAGCGCCTGTTGGCCTACTCCACGATCGGCCAGGTCGGCTACCTCTTGATCGGCGTTGCGGTCCACACGCGGTTCAGCCTCGAGGGCTTGCTCCTGTATCTCGTCGCGTATCTCTTCATGAACCTTGGCATCTTCGCCTGCGCCGTCGCGGTCGTGGACGATGCGGGGAGCGAGTCGCTGGAGGCCTTCCGCGGGCTCGCCAGGCGAGCGCCTGGCGTAGCACTCCTGTGCGCTCTCTTCCTCCTCTCGCTCGCCGGCATCCCGCCGCTCCTCGGATTCTTCGGCAAGTTCCTCCTCTTCGGCGCGGCCATCGAGGCGCACCTGGCGGTCCTCGCGATCGCCGGGATCATCAACAGCGCGGTCGCGCTCTACTACTACGTGAACATCATCCGGTTGATGTACCTCGTCGCGCCCGCGACGTCGTCGCCGCTTGCGACCGGGCCCGCGATCCGCTGGGCGCTTGGGGTCTGCGGGGCGGGGACGCTGCTCCTGGGCCTCTTTCCCGGAGCGCTGCTTGGTATGTTGCGCGCGAGCGCGGTCGTGAATCTCCTCTGACGATACCACAGAACCACAGAAGGGCCACAGAACCACAGAGGAAGCACGAACGGTCTTCTCTGTGTCTTGGTGGGATTCTGTGCTTCTGTGGTGTGGGGGTGTATGTTATAATGCGCCCGCCGACAATCCGGAACCAACCCTCTCGCGATCGCTCTCACGCCCCGCTATGGGTTCAACGTATGGGGGAGTTCTTGTCGATTCCCTTGACGTTGGCGCTGGTGCCCATCGCGGGCGTTCTCGTCGGATGGTTCTTCGATAGACGGGTGGGGACGTTTCCGTGGCTGACGATCGTCGGCTTGGCGCTGGGGTTCATCGGGGCGGCGCGAGAGCTTCGCGCCGCCCTCCGGAGAGCTGAGGGGCCGAAGGACAAACACGCATAGACCCATGCCGTTTCTCACGCGCGCCTTCCGGCTCATGGGAATCCTGAGTGCGGCGCTGCTCCCGATAGTTGCGTGGACGTGGGGATGGCGCGCGGCCATCGGGCTTGCCGGCGGGATGCTCTGGGCGCTCGCCAACGTCTGGGTGAACGGGATGTTGGTCAAGCCCATCGGATCTCCTCAGCGCCGGCGGTGGTGGAAGACCGCGAGCCTCGTGGTGTTGAAAGTTCCGGTGCTCTACGTGATCGGGGCCGCCTTGCTGCTCGGCCCTTGGAGCTCCCCGCTTGGATTCGTGGCCGGCTTCTCCCTGTGGTTTGTGGCCTTGGGTCTTGGCGCCCTTCGAGGCGTGGCCGCCTAGTGATGATGGACTGGTGTCCGGTCGTCTGGGCCGCCGAGGGGGGAGAGACCATGCCCGAGGCCCCGAACCTCGTGACCGTCGTCCTGTCGGGGCTGCACGAGGGGCCGGTCAGTCATTGGCTCCATGCCTGGGAGAACGTCGTCTTTGCGATCCTGATCGCCTGCGCGCTGGCAGGCTCACTGCTCTTCGCGGTCCATCGCTCCACCATCATTCCAGGTCGAGCCCAAGCGCTTGCCGAGCTGATCGTCGAGACCTTTGAGCAGGCGTTTGTGTCGAGCCTGGGGTCGTATACCCGCCGCTTCCTCCCGTTTCTCGGAACCCTCTTCCTCTATATCCTGGCCATGAATTGGGCCGTGCTGATTCCCGGTCTGAAATCGCCCACCGGCGGGATCATCCTGAAAGGCGCCGAGGTGATCAGCGGGGGGTTCGTGACCACCGCGGCGCTGGCGCTGGCGGTGTTTTGTTACGTCCAGTTCACCGCAATCCGCTTCCAGGGACTGCTGGGCTACCTGCACCACCTCATGGGAAGCCCTCGGGGGCTCGGCGAGTGGTTCCTGTGCCTCGTGACATTGGCGCCGGTGACGCATATCCTGGGAGAGCTGGTGCGGCCCGTGAGCCTGGCGCTGCGGCTCTTCGGCAACGTGACGGGCGATGACATCCTGCTCGGCGTCTTCTTCGTGCTGGGGCTCTTGGCGTTGGGTCGGCCGCACGCGCCGGTTGGGCTTCCGCTCCATCTCTTGATCGTGCCGCTCGTCCTGCTCTTCGGGTTCGTGCAGGCGATGATCTTCACGTGGCTGACCAGCGCCTACCTGAGCCTGGCGTTGCCACATGGCCGCGTACAACACAAGGGAGGGGACTGATGGGGACACCACAGGGGATTTTGGCGCTCGCCTTGCCGCTGGCGCTCGCGCTGGCTGCGATGTTCTGCGCCTTAGGGTTGTCGAAGGCCGTGGCCGCGGCGATGGAGGCGATCGCGCGTCAGCCGGAAGCCGGCCAGCAGATTCAGGCGGCGATGATCATCGGCTGCGGCTTCATCGAAGCCCTGACCATCTACGCCCTGGTCGTCGTCCTGCTCTTCGGCTTCGGCATCATCAGCCTGCACTAAGGGAAGGCGGCCTCCTCGAACCTCGGATGGATCTCCTGGCGCAGCTCCTCACGACCTTGGTGGGCTTCTTCCTGCTGGTCGTGGTGCTGGGCAAGCTGTTTTGGCGTCCCGTCCTGCGGATCCTGGACCAGCGGCGCGCGCAGATCGAGGACGATCTGCGTCGGGCCGCCCAGACCAAACAGGAGGTCGCGCGGTTGCAGGAGGAGTACGGCCGGAAGCTCGCCAAGATCCATGAGGAGGCGCGCGTGAAGATCCAGGAGGCGATTCTGGAGGGCAAGCGGGTCTCGCTTGAGATTCAAGAGCAGGCCCGGGCGCAGGGCCGGACGATCATCGCCAAGTCCAAGGAGACCATCGAGCTGGAATTGGCGAAAGCCAAGGTCACCCTGCGGGATCAAGTCGCCGGGATGACGCTGGAGGCCGTCGAGCGCATCCTCCGCCAGAAGCTCGATCCGAAGGCCGACCGCCAGATCGTGGATGCGGTGTTGGACGAGCTGGAACAAAAATGATTCCAGTGATTGTTGATGGCTTCTGATCCGATTGCGAGCCGATACGCCCAGGCGCTCTTTGAAGCCGCGAAGGCTGAGGGCCAGCTCGACGACGCGCTGGCGCAGGCGATCCTCCTTGACCGGCTCATCCATGAGGAGCCTGATCTATGCCAATTCTTGCTGAACCCTGACGTCGAGCCGGCTGACAAGGTGGGCGTGCTGGACCGTGCGCTCAAGGGCTCGTGGTCCGGCCTCGTCAGCGCGTTCGTCCACATGGTGGTCTCGTTGGGACGCGCGGAGTTCCTCCAGGAGATCGTGGAGGCGCTCCAGGCGCTGGTGGACGAGGAGCACGGCCGCCTGCGCGTCATCGTGCGGTCCGCGCGCCCCTTGCCTGAGGCGGTGCTCGGCCGCTTGCGGACCGCGCTCGAGCGTCGCGAGCGCAAAGCGATCGAGCTCCGTCCGGAGATCGCTCCGGAGCTTCTGGGCGGCCTCCAGGTCCGCTTGGACCACCGGGTGATCGACGGCTCGATCCAGCGGCAGCTCGACGAGCTGCGCGAGCGCCTCACCACCGTTCGCGTCCACTAGCATAGCAACAGATCGCATGTTGGCTGCAAGCTGCAAGCTACAAGGACTTGACCCTCGTGGAGTGGGTTGAGGTTGACGGCTTGCGGCCTGTAGCTTGAGGCTTGGAGCAGTGTTGAGAAATGGCACGGTTGCGTCCCGAAGAAGTCTCGCTCGCCCTCAAGCAGGAGCTGGAGCGCTACCGCTCGCAGGTGCGCCTCGACTCCATCGGGCGCGTCATCCAGGTCGGGGACGGGATCGCCCGCCTCTACGGCCTCGATGACGCCATGGCCGGCGAGCTCTTGGAGTTCCCA